>NZ_CP133779.1:2446238-2752018 GCF_034347425.1 Undibacterium sp. CCC3.4
GGTTTGCCTGATCTCGGTATTTCCAATCTCGACGATGTGCTCACCGATGTGCGCCGCATTACCGATGTCTGCGATTTACCGCTGCTAGTCGATGCCGATACCGGCTTCGGGGCGTCGGCTTTCAATGTTGCCCGTACTGTTAAGTCGATGATTAAATTCGGCGCGGCGGCCATCCATATCGAAGACCAGGTCGGTGCCAAGCGCTGCGGTCATCGTCCCGGTAAAGAAATCGTCACGCAGCAGGAAATGGTTGACCGTATCAAGGCGGCGGTGGATGCCCGTAGCGATCCCGATTTCGTGATCATGGCGCGTACCGATGCCTTGGCGGTGGAAGGCTTTGAGCGTGCGCTCGAACGTGCCCACGCCTATGTCGAAGCCGGTGCCGATATGGTGTTTCCGGAAGCGATCACGGAATTGCCTATGTATCAGCGTTTCGCTGCGCATTTGCGCGTGCCGATTCTGGCCAATATTACCGAATTCGGTGCTACACCTTTGTTCACGGTGGAAGAGTTGAAATCGGTCGACGTCGGTCTGGTGCTGTATCCCTTGTCGGCTTTCCGTGCCATGAATAAGGCAGCGGAAAATGTGTATGAAGCGATCCGTCGCGATGGTACACAGAAAAACGTCGTCGATACCATGCAAACGCGGATGGAACTCTACGAGCGCATCAATTACCACAGCTTCGAGCAAAAGCTCGACGCGCTGTTTGCTCAGCAAAAAAACAAATAAAACCATTCCTTACCATATCTGCGAGACATCGAGGAGCAAAAAATGACTGAAGCTACTACCCCATTCAAACCGAAAAAATCGGTGGCCTTGTCCGGTGTTACCGCCGGCAATACCGCTTTGTGCACGGTCGGCAAGACCGGCAATGATTTACATTATCGCGGCTACGATATTCTCGACATCGCCACCACGTGTGAATTCGAAGAAATCGCGCATTTGCTGGTGCATGGCAAATTGCCGACGCCGGCCGAACTGCTCGCTTATAAAGCCAAACTCAAAGCCCTGCGCGGTTTGCCAGCCAGTTTGAAGGCGGCCTTGGAATGTTTGCCGGCTTCGGCTCATCCTATGGATGTGATGCGCACCGGGGTGTCTGCACTCGGTTGCATGCTGCCGGAAAAAGATGATCATAATTTGCCGGGCGCGCGCGATATTGCCGATCAATTGATGGCGTCGTTCGGTTCCATGCTGCTGTACTGGTACCACTACAGCCACAATGGCCGCCGCATCGAAGTTGAAACCGGCGATGATTCCATCGGTGGCCACTTCTTGCATCTGTTGCACGGCATTGCGCCGTCTGCGCAATGGGTCAGCGCCATGCATACTTCCTTGATTTTGTACGCGGAACATGAATTCAATGCTTCGACCTTTGCCGGTCGCGTCATCGCCGGTACTGGTTCCGACATGCATTCGGCCGTGGCCGGTGCCATTGGTGCTTTGCGCGGTCCTAAGCATGGCGGTGCCAATGAAGTCGCTTTCGAAATTCAGAAACGTTACGATAATCCGGACGAAGCCGAAGCCGATATCAAAAAACGTGTGGAAAACAAAGAAGTGGTGATTGGTTTCGGCCATCCGGTGTATACCATTTCTGATCCGCGCAACAAGGTCATCAAAGATGTTGCCAAAGAATTGTCGCAACAGGCCGGTTCGACCAAGATGTACGATATCGCTGAACGGCTTGAAAGCGTGATGTGGGAAGCGAAAAAAATGTTCCCGAATCTCGATTGGTTCTCGGCGGTGTCGTATCACATGATGGGCGTGCCGACGGCGATGTTTACGCCCTTGTTCGTGATTGCCCGTACTTCCGGTTGGGCCGCCCATATCATCGAGCAACGCATCGATAACAAGATCATTCGTCCGAGTGCCAATTATGTTGGCCCGGAAGATCTCGCATTTGTGCCACTTAAAGACCGTCAATAAGCTGCGCGCCGACGCTGCCGCCGTGATTACTGCGGCGGCGCCGCTGCTGCTGTCTCTTAATTTTTCCCTGACTGAGCCATGAATACTGCAAATCGCAAAGCCCTACCCGGCACTAAACTCGATTACTACGATACCCGTGCCGCGGTCGACGCCATCACTCCTGGCGCCTATGACAAACTGCCCTACACCTCGCGTGTTTTGGCCGAAAATCTGGTGCGCCGCTGTGATCCGGCCACGCTGGAGGATTCGCTCAAACAATTTATCGAACGCAAGCGTGATCTCGATTTTCCTTGGTTTCCGGCACGCGTGGTGTGCCACGATATTCTGGGACAAACTGCGCTGGTCGATCTGGCCGGTTTGCGTGACGCGATTGCGGCGCAAGGCGGTGATCCGGCGCTGGTGAATCCGGTGGTGCCGACTCAATTAGTGGTCGATCACTCGCTGGCAGTCGAATGCGGCGGTTTTGATCCCAATGCCTTCGCTAAAAACCGCGCGATCGAAGATCGACGTAATGAAGATCGCTTCGATTTCATCAATTGGACTAAAAAAGCGTTTAAAAATGTCGATGTCATTCCACCTGGTAATGGCATTCTGCATCAGATTAATCTTGAGCGCATGTCGCCGGTGATCCAAGTGCAGGATGGCGTGGCCTATCCCGATACCTTGGTCGGTACTGACAGCCATACACCGATGGTCGATGCGCTCGGCGTCATCGCCATCGGCGTTGGCGGTCTGGAAGCCGAGAGCGTGATGCTGGGACGTGCCTCGTGGATGCGTCTGCCCGATATCATTGGGGTGGAACTGAGCGGCCGACCGCAGGAAGGCATCACCGCCACCGACATCGTGCTGGCGCTGACGGAATTTTTGCGCAAGCAAAAAGTGGTCTCGTCTTACCTCGAATTTTACGGTGACGGTGCCGCGCGTTTGACGCTCGGTGACCGCGCCACCATCGCCAATATGGCACCGGAATTCGGTGCTACCGCGGCGATGTTTTACATCGATGAACAAACCATCAAGTATTTGAAATTGACCGGTCGCGACGATGAACTGGTCAAGCTCGTCGAGTTGTATGCGAAAGAAACCGGCTTGTGGGCCGAGAGTTTGAAACATGCCGAATATGAACGCGTGCTGCATTTCGATTTGTCGTCGGTGGTAAGGACGATTGCCGGGCCATCGAATCCGCATAACCGTGTGCCGACTTCGGAATTGGCGGCGCGCGGTATCAGCGGCAAGGTCGAGAACGAAGCCGGTTTGATGCCGGATGGTGCGGTGATCATTGCCGCCATCACCAGTTGCACCAATACCAATAACCCCCGCAATATGATTGCCGCCGGTTTGATCGCCCGAAATGCCAATGCCCGTGGCTTGACGCGTAAGCCTTGGGTGAAGAGTTCCTTGGCACCCGGTTCGAAAACCGTCACCTTGTATTTGGAAGAAGCCGGTTTGATGAGCGAGCTCGAACAGCTGGGTTTCGGCGTGGTGGCGTATGCCTGTACTTCTTGCAATGGCATGAGCGGTGCGCTCGATCCGGTGATTGAGCAAGAAGTGATCGCGCGTGATTTGTATGCGACTGCGGTGTTGTCGGGTAACCGAAATTTCGATGGTCGGATTCACCCGTATGCGAAACAAGCATTTTTGGCTTCGCCGCCGCTGGTGGTGGCGTATGCGATTGCCGGCACAATACGCTTCGATATTGAAAAAGATGTGCTCGGCATCGATGCCGCCGGCTTGCCGGTGACGCTCAAGGATATTTGGCCCAGCGATGCGGAAATCGATGCGATTGTGGCTAGCAGTGTTAAACCTGAACAATTCCGCAAGGTGTACATTCCTATGTTCGCCAAACAAGCCGATGATGGCAGCAGCGTCAGCCCGCTTTACGACTGGCGTCCAGCAACCACCTACATCCGCCGGCCACCGTACTGGGAAGGTGCACTGGCAGGGGAACGCACGATGAAGGGCATGCGTGCGCTGGCGGTATTGGGTGACAATATCACGACCGATCATTTGTCACCGTCGAACGCGATCATGCTCGACAGTGCGGCCGGTGCGTATTTGGCAAAAATGGGTTTGCCGGAAGAAGATTTCAATTCCTATGCCACTCACCGCGGCGATCATTTAACCGCGCAACGTGCCACTTTCGCCAATCCAACTTTAAAAAATGAAATGGTGCAGGAAAACGGTCAAGTCAAGGCCGGGTCGCTGACGCGGATTGAACCGGAAGGAAAAATTTCGCGTATGTGGGAAGCGATAGAAATTTACATGGAGCGCAAGCAGCCGCTGATCATCATCGCCGGCGCCGATTATGGGCAAGGTTCTTCGCGTGATTGGGCCGCTAAAGGCGTGCGTTTGGCCGGGGTGGAAGCGATTGCCGCCGAAGGTTTTGAGCGTATTCATCGGACTAACTTGGTCGGTATGGGCGTGCTGCCTTTGGAATTTTTCCCTGGTGTGAATCGTCTTACGCTCGCGCTCGATGGCAGTGAAACCTATGATGTCAGCGGTGTGCGCAGTCCGCGCGCGACGCTGAGCTTGCTGATTCATCGCAAAAATGGTGAGCGCCTCGAAGTGCCGATGTTGTGTCGTCTCGATACCGCTGAAGAAGTTTCGATTTACGAAGCTGGCGGCGTGTTGCAACGCTTCGCGCAGGATTTCCTCGAATCGAGCAAAGCGGCGTAAAAGTTGTTTGAGTTACTTGTTGTTCCGGGCGCGCCGGTTCCGGCGCGCCCCTTTTTTCTTCGGAGTGCTAGACATGGCCCATCTTCCTCAAATTAAAATTCCTGCCACGTATATGCGTGGTGGTACCAGTAAAGGCGTGTTCTTCCGTCTGCAAGATTTACCCGTGGCCGCGCAAGTGCCCGGTGCGGCGCGCGATGCTTTGTTATTGCGCGTGATCGGTAGTCCTGATCCTTATGGTAAGCAGATCGACGGCATGGGTGGTGCCAGTTCGAGTACCAGCAAGAGCGTGATTCTGGCGACCAGCACGCGGCCCGAGCACGATGTTGATTACTTGTTTGGCCAAGTGGCGATCGACCAGGCATTTGTCGATTGGAGCGGGAATTGCGGTAATTTATCGGCGGCAGTCGGCTCGTTTGCCATTGCCAGCGGCTTGGTGGCGTTGGAGCGCGTGCTGGGCGTCGGCATACAGAGTGGCATGGCGAGGGTACGTATTTGGCAAGCCAACATCGGCAAAACCATCATCGCCCATGTGCCGGTTACTGATGGGCTAGTGCAGGAAACGGGCGACTTCGAACTCGATGGCGTGAGCTTTCCGGCGGCTGAAGTACAACTTGAATTTCTGGATCCGGCCGCTGAAGAAGAGGGCGGTGGCGGCGCGATGTTCCCGACCGGGAATGTGGTCGATGATCTTGAGGTGCCTGGTATCGGTACGCTCAAAGTCACGCTCATTAATGCCGGCATCCCAACTATTTTCGTCGACGCGGCGGCGCTCGGTTATACCGGTTGTGAACTGCAGGAGGCGATTAACAGCGATCCGCTCGCCTTGGCTAAGTTGGAAACGATACGCGCCCACGGTGCGCTGCGCATGGGTTTGATCAGCGCGCTGGATCAGGCAGTCACGCGCCAGCACACGCCGAAGCTGGCGTTCGTGGCCGCCCCAGCTGATTACATCGCCTCGAGTGGTAAGGCGGTACAGGCAGCTGATATCGATTTGTTGGTGCGCGCCATGTCTATGGGTAAGTTGCATCATGCGATGATGGGCACGGCCGCCGTTGCCATTGGCACCGCCGCCGCGATTCCTGGCACCTTGGTGAATCTGGCTGCCGGTGGTGGCGCACGCAGTGCGGTGCGCTTTGGTCATCCATCGGGCACGCTGCGAGTTGGTGCCCAAGCCGTGCAAAATCCACACGATGGCAGTTGGAGTGTGACCAAGGCGATCATGAGCCGCAGTGCGCGCGTGCTGATGGAAGGGTGGGTCAGGGTGCCGGCTTAGCTGCGCTTGCGGCAGCAGCATACTGGAACGATGGCGACATTGAACTGTTTTTGCGCGAGCATATTCACATCGCGTGCACAAGCCTTGCATCGCCATTCTATCCTGCGAATTGTGTGAGGAAGAATGTAGAAAAAATCTTGCTTCAATTGATCGCTTGCGCGGCAAACCTCGCCCTTCAGAGGCTGTCGCAAAAGGGTATTGAGTCGGTATCATTACTCCAACTGGCCGACATGTCATTCCCCCATGCTCTCGACTCGTCATTCCCCGCGCAGGCGGGGAATCCAGTGGCACGTCAGTGCCTTCAGGGTGGGATGGTCGATCAAGGGCATTTTTTTTTCTGTTAAATCAACACGTCCTGCTGCGCCTGAGCCGCACAGATATAAAAAGCGCGTGCGCGCCACTGGATTGCCGCCTACGCGGCAATGACGAATTGGGCGATTGGGTGGATACGTAGTCGACCTGGCCTGCTCTCGACTCGTCATTCCCCGCGCAGGCGGGGAATCCAGTGGCACGTCAGTGCCTTCAGGGTGGGATGGTCGATTAAGGGCATTTTTTTTTCTGTTAAATCAACACGTCCTGCTGCGCCTGAGCCGCACAGATATAAAAGGCGCGTGCGCGCCACTGGATTGCCGCCTACGCGGCAATGACGAATTGGGCGGCGGGATGGATGCGCAATCGACCTGACTTGTGGGTAATGATCAGCGCGCTTTTGCGCGGGAACCTGGCGGCGTTCGTGCTGAACTGAAAATGCCAGAAATCATGCTGTTTTCAGTGCTGAAAACGATACTGGGTTCCAGCCAAAAGCATGCGGGACTGACGAGGTATGCGGTGTTTCAGGTGTAAAAAAGCGTCCATCAGGCTTTTGCGACAGACTGCCCACGCGCCGCATCAAGCTTGCCGCTGCAAGCCATTGTCGATCAACCAATCGACCGCGCTTTCCCAGGCAATGCCGGCGGCATTGAGCATCAGCGGGACGATGCTGTTTTTTCCCAAGCCGGGATGGGTATTGACTTCTAACAGATAGGGCTGGCCATCGGCAAAGCGGAAATCGACGCGTGAAAAGGCATTGAAGCGAAAACAGGCATGCAGTTTTTCCGCGATGCTTTGTAATTCCAGTTGAGTGGCGGCGGACAGGCCGCAGGGAATGGCGACTTGGTAGCGATCAGATTTTTTGATAGCCGCATCGAACATTCTTCCTGCGTAGGCGATGCGGGCTACCGGCAGGCTCTGGAACTGCGGGCTGCCGGGCCGGCCGAACACGGCAGCAGTGTATTCGAGCCCATCCAAAAAGGGTTCCAGATAAATTTCATCATAATTGATCAGCAGGCGCGTGATGGCTTGCTGAATGTCTTCTTGGCTTTCGACTAATTCAGTCGAATTGCTCGAGCCACCGGTGGCTGCCTTGACGATCAGTGGAAAGCCGAAAGCGGCGGCAGCAGCGCCGATGTCGGCAGCGCGGCTGGGCCACTCGGCGCGGGTAAATGCATACCAGTCGGGCGTGAGGAAGCCGGCGGCGCGCATGATTTGTTTCGACAGGATTTTATTCATGCCTTTGATGCTGGCCATTTTTCCATTGCCGGTGTAGGGCTGGCGTATCAATTCAAACATGCCTTGCAGTTGGCCATCGCATTCGAGTTCGCCGTGCAGGGTGTTGATGACGATATCGAAGCGCCCCTGAATGGCAAAGGTGGCCAGTACGTTGGCATGGCGCGTGACGATGTGCGCGGCTTGATCCGGGGCTGATTCGTCGACCCAGCCGGCGCTATCCCAATTCAACAGGGTACAGCGATAGCGCTGTGGATTGGCGTGGGCGATGATTAATTCAGCACTGCGGCGCGACAGATAATCTTCAGAAGAAAATCCGCCGCTCAGTACGGCTACGTTCAAGCGATGCTGTGTGTTTACCATCGCTCAGGCCGTCGCGTTTGGGCTGGATTTTTCTGACGCGGCGATGACTGCGCTGAGCGTGACGTTGGTGTAGATATTAGCCAGCGTGGCGATCGGGTCGATGATGGGATTGATCGCTAACAGCAAGATCGTGATCGCTTGTGCCGGTAATCCTAAGGGAATGAGCACAATTGAGACCATGGCGATCGAGACGATGCCGGGTGCACCGGCACCGGCAGTGGCGGCTAACACACTCAATACCAGCGCCAGAGCCAGATCGGGGAAGCTCAGCGATATGCCATACAGTTGGGCCGCAAACACGGTTGCTGAGGTGTAAATGATGATCATGGAAAAGCGGTTGATGACGGCACCAAGCGGGATGACCAGGTTGATGATGTCCGGTGACATCCTGAGTTTGTCGCCGGTCAGGCCATCGATTGCCGCCGGCATGGAAGCGAAGGTGCTGCTGGTACCGAAGGCGATGAGCATGGATTCCTTCATGGCGGACAATACCACCAGCGGCGAGCGGCGCGTCGCCATGCACAGCACTATGGTGTCGAGCAAGATGATGAGCAGTGAAATACCCCAGATCATGGCGACGAATTTGGCCATTGCCACCAGGGTTTCGGCACCGGTGCTGGCGAGTTCGCTGGCCAGCAGCGAGAATAAGCCGAACGGCAGCAAATACATGATCCAGCTGATGATTTTGAACAACACCTTGAACAAGGCATCGGTGAAATTGAGGATGTGATGGGCGGTGCTGCCGCCGATCTTTCCGGTGGCTACGCCCAGCACCAGTGAAAAGAACAGGATGGACAGATTCGAGCCTTCGCCCATGGCTTGGAACACATTCGAGGGGATCATCGATTGCAGAAAGTCGAAAAAGCCGCGACTGGTGCCGAGCTGGGTGCCACCGTCAGACTGGTCGGCGGCATTGAGTGTTTTACCGAGCAAGATCTGCGCTTCTTTACTCAGGTCTTCACCGGGGCCGACTAACAGGCTGACCACCAAGGCCAAGAGGCTGATGGCGAATAAAAAAATCAGGCTGCTGACGATGATTTTAACGATGTTGTGGCGCGCACTTTCTGAGGAAAATAAGCGCCCGACGCTGGTGATGAGGGCGGTCATCAGAATCGGGATGATGGTCATTTGCAGCAGCTTGAGATAGATCGCACCGACCGGTGCGATCATGTGCGAGAACGCGGGGAAGAATAAGCCGGTCAGGATTCCGACGATCATGGCAATGAGGATGACGACGGGCGACTTGAGCCAGTCGAGAGAGTAAGCCTGCACTGCTTCGGGAGCGGATTTCATGGGGGTGTGACCTTGTGTTGATTTTAATAATGATGCAGAAACAGCTGATTAACCGTGGTGTTGCCGGAGCTTGGTTCGAGCAAGAGGTTGAGCCAGGCCAGCCAGTGCTGCTGCGGCCAGTCGACCATCGCCACGATTCCGCTGGTTAATTCCGGTAAGGCGATATAACCGAAGCGGATGCCGAGTTCGGCATGTTCGATGAACAGGTATTTGGCTTCGACTTCATCGCAGAATGCGGCATCGATGCGACCGGCTTCGAGCGCCGCACGCAGACTGGCGATATCAGCAAAGGCGCTGATGCGGCCAGCTGGAAAGCGTTGTTTAGCCATGCTCAGGTAGGCGCTCTGGTCGATTGTACCGATTTGCAGCGGCAGCTTGCTCAGGGCTTGGATCGATTCGTCGCCGGGGCGCTGCGCCATGATGCGCATGCGATTGGTCAGCAGCACGTAGTTGAGACTGATGTAGGGCTTGGTGTAATGGATTTGCCGCGCGCTTTGCAAGTCACGTTTGAGGCGGGAGAAGGCGATGTCGGCTTTGTTTTGTTTGAGGGCGGCAATCAGTTCGGCATTGCTGCGGTAACTGGCATCCCAATTGAGCTTGACGCCGATGGCGTTGGCGATGCGAGTGGCGAGGTCGACGTCGTAGCCGCTCCAGACACCGTCTTTTTGCAGCGTGAACGGATAGACTGGGACGGCCATGGCGGCCACGCGCAATTGGCCACGCAGGCGAATGTCTTGCACCATCTGCAGATTATCCGGTACTTGCTGGGCTGGCACGGCCGCGGCGTAACAACACCAGAAGCTGAGCGCGAGTAGCGCTAGCGGCAGCCGGAAATTATTTTTTATAATATTTCGCATAGATTCTGACTAAATCTTCGGCGCTGCGCGTCGGATAGTTGAGTTCCAAATACAGATTAATCCACGATAATAAATGCGTACTGTTGCTGTTGACGGCAATGCCAAGGCCATCGGCGCGGGCGGGGTCGGTGATCGGGATGGTTTTCAATTGCACCGAACGTTCCGGGTATTTCATCAGATAATTTTTGACGCCGATTTCATCGCGCAGGGTGGCCATGGCTTTACCTTCGAATACGGCATTGAAGACTTCGTCCCAAGTGGCGAGCTCGAGCACGCTGGCTTTGGGAAAGGCGGCCTTGGCAAAGTCGATGTAGGAGTTGCCCTTGGGTTCGGCCAGTTGACCGCGGAACAGCGCCATTTCCTTGAGCGGGTTATTACCGTCGAAACCGGCGCGGCTGGCGGTGAGACGATTGAGCACCAGTACCGGGCGCACGATCACATATGGATGGGAAAAACGTACTTTTTCAGCACGGCCGAGGGTTCGACTGATTAAGCTTAAGCCGATGTCGGCCTTACCGCTGGCGACTAAGTCGACCAGCTCATTGAAGGTTTTGGCCGAGCGATCGATACTGATCTCAACTTGCAGTGCTGCAGCTAAATTTCTGGCTAAGTCGACGTCATTACCCGATAATTGGCCCATGCTGTCGGCCATCAAATACGGGATCACATCTTTGGAATACATAGCGACTTGTAAGCTGCCACGGTCTTTGATTTTTTGTATATCGGGTGGTAGCAGCGTGCCGGCCGTGCCATTTTGTGCTTGCGCTGGCAAACTGATCAGGCACAGCCAGCACAGGCGGTAAAAAAGTTTCTTGAACATCGACATGCGTTTCCTTGTTATTTACTGTCTGGCACAAACGCGCCATTCCAGTTGTCGGCGGGTGGGTGCAGGGTGAATTCGGCGCAGCGCGCGCGCATCAGGGTGCAGGCATGGTCGTTCGCTTGCAATTGTTGCGCTTGGGCGAATAAACTGTCGGCTGCTTCCCAGCGTTGCGCGAAGTATTCCAGCAGGGCGCTTTCATAGAGGGCGCGGAATTGCTGGGCCGGTTCGCCCAGTTCACCTTTCTTTGCCAGCAGTTCGTAGATATTGATGGCTTTACTCTTGCCCATCAAGATGACGCGATCGAGCCAACGGGCTTCGATGCCGCTGCCGGCTTCGCCAAAGGCGACTTCGCCGATCAAGATGCTGACTTGGTAGAATTTACCCAGCGATTCGAGGCGGCTGGCTTGATTGACGGTGTCGCCAATGACGGTGTAGTTGAGGCGCTTGGCGCTACCCATGTTACCAACTACGACGTCGCCGGTCTCGATGCCGATGCGGGCATGGAAGATCGGCAGGCCTTGGGCTTGCCAGTGCGGCCGTTGTGCGCGTAAGGCGGCTTGCACCGCCAGTGCGGCTTCGCAGGTGCGCAGCGCATGCTGCTCGACCGGCAGCGGCGCATTCCAGAATGCCATGATGGCGTCGCCGATGAATTTGTCGACGGTGCCGCGCATTTCTTCAATGACATTGCTTTGCAAGCTGACATATTCGCCCAAATGCGTGATCAGGGCTTCGGCACTCATTTGTTCGGCGATGCGGGTAAAGCCGACGATATCGGAAAAGAAAATCGTGATCCGTTCGCGCCGCCCACCCAGACTTGCTTCTTCGCCCGACTGCACCAGGGTGCGCACCAAATCGGCCGGCACGAATTTGCGGAAGGAGCGCAGGCCGGCCTTCATGCTTTCGAACGCCGTCGCCATTTCATGTAACTCGCGAAAGCGCGTATGGAGCGGCAATGAGCCGTCGACATGGAATTCGCGGATCGCCAGTGCTTCACGTGTCAGTATCGCCAAGGGTTGGGTGATGCCTTTGGAGAGGCGGATCGAGAGCAGGAAGACGATGAGCAAAGCGAGGCCCGATATGAGTATGCTCAGTACCAGGTTGCGCCGGATGTCGCCGATGAAATCATCTTCCGGTACGACGATGCCGATGTACCAGTCGAGCCCGAGTTCTTCCGGTATCGGTAGGAAATAGCCGATGTAGTTCAGACCGGCTGATTGAAATTTGGTAAACCGCGGACCGCTGACATCGAGTACGTGTTGGTGCTCGGAAGTTTCGCTGGCCAGCAGCTGATAGCTGAGTAAAGCGGCGGCATCTTTGCTCTGGTTGATGTTGGCCAGGCTGGTTTGGCCAGCCTCATTGGTGACGGTGACCTTGCTGTAATCGCTCAGCGCAATCATTTGACCGGTGGAGTTGATGATGAAGGCGCGGCCAGTTTTGCCGATTTGTAAGCTGCCGATGAATTTGGATAATTCGAGTAAGGTGATGTCGACGCCGACTACCCCTTGCAAGTCTGAGAACGCTTGCGCACCCAAGATCGGGCTTGAGGCGGTGATGCCGAGTTGGCCAGAAGCGAAATGCTTACCGGTTGAAGAAAACAGGTAGGCCGGGGTCCAAGTCGTCGATTTTTTCTTGACTGCAGCTTTAAACCACGGCCGCAGGCGCGGGTCGTAGACCGAACCCTTCAGTACTTCCGTTCTGCTTGGCTGACCGTCGATATCGCGGTAGCTGGCGCTGGTCTTGATGATGGGCGTGACTAAGGCGGCGATGGCGGCTTTGTCTTCCAGGCTGACTTTCGGCATGCTCAAGGCGGTCGCGACGATGCTGCGGGCGGCTTCGTCATCTCTGAGCCGGGTGGTCGATTGGGAGGCAATGCTGCCGTCTTTTTCACGGGTGTTGAGCAGGAAGTTGCCCTTGGTATCGGCGATATAGGTTTGCGTGACTTGCGGGTAGACGTTTAATTGCCCTATTGTTACGCGATTGAAATTTTTCAAATAATCGGATTGGCTGTTGTGCGGATCGAGTAAATCGGCATTGATACTGGCTAATTTGGCTGCCGGGGCCAAATGATTGAGGGTTTTTTCCAGTACCAAGCTGCCGACATTGCCGATGTAATCACGGCTGACTTTATCCATCGATGACAGCGAGAAAATGTAATTGACCAAGAAAATCAGTACCGCCGTGATCGTCACCAAGGCGGCAAAGAACACCGGAAGGGCTATTCGCAGTTGAAATTTGCGCTTCATCATGTGATCGAGCTTCCTGGTTGATACCGTGGCGAACCGATGGGCACACGGAGTTTCTTGGATTATTGCAATAATGCCAGAATTGTACTTGCTCTCCACCATCTGCAGAGCATGCTTGTTGTTTCAGCGTTACTTTGTGTGCTGTATATCTTGTTGGTAACGTTGCTCTATTTCTAAGGCGCGGCTGGCGCTGGGTGCGGCAGGGTCGGCAGGCAAGCCGGGTAGGGCTGCGCGGGCGGCATTTTTTTTAATGATACGCCAGGTCAAAATTATGCCAAGTAGCAACATTAGAAACGGCCCCAACCAGAGCATGGCGTTGGTGGCGTTGAAACTCGGTTGATACAGCACGAACTCACCGTAGCGTTCGACCATATATTGCTTTATAGCCACATCGCTTTTGCCGGCTTCGATCTGGCTGCTGATTTGATGGCGCAGGTCGATGGCAAGGCCGGAGTTGGAATCGGCGATGGTTTGGTTCTGACAGACCAGGCAACGTAATTCAGCCGCCAGGTGTTGCATGCGCTCGTAGTCGGCTTGCGCGCTGGCAGGCACCGATTTCAGCGTACCAGTGTCAAGGCGGGTCATAGGTTTTCCTTCATTGGGCGGCAGCGCTTTGCAGCGGTGCGATGTGGACGGCATAAAAATCATCATCGATAGGGCCGACGTGACGATAGCGGATGATCCCTTTGGCATCGATGACAAAAGTTTCAGGAACGCCATATACGCCGTAATCGATGGCGACGCTGCCATCGATATCGAGGGCGACTTGGCGGTAGGGGTTGCCATGCTCTTGTAACCATTGCCGCGTCGCATCTGGTTCATCTTTATACGCCAGACCAATCAGGGGCAGTTGGTGTTCAGCGGCCAGTTTCAGCAGCCGCGGGTGCTCGCTGATACAAGCCGAGCACCACGAGGCGAAGACATTCATGATCCAGACTTGGCCGCGCAAATCGGCCGTGGAAAATGCTGCCGCTGGCGCCAGGCTGGGACGGCTGAATGCTGGCGCGGCTTTACCCACCTGCACCGAGGGCAGGTGGCGCGGATCGAGTTGTAAACCACGGGCGAGCACGATGGAAAGCAAAACCAGCACTAACAACGGCAGGCCCAGACGTAAGGCGCGCATCATGCCGATGCCTCAGTATGTTGTGCTGCTGGCCGACGTCGGTAGCGGCGGTCAAACAGGGTCAGGATGCCGCCTAGTGCCATCAGTGCGCAGCCCCACCAGATCCAATTGATGCAGGGTTTCAGATAGACTCGTACACTCCAAGCTTGTTCTTGTGTCGTACTGGCTTCGCCCAGTGAGACATACACATCGCCGAAGAAACCGTAAGAAATCGCGGCTTGTGTGATGACTTGGCCAGCCCCATTGAACTGGCGTTTTTCCGGTTCGACCAGTTCGATCAGCTTGCCTTCGCCACGCGTGAGTTCGAATACGCCATGGGCAGCCAGGTAATTCGGGCCGGGAACTTGATCGACGCCAATGAAGCTCAAGCGCCATGGTCCTATGCTTTCAGTCTGACCCGGTTGCATCACCAGATCGCGTTCGATTTCATAGGTTTTGACCATGGTGACGCCGGCGACGAACAGGGCGATACCGCAGTGGGCCACGATCATGCCCCAGTACGACAGACTGAGCAAACGCATGCGGTCGAACAAGGCGCGCGAGGCACCGTTATCTTTGAGCTTGCGTAATTGCTGCAGCGGATGGGCCAGGGTGGCCAGCGCCAGCGTGATGGCGGCGACCAGACCGATTGCCATCAGCAGGCTGCCCTTGCCCATGCTCCAGATGACCGCGCCGGTCAGTGCGATGGCGACCAGCAGTGGCAGGCACATCGGTTTGATTGCTGCCAGCAACGGCATGGCTTTCCACTGGCTATGCGGTGCCAGCGCCATCAGCCAGACGGCCGGCAACAGCAAGGGGGCGAACACGGCATTGAAATACGGTGGACCGACCGACATTTTTTGTCCGCTCAGCACTTCGACGATCAAGGGATACAAGGTGCCAAGCAAGACCGCGGCGAGGGCGCAGACGAGTAATAAGTTATTCGCCAGCAGCATGGATTCGCGCGATACGGCAGCAAATTGGCCGCCCAGCCCGACTTGTCGGGTGCGCGCAGCATAGAGCATGAAGGAGCAGCCGATGATGACGATGAGTAAGCCGAGTATCAGTATGCCGCGGCGTGGGTCGGTAGCAAAGGCATGTACCGATGTCAGTACGCCCGAGCGTACCAAGAAGGTACCGAGCAGCGAGAGTGCGAAGGCAACCATCGCCAGCAGGATGGTCCAGCTTTTGAGGGCATTGCGTTTGTCACTGACGGCCAGTGAATGGATCAAGGCGGTGCCGGCTAACCATGGCAGTAAGGAGGCATTTTCTACCGGATCCCAAAACCACCAGCCGCCCCAGCCTAAGACTGAATAGGCCCACCAACTGCCGAGCAAAATGCCGATGGTCAAAAATGACCAAGCGGCATTGGCCCAGGGGCGTGACCAGCGCGCCCAAGTCGGATCGAGTCGGCCTTCGAGCAGGGCGGCGATGGCAAACGCGAAGCTGACGGCAAAGCCGACATAGCCCATGTAGAGCAGCGGCGGATGGCTGACC
Source organism: Undibacterium sp. CCC3.4 (assembly GCF_034347425.1). Classification (GTDB taxonomy): domain Bacteria; phylum Pseudomonadota; class Gammaproteobacteria; order Burkholderiales; family Burkholderiaceae_D; genus Undibacterium. Next base: position 2,461,831 of record NZ_CP133779.1, read on the forward strand.
ATGACCGGATCTTGCAGCAGTGGATTCAAATCATGCCCGGCCGCAGCGGCTGGCAGCAGGCGCAGAAAGGGATTGGAACTCGACAGTAAAAATCCCAGGAAGGTGACTTGCAAGAGCAAGAGTATCGCCAGCACGCGCACGCGAAAGCCGGCGGCCAGCGCTTGCGAGAACAGCGCGACGGCGCCAGTCCAGCCAGCCAACATGAGTATCCACAGCAGCATGGAGCCTTCATGCGAACCCCAGCTGGCGGCAATTTTGTATTGCAGCGGCAATAAAATATTTGAATTTTCAGCAACATTGCGCACCGAAAAGTCGCTGCTGACGAAGCTGGCGACGAGTGCGCCAAAGCTCGCTGCAATCAAGCCGAACACCAAGATGCTCGAGCCGGCCATAGCGCGCGATAAATACGCTTCATCTTGGCTGCGGCGACTGATGTGCCACAAACCGTAGCTGCCGGCCACGAGCGAGAGTGCGAGCGCGAGCGCGAGGGCGAATTGTCCCAGTTCAGGTATCATTTTTTAATTTCTATCGGAAAAAGTAGCGAATATACGTGCTCTGCATCAGAGTACGCTTCACGGCAGCACGGTAGCGATGCGCAACAGCACATCTTGCTTACCGACAGCAACGTCATCGAGGGCAACAAACCAATCGCCAGCTTGCTTGCCCGGTGTGCCGCTCATCGAGATGCGCGCTTCCAAGCGGACTTTTTGCATGCTCGAGAGCTTCTTGGCTGGATTCATTGCCTGACTGTCGTCGAGCTGGAACGACAGGGAGTTACTTTCCAGTAATTTGCTGGCGGGAAAGCGTCGCGCCGCCAGTGGCATGGCCGTGCCGTCCGGCGCTTTGGCGATGATGAACAAGGTGGCGCTGGCCGGCAGCCCGGCGCTGCGCCAGCGCTGTTGCAATTCCTTGCTCACGCTGACTTGTCCGGCGAGGCTGGTGGTCGCTGCCGCAGGTGCCGGCGCTGCCGCAGCTGCTGCAGTTGCAGCAGTAGTAGCTGCACGGCGCACCGGTAAATCGGCCAAAATCGCATCGATTTGGGCGATGTCGGGGGCACCGGCTGGGAAGCTGGCACGCAGACGGCGCCAGTAGTCGGCCGCCAGCTCGATATCATTGTTTTGCATGGCCGCAGTAGCTGCCAGCGACAAGGCTTTGGCATGGACCGGATCATTTTGCAGCGCTTGTTGTATCAGTTGCAGTGGTCGTCCAGCCAGTATTTTGTTATTGCTCATCGCTAATACGTCGGCCAGGTCGGCCAGGATGTCGGGATGCCCCGGTGCCAACAGCAAGGCTTGATCGAGTGCTTGCGCTGCGCCGCTGAAATTGCGCTGCAAGGCGCGCGAGCGCGACAGCAATACCCAGCCTTCGAGATTATCCGGTGCGGTTTGTAATTTTTTCTCTAACTGCGCAATCCGCTGCTCGATCGGGTCGCTGCTGCCCGGATGTTTGGCGCTGTCTGGCATGCTCGCTTCGTTTGATACGGTCGACACGCTGGCCTCGGTAACGGCGTCGGCCCCCGGCGATTGCCAGACGCGGCTATCCCACTGTGTCGTCAAAGCATAGATAGCGAGCGCCAACACCGCCACGGCGGCGCTCAGTTGCCAACGCTGATCGGGGCCATCTACCGCCGCAACGGGGCCGCGTGCCAGTACCTGATCGGCTAATTGCGTCCATTCTTGCCGCAGCAGTGTTTGAGTGTTGACTGGTTGCAACACTTCTTCTTCAATTTCCAAACGCTTGGCGAGCATCAATTTCCATTCCGGCGAGCCCGATGCCGCGTTGCGCAAGAGGGAAATGGGCTTTTTCCAGATCAGACACAGCAGTCCAACGATCAAAGTCAGCAGGAGTGTTGCAAGAAAGAAAAAAATGATCATGAAGTGTCGGGTTTTTTGGATGTAATTGACGTAGAGCAAAGTATAATTTGCTATTTTCTTATTCATACGGCAAATAAAACTGCCCTCGCGCCGCAAAACAGACGCTAACTTAGAGCACTTTCAACTATGACGCAAGACAATATTTTATCCTTTGGGAAATTAAAATATTTGAAATTAGCTTTGGCTTTGATGGCGCTTTGCATCATCTTGTACGCCTTTGATAATCCACCGCTCAAACCCAATGGCGGCACGCCGCTCGGCTACGGACTCGGAACCGTGGCGGCCTTGCTGATCTTGTGGTTACTCGCTTTCGGCATGCGCAAGCGCGCCTACCATTCCACCCTCGGTACGCTGCGCGGCTGGTTGTCGGCGCATGTCTACTTGGGCTTGGCCTTGACCGTGGTGGCAACTTTGCATACCGGTTTTGAATTCGCTTGGAATATTCATACGCTGGCCTATGCCTTGACGATTGCTGTCATTCTCAGCGGCTTCTGGGGTGTGGTGCTGTATCTGCGGCAACCGGCGATGATGGGGAATTTGCTGAACGGCCAAACTTTGCAGCAATACGGGCAGAGCTTGCGCGATCTTGACGATGAATGCCGTCAACTGGCTGGCACCACGACGCCAGAGATCCAGGCTTGCTTGGCAGAATCGGCGCGGGCGCATATTTTTGATGCTTATTGGCAAAGATTTACCGGGCGCAATCGTCACTGTGCGACCCAGCAAACGTTGACGGCACTCGAGCAAAATCGCGCCGAGCGCACGCCGCTGTTGCAAGAAATTTACACTTTGCAATTTCGACGCTTGCAGCAGCTCAATCGTATTCGCGCCTATGTACGCCTGAAAAGTTGGACGGAAGTCTGGCTCATCGTTCATGTACCGCTATCGTTCGCCCTGTTGGCCTGCTTGATTGCCCATATCGTTGCCGTTTTCTTTTACTGGTAGGTCAAGATGCACAGTACCCCTGACGATGCGATTTCTGCGGAAATATCGCGGCTGCAAAAACCGCTGGCCGGGCGCCGCTGGCTTTCCTGGGTTTTGTTTCTGGCACTGATCAGTGCCTGCTTACTGGCACCGATTGCCGCCGGTATCTGGCCCGATCAATTTGCGGCTATGCATGCCGGTCAGTATTTCAAGCCGCCTGCGAGCGCGGCCGAGATTAGTGCTGCTAAGCATGCTACCGCACCGCCGCCACGCGCCGCCGCCCCCACTTATATGCAACTCGATGCCAGTTGGAATCCTGGTCATGTATCGAGTTCTCATCAGCCTTGGGCCAATGATTGTAAAGTTTGTCATGCTCAGCCTTTCGTGCGGGTGCAAGATAAAGAGTGCTTGAGCTGTCATAAAAACACCGGCGACCATGTCCCTCAGCATACCGCCAATGTTGCTGAGCTGCATGAGGTACGCTGTGCCACTTGCCATCGTGATCATCAAGGTGAATTTGGCTTGGCGCAGCAAAATAAACGTTACACGGCAGTTGCTTGCAGTAGTTGCCATGCCAATATTAAAGCCAGTTTTGCGGCTACGAAAACCGAGAACGTCAGCGATTTTGCCACCGGCCATCCGGCTTTCCGTATTCAAACGGCGGATGCCGCCGGCATCTTGGTGCGGCAACGTCAGGACCATCCCTTATCGGAAAGCACGACGCTGAAATTCCCGCATGACGTGCATGTGGCCAAGGCTGGGGTAGCCAGCCCGGACGGTAAAGTAGTGCTGGGCTGTGTGGCTTGCCATAAGCCCAATGCCGATGGGGTGGGGTTTGTCCCGGTGACTATGAAAAAAGATTGCCAGAGCTGTCATGCGCTGAAGTTTGAGCCAGCCGTGTCGCAGCGCGAAGTGCCGCACGGCTCGGTATCGCAAGTGTTGTCGACTTTGCGTGAATTTTATAGTTATGTCAGCGTCAATCGGGTCGCACTCGACCGTCGGCCAGACCTGGTAGCACCATTTCAGATCCGGCCCGGTGGCACGCATACCCAAACCGTGGCCAGTTTTATCGATGCCCCTGGTGATGCACGTAGCCGAGCAGTGGCGGCGGCGACCGATTTGTTTGAAAAAACCTCCTGCGTGGTGTGTCATCAAGTGAGTCGTGTCAATACGCCAGGTCAAGCCGGTACACCGGGGCAAGATATGCCACAGTGGAAAATTGCCCCATTGGCAGCAGCCCATAGTTGGATGCCGAAAGCCGCGTTTGATCACAGTAAACATGCTACGGCGCAATGTGCAGATTGCCATAAGGCTGCCAGTTCAAGCAAAGCCGATCAGGTGTTGATGCCGAGCATCAGCGATTGCCGTACCTGCCATGCCGGCAACACGCCGGTACCGAATAAAGTGCGCTCCGATTGTGGCTTATGCCATGGTTTCCACTTGCCGGCCGCGAGTGCCGCTTCGATATTGAGCAAGACACATGTGCCAGCACTTGCGGCGGAAAAGATAGTCCCATGATGAATCACTCGAGTTTCTTCCAGCCGCGCGCCCGCTTGGCCATGGCCTTGACTTTGCTGGCCGCTCTGTGTGCTTGCGGTGGCGGCGGCGGCAGTGCCGGCAGCAGTGCCGCCGTCAGCAGCGGATGTCAATTCACGATCTCATCAGTGCCGCAAGCTTTGACGGCGGCCGAGGTCGAAACCATCATCGCTCAGGCCGTGCAAGCGGCCGTCAGTATTCATGCCAAAGCCACGGTCGCGGTAGTCGACCGCTCTGGGAATGTGCTGGCGGTATTTAAAATGACGGGCGCTGCCGATACCATCAGCATCGGTTCGCGCCTTGGTGTGCCAGCGCAAGGCTTGGAAGCGCTCAATGGCATCGTGCCATCGGAGTTGGCGGCCATCGCCAAGTCACTGACTGGTGCGTATCTGTCGTCTTCCGGCAATGCTTTCAGCACCCGCACGGCCAGCTACATTATTCAAAACCATTTCGCTCCGGAAATTTTACAAACTGCCGGTGGCCCCTTATTCGGTGTGCAGTTCAGTCAATTGCCATGTGGTGATTTTGTTACGCGCGGCATTGTCGACAGTGTTGGCCCCAAGCGTTCTCCGCTAGGCTTATCGGCCGATCCCGGTGGTTTCCCCTTGTATAAGAATGGCCGCGTGGTTGGTGGTATCGGTGTCATGGCCGATGCGGTCTATGGGCTCGATAAAACGCCGTCCGCTGGCAATACCGATATCGATGAACGTATCGCCCAGTCGGCTGGCAAAGGTTTCGAAGCGCCAAGTTGCATTCGTGCCGAGCGTATCACTGCCGGTGGTTTGGCCTTGCCATATACGAATGCCGATGCGGCATTGATCGCGGTCAGCGCGCTCAGTTTGCGCGATGTCAGCGTAGCCGGTGCCGGGCAGTTGTCGGCGGTGGCGACATATTATGATGCCACGTCGATTCGGGCCGGTCAGGCTTTTGGTACGGCGGCTTCGGGCTTTGTGGCGGATGCCTCGGTGTTTCAGACGCAGAACGGCTATGTGCTCAGCGATAGCAGTGGCGCGCCACGCTATGCGCCCAGCGCTTCGCAAACGCCAGTAGCCATCGATCAAGGCGGCAGCGGCTTGAGTGCGGCCGAGGTAACAGCCTTGTTGCAGCAAGCACTAGGTGTGGCGAATCAAGCGCGTGCGCAGATTCGCAGTCCGCAGGGATCGGCGGCGCAAGTCAGCGTGTCGGTGGTCGATCTCAACGGCAAGCTGCTCGGGCTGACTCGCACGCCTGATGCGCCGGTATTCGGTACCGATGTGTCGCTGCAAAAAGCACGCACGGCCGTGTTCTTTTCCTCGACGCAAAGCGCCGCCGCGCTGAACGCACAGCCAGCCTTGGCCTATCTGGGCGGGACGGGATTTGCAAACGGTGCGCCATTCAGCTTAGCCAGCAAATATGTAGCTGGGGCGCAAACGTTTTTCAATCAGTCGTATGCTTTCGCTGATGGTACGGCTTTTTCAGCGCGCGCCATCGGTAATATTGCACGACCAAACTTTCCGGATGGCATTGATGCCAATAGCAATGGTCCTTTGGCCCCAGCTTTGTCGCAGTGGAGCGTGTTCAATGATGGTTTGCAGCTTGATTTGATCTACAGCAGCTTGATCGAAGCCATCACGCAACCAGGTACGGCGAATAATAATTGTAGCGCCAGTGGCAGTCCGGCCAATACCGGCATCGCCGCATTGAAAAACGGTATACAGATTTTCCCGGGCGGCTTTCCTATTTACCGTGGCAATACCTTGATCGCTGCCATCGGTGTCTCTGGTGATGGTGTCGATCAAGATGACATGATTGCTTTCCTTGGGGTGGCGCGTGCCGCTGCCGCGTTGCACAGTGGTTTCGGCCATGCGCCGGCCGCCATGCGCATCGACAGTGTGGCCTTGCCGCTGTCGGGTTTGCGTCTGCGTTATGCGCAATGTCCGCAGGCACCGTTCAATGCTAGTAGTGAGCAAAACGTCTGCGATGGCTTGTGATGCATAAACCGCTGCTTCTTAGAATGATGATGGCAGCACTGTTTTACAGTGCTGAAGTGGCGGCGCAAGAGACGCAGCCGGCATTTACGCAATTGCAAGTGCAAGCCGCTACGGTATTGGTTCGCGGCGCGCCAGCGCGCAGCGCCGAGGCGATGGCGGAAGTCGCGCGGGGGAATTTGCTCAATGTGTTGGAGCAACGCGGCGACTGGTATCGGGTGGCCTTGCCTAGCCAACTCAGCGGTTGGATACAAAATGTGCCGGCCGAGTATGGTCAGATGGCCTTGTTCATCTTTCCCGCCGCGCAAGCGGCCCGCTTCCTTGATGACACTGCCGCGGGCGGCGTCGATAGTGTGCGTCCCGGGCATGTGCCTATGCTGCTGACACTGCCGCCGATAGACAGTGCCCAAGTCGCGCCACCGCAAGCCGACTTGCCGCGTGAAACACAGGCCGTAGCGGATCGCTGGCGCTTGATGCAGGCGCTGGGCTATAAATTTCCGCTCTACGATCCGTATAATCAAAACCCGCTCAAGGGGGATATGCCTGTCCTCAAGAGTCTCGGGAATGAACTGTTCTTTGAGTTAGGCGTGGTCTCTGAGACTAACTTTGAAGCACGCCGCTTGCCCACGCCAGTGGCGGCACAGGTGGCGATACGAGCGGGGGCCAATGATATCTTCGGTGCTGGGCAGCAAACTGCTTTGGCGCAAAACCTGACCCTGAGTTTCGCTTTGATCAAGGGCGATACCACCTTCCGCCCACCGGATTTTGAATTCCGCTTCGTGCCTGTATTCAATTTTAATCATGCTTCTGTGCGAGAAGCTGGGGCGCTGAATATCGACCCGGGCAAAGGGACGACGCGCAACGACCAGTTTGCCGCTGTGCAGGAATTATTCGCCGATTTCCATTTGCGTAATGTCTCCGAACGCTTTGACTTCGATAGTATGCGCATCGGCATACAGCCATTCAATGCCGATTTCCGTGGTTTTCTATTTCAGGATGCACCGTTCGGGATACGTGTTTTCGGCAACCGTCACAATAATGAATTTCAATACAATCTGGCTTGGTTCCGCCGTATAGAAAAAGATAGCAACAGCGGTCTCAATGATCTCGGCAAGGGTTTGCGTCACGATGATGTGTTTGTCGCCAATCTGTACCGGCAGGATTGGCCTATGCTTGGCTTTACTTCGCAGTTCAGCGTGATTCATAATCGCAACCGTGAAACCGAATTTGCTTACGACAGCAATGGTTTTCTGGTGCGCCCGGCCGCGGTCGGCGATGTGCGCCCGCATAAGTACCAAGTTACTTATCTTGGTTATAACGGCGACGGCCACTTCGGTCGCTGGAATCTGACTGCTTCGGCCTATGCCGCCCTCGGCACCGATGAACATAATCCTATCGCGCAAAAGGCGCAGCAAATCCGTGCCGGCTTTTTTGCCGCTGAATTGTCGCGCGATATAGACTGGCTGCGCGTGCGCGGCAATGTTTTGCTGGCCACTGGCGATAAAGATCCGAACGATAACAAGGCGACCGGCTTCGATGCCATTTTGGAAAATCCCAAATTCGCCGGTGCCGACAGTACTTTCTTCGTGCGCCAAGCCTTGCCCTTGATCGGTGGGGGTGGGGTGGCGCTTGCTGGTCGCAATAGCCTCTTGCCTTCACTGCGTTCTTCGGCCGATGAAGGGCAATCGAATTTCGTCAATCCTGGTTTGGCCATGGTCGGCCTCGGTATCGATGCCGATGTCTTGCCGCAATTGCGACTGTTCAGTAATGTGTCATATCTGCGTTTCATGGAAACCAGTGTGCTCTCGCTGTTACGCAATCAAGCCATGCCTTCGGCTGTGATCGGCACCGACCTCTCGGTCGGCTTCCACTGGCGCCCTTACTTTACCCAAAACCTGATCGTCAATGGCTCGGCTTCCGTGCTGCAACCGGGGGCCGGCTTGCGCGCCCTGTATGGCGATGGGCATGGTAGTTTTTATTCCGTGGCTTTAAACATGGTACTGACATTTTGAAAATCCTTCGCCTGCTCCGCCTTTCCTTGTTCGCGTTGTGCTGCCTGCTGTTGGGCGGCGTGCCCTTGCTCTGGTCCGCACCGGCTGCTGCGTCGGACGGTGCCAAACTGGTCGAACGCGATTATCACATCGCCCCAGCCGCGCCGAAAGCACAAACTGCTGCCCAAGCCGAAGCCAAATCGGCCGGCTGCATGAGTTGCCATAGCGCGACCGACCGTCATACCATGCATGCCAATCCGGCGGTGGTGCTCGGGTGTACCGATTGCCATGGTGGTAATGCGAGTATCACGCACACTGGCGCGACCAAGACGCCACAGTATTGGAAGGCTTTGGATGCGGCGCATATCATGCCGCGCGATGAAAAATTCTGGAATTATCCATCTTCGGCTAATCCGCAGCATTCGTTTGCGCGTCTCAATAAAGAACATCCGGCCTATATCCGCTTCATCAATCCCGGTGATTTACGCGTTGCGCGTGAAGCCTGTGGTAGTTGTCATTTACCTGTGATCCAGGCGCAAGAACGCAGTTTGATGGCAAGCTCGGCCATGCTCTGGGGCGGGGCCAGTTACAACAATGGGATTTTGCCGTACAAACGTTATGTACTCGGTGAATCGTATACCCATGACAGCCAACCCGGTACGGTGATCAATCCTGTGCGCGTCGATAACGAACAGTTTGTGTACAAGGGCATACTCGACCGCCTCTATCCTTTGCCCGCCTGGGAAACTATCCCGCCGGCCGACGTGTTTCGCGTGTTTGAACGGGGCGGTCGGGTAATTTCGAGTCAGTTTCCAGAAATCGGTTTGCCCAATGTTTCCGGTACCTTGCAAAAACTCGATGAACCGGGTCGTCCTGATATCCATCAATCGAATCGTGGCCCCGGCACCGGCAGTCGGATTGCCGTTCCGGCGATCAATATCACCAAGACCCGTTTGAACGATCCGCATCTGTGGTTCCTCGGCACCAATGACCAGCCTGGCGATTATCGTTCTTCCGGTTGCACCGCCTGTCATACCATTTACGCCAATGACCGCGACCCCAAACATTCCGGGCCATATGCCAAGTTCGGTAACAATGGCACGAGCGCGAGCATCGATCCGACCATCCCTAAAAACGAACCCGGTCACCCCTTGAGCCATGCCTTCACGCGCGCGATTCCCTCGTCGCAATGCATGGTTTGCCATATGCATCAACCGAATGTCTTCGTCAATTCTTTCTATGGCTACACCATGTGGGATTACGAATCGGATGCCCCGCATATGTGGCCGGAGAAGCAGAAGTACCCGACCGATGCGGAATTGCGCAGCAGTTTAGACCGTAACCCGGAAGAAGCGGCCGCGCGCGGCAAGTGGAATGAGCCCGAGTTCTTGAAAAATGTTTCTGAACTCAATAGCAAGCTCAAAGACACCCAGTTTGCCGATTACCATGGTCATGGCTGGAATTTCCGTGCCGTGTTCAAACGTAATCGTAAAGGAGCATTGCTTGATGCCAAAGGCAAGATCGTCTCCGATGATGATCCGGATAAATTCAAGAAAACCGTGCATTTGTCCTCGATACACATGGACCTCGGCATGCATTGCGTCGACTGTCATTTTGCCCAAGACATGCATGGCAATGGCCATATTTACGGAGAAGCGGCGGCGGCGATTGAAATCGATTGTGCCGATTGTCATGGTACGGCCAAGAAATATCCGACCTTGCATACCAGCGGCCCGGCGGCGCAACCGGGTGGCCTCGATCTGACCCTGCTCAAGACGCAAGATGGCCGACGTCGCTTTGAATGGCGCGAAGGAAAACTGTATCAACGCGCCGCGCTCGATCCCGATAAAGAGTGGGAAGTCAGCCTGGTGCGCGACAGCGTTAATCCCGAGCATCCTAAATACAATGCCAAGGCGGCACGTGCCAAGTTGATGGCGGCCGGGCCAGAAGGTCGCGCCGGGCAGTGGGGCCCGGGCGTGGCGAAATTCGCCCATGATGATGACAAGATGACTTGTTTCACTTGTCATCTGTCTTGGACTACCAGTTGTGCCGGTTGCCATTTGCCGATTCAAGCCAACTGGAAAACCGAACGCAATCATTACGAAGGCGGCGAAACGCGTAATTACGCTTCGTATAATCCGCAGGTAGTGCGCGATGACATGTTCCAGCTCGGTATCAGTGGACCTGTGAAAGGCAGCAAGGTCACGCCGGTACGTTCGAGCTCGGCCTTGGTGCTGTCGTCGACCAATATCAACCGCGAAAAAATCTACATACAGCAGCCACCGATCGCTGCCAGCGGCTTTTCTTCGCAAGCCTTCGCACCGCATTACCCGCATACGGAACGCAAGGAAGAAACCAAGACTTGCAGCGATTGCCACGTATCACAAGACAACGATAACAATGCCATCATGGCGCAATTGTTGTTGCAAGGCACGAACTTCGTTAATTTCATCGGCTATAACGCTTGGTTGGGCGAAAGCCGTCACATCGAAGCGACCACGGTGACCGAATGGGACGAGCCGCAAGCGGTGATCGGCAGTTATTTGCAGCGCTATGCCTATCCCGATTGGTTCCGTCGCCATCAGGAACATCTTGGTGAGCTGACGGAATCGCACGATCATGGCACTGATGACGCGGTCAATTGCTTGCAATTGCGCGGCGAATACATGTTCGTGGCCGAAGGCAAGGGCGGTTTCCGTGTTTATGACACCGCCAACATCGTCAATAAAGGCGTGTCGCAACGCATCGTCACCGCGCCGTTTTCGGCGCTCGGGCAAGGCACCCACATTGCTTCGAAAAACGCCACCTGCATGGCCTTGCCGACCAATCAGCCTATCGCACCGACGCGTAACAGCGGCGATTTGATGCGTGTGACCAATCAGGAACAAGCTTTCCATCCTATCTATCACTATGTCTTCATTACCGATGCCGAAGAGGGCTTGATACTGAGCAATGTTGATACCTTGGCCGACGGCGAGCCGCGCAATAATTTTCTCACCCGCGCGCTGACCTGGAATCCGCGTGGCTTGTTGACCGGTGCGCGCCATATCACGCTCGGCGGGCACTACGCCTACATCACCACGCCGGCCGGCTTGGTGATTGTCGACCTCAATGATCCGCTCAAGCCACGCCATGTGGCGACAGTGCCGCTCGATGATGCGCGCGCCTCGGCTTTGCAATTCCGCTACCTGTACGTGACCGATAAAACCGGCTTGCGGGTGATTGATGTGACGCAGCCGAGCAAACCGGTGTTACAGGCGAACAGTGTGCCCTTGCAGAATGGCCGAAAACTGTATCTGGCCCGCACCTATGCCTATGTCGCTGCCGGGGCGCAAGGTCTGGCCATCATCGATATCGAAAAAGCCGACCAGCCGACCCTGTACCAACTGTTTACCGCCGACGGCAAGCTCAATGATGCGCGTGACGTCGTGGTCGGCAGTACCAATGCCTCGCTGTTTGCTTATGTAGCCGATGGCAAGAATGGTTTGAAAGTCTTGCAATTGACTTCACCTGATAGCCAACCGCGTTTTTATGGCTTTTCACCGGAACCGAAACCGCAATTGATCGCTTGGCGTCGCACTGCCTCGGCGGCCTTGTCGCTGTCGAAAGGTTTGGATCGTGACCGCGCCGTCGATGAAACCGGCAACCAAATTGCCGTGTTCGGACGCATAGGTGCGCGTCCTTTCCTGGCCAAAGAAATGGAAAAACTGTATATGCAGCCTGACGGCCAGATTTGGAAAGTCACCGATACGATACGGATGCAAGACTTTGTCTCTGGAAAGCCTGCCATAACCATGCCGAAAGGAAGCAAGTGAGAGCGTCTATTTCCCTTTCAATGATCGTGCGCATACTCTGCGTGCTGGCGCTGGCAAGCGGTGTTGGCGCTGCCAGCGCCGCTAACGATGCCGTCTTGCCGAATGTGGCCACCGCACAGACGGTCGGCAGCGTCAATTGCGCCAGCAGTACTTGCCATGGCTCGGTCACGCCTTGGCAGGACAGCAATGTCTTGCAGAATGAGTACACCACCTGGGTGCGGCTGGATAAACATGCCAAAGCCTATAACGTTTTGCTTAGCGACAAGTCGCGCAAGATTGCCAGCAGCCTCGGTCTCAAAGAACCGGCGCAGCAAGCCAAAATCTGCCTCGATTGCCATGCCCACAATCCGGCCCCGAAACTGCAAGGCGAACGCCATCGAGTCTCGGAAGGCGTGGCTTGCGAAGCTTGTCATGGCCCAGCCGAAAAATGGATCGCCTCCCATACCGTGGCCGGCACCACCCATGCCGAGAATGTGAAAAATGGCCTGTACCCGACCGATCGTCCGGTCGAACAAGCCAAGCTGTGTTTGTCTTGCCATTTCGGTGATGAAAACCGCTTCGTCACGCACCGCATCATGGGTGCTGGTCACCCGCGCATTTCCTTCGAACTCGAAACCTTCGCCACCATCGCTCCGGCGCATTACAAAATTGATGCCGACTGGCATCAGCGTAAAGGCGAATACGACAGTAACCGGATTTGGGCCATCGGTCAGGCACTCGCGGCCAAACAATTACTCGATACCTTGGTCGATCCGAAACGCGGTCGCGACGGTTTGTTCCCGGAATTGGTTTTGTTTGATTGCCATTCCTGTCATCACCCTATGAGTGAAAAGAAAGCCTCGCCGCGCTTGGGCGTCGGTCCTGGGCGCATGCATTTGAATGACAGCAATTTGTTGATGTTGCGTGCCATCATTGCTGCCGTCGACAAGCCCGGTTCGGCCGCTTTCAATGAGGAAGTCGCGCAATTGCATCGTTCCATCGCCGGTAACAGCAATGCCGATCCGCTGGCGCTGGCGAAACAACTCTCGTCGCACATCGGCCGCTACCTGAATGTTTTAGAGCAAAAGCAATTCGATCCAGCGCTGTTGCGCGAAGTCTTGCGCGCCTTGGTCGCCCAAGCCGCCGCCGGCAGTTATGCCGATTACGCCGGTGCCGAGCAAGCCTATATGTCGATTTCGAGTTTGACCGCTTCGCTGTCGAAACAAGGCGCGCTGACTGGTGTGGCCGACATCAACCGCCGCTTGGCGGCGCTGCGTAAAACCCTGATCAATGAAGAGCGTTATCAGCCCGAGCTGTTCAGTGCCGAACTGAGCGGCTTACGTGGCCTCATTCCTACTCCGGCCAAGCAGGCCAACCATGACTGAACCACTTATGCCCGCACAAGACACGCCCATCTACGATCTGATCATCGTCGGTTCCGGCCCGGCCGGTTTGTCGGCGGCAGCGCGCGCCAGTGCGCTCGGCAGCGCGCATTTGCTGCTCGAAGCCGATACCAAGCACGCTTCCGATACCATCTTCAAGTATCAAAAAGGCAAGCATATCATGGCCGAGCCGGGGATCTTGCCCTTGCGCAGCGACATGAGTTTTAGCGTCGGAAAACGTGAGCAATTGCTCTCGACTTGGGATGCCGAACTGCTCAAATTACAGGTTAATATCGCCTACGGCAAGCGCGTCAATGCCATCGATCGCGATGCCAGTACCCAATTGTTTACCGTGCGCAGCGAAGATGGCAGTACTTATCTGAGCAAGAGCGTCGTGCTCGGCATTGGTTTGCAAGGCAATATACGCAAGACCGGCACACCGGGCGAAGACCATGCGCGCGTGCAGTACACCCTGGCCGACCCCGACGAATTTGTCGGTGAAACCATCATCGTCATCGGTGCCGGTGACGCCGGTATAGAAAACGCGCTGGCGCTGGCCAATCAGAATAAAGTTTATCTGATGAACCGCGGCGATGAATTCGTCTTTTGTAAAGATGGTAATCGCAGCCTGATTTTAGCGGCAGAAAAAAGCGGCAAAATCACTATCTGTTACAGCGCCAATACCGTGCGCATCGAAGACAGTCAAGGCAGTGCGCCGCTGAACTTTGTGTTCAATGGCAAAGAGGGGGAGACCAGCATCCCTTGTCATCGCGTCATCGCGCGCCTCGGTGCCACGCCGCCACGCAAGTTGATCGAAAGTTTCGGCATCGTTTTTCCTAACGCTAACCCCACCTCGGTGCCGGTTTTATCGGAAAGCTATGAATCGAATGTGCCGGGTCTGTACATCGTCGGTGCACTCGGTGGTTATCCGCTGATCAAGCAAGCCATGAACCAAGGCTACGAAGTGGTGCACACCATTCTCGGTCAGCCGGTCGAACCGGTCGACGAGCCGCTGTTGCGCGCCAAATTCAAAGCCTGGAAACCGGCTGCCAGCGTTTCGCTGGTGATCGACAGCATCATGCAGAATGTGCCCTTGTTCAAAGGCATGTCGAAGTTACAGTTGCGTGAATTTTTGCTCGAATCGAATTTACTCACGCCCACCGCCGGCAGCGTCGTGTTCAAGAAATTTGATTACACCAATACCTTTTATTCTGTGGTCGAAGGCTCGGTGGACGTCGAGGTGGTCGGTGCCGATGGCAAGCCGAAAACCATTACGCTGGAACAAGGCAAGTATTTCGGTGAAATGGGTTTGATTTCCGGCCGCCGTCGCAGCGCTACCGTGCGCGCCGGTCAAGCCTGTGTGTTGCTGGAAACACCGCGCCGCTCCATGCTCAAACTCATTTCCGCCGTCGACGATGTACGTGCGCAAATGGACGAAGTCTTCGTGCGCCACGCGATTGCCAATTACATCGGCCCGATGTTGACGCCGGAATCGATCGATGCCCTCATTGCCGGCAGTGTGCAGATGCGGCGCTACAATACCAATGAAGTCTTGTTTCGCGATGGCGACAGTGCCGACGGCCTGTATCTGATACGGCGCGGCTCGGTCACCGTGTCGAAATTGAGCGAAGGCAAGGAACGCATCCTGTCTTATGTGTCGGCCGGCAACTACGTCGGTGAAATGGCCTTGCTCAGCGATGCGCCCCGTTCCGCCACCGTTACCGCCACCGTCATGACGGAAGCCCTGATACTCAATGGCGAATCATTCAAGCAGCAGTTGGCCGCCAACCCCGCCTTGCGCGTGGCGATAGAAGCAAAAACCTTGCAGCGCACCCAGAACAATGTGATGCTCGAGCAAAGCACCGGGCGCGAGAGTGATTTGATGCGCTTCTTGCTAGGTCAAGGCGTCGGTGAAGCGTCTGATGTTTTGCTCATCGATGAGTCGCTGTGCATACAATGTAATAATTGTGAAACCGCCTGCGCCGAAACCCATCAGGGTACCTCACGTCTCAAGCGCGAACTCGGCCCCAGTTTTGCCAACATCCATTTGCCGACCGCGTGCCGCCATTGCGAACATCCGCACTGCATGAAAGATTGTCCGCCCGATGCCATCAGCCGCTCGCAGCAGGGGGAAGTCTTCATCAGTGACGCCTGTATCGGCTGCGGTAATTGCGAACGCAATTGCCCATATGGCGTGATCCAAATGGCGGTGCAAAAGCCGCCGAAAGCCGGCGGTGGTTTATTGTGGACTTTGTTTGGTCTTGGTGCCGCACCGGGTCAACGTCAAGCTGATTATGATCCGAATGCCTTGAAAAAAGCCGTCAAGTGCGATCTGTGCAAGGATTTGTCGGGCGGGGCTTCCTGCGTGCGCGCTTGTCCTACCGGTGCCGCGATCCGTATTTCACCCGAGCACTACTTTAAAAACAATAGCCTGCGCTGAGCCGCGCGCAGGCAGTGGCGATCACAGTTCAAATACTTGATCGTGCAATAGCATACGCGGCCGATGGCGGCCGCTGAAAGCGGCGATTTCGGCGGCGATATGCTCGAATTGCCCGGGTTTGGCATGGGTGACGAATATCTCGACGGCCGCATTCAGTTGCAATAATTCCTGTTCCAGCAAGCTCGGGCACAAATGCTTGGACAACAGCGCCAATTCGCGCTCGGCGTTTGGAAACGCCGCTTCGATAATTACCTGGCGTAAATTCGGCACCGCGTTGAGCGCTTCCCACAGAGCGCTGCAACAAGTGGTGTCGCCGCTGAAGGCCAGACTGGCGCGGCCACTGTCGAGCAAATAGCCAACTGCCGGCACGGTATGCTTGGCTGGCAGGGCGGTGACGCGACGACCACCGCTCAATTCCACCGCCACACCCTCAGTGATCGTGTGAAAGCGCAGAAATGGCTGGCTAGGCGAAGGAATCGTGCTGAAATCGGGCCAGATATGCCAATTGAAAATATGCGTTTGTAACACTGCCAGCGTGGCCGCCGTCGCATGCACGGTCAGAGCGCTGCTGCGTTTATCGCCGACACTGTCTAAAATAAATGGTAGGCAGGCAATATGATCGAGATGCGCGTGCGTGATAAACACATGATCGATTGCCGTCAGCGCCGCCAGCGACAAATCGGCACTGCCGGTGCCGGCATCGATCAAGACATCGTCGTCAAGCAGTAGTGAAGTGGTGCGCAGGGCCGGGCCGCCGATGCCGCCGCTGCATCCTAGTATTTGTACTCGCATCGTGCTGCTCCCCTTGGAAATGTTGTGCCCGTCACGCGCTTAATTTGAAAAATTGCTTGATACTGCTGAGTAATTTTCCATGTTGAACCTGCTCGGGTTTGATATTGACTTCATGAATTTTCAGTAATTCCTGATTGCGTTCGCTCAGCAATGCCGCCATTTCCATGGCCAAATCGGGGCGGCTTTGCATGAGTGCATCAAATACCGGTTTATCTATCCGGTAGCATTCCACATGTGTTTTCGCCGTCACCGTGGCGCGGCGCGGTTCGCCCGTCATCAAACCCATCTCACCGAACACCGTGCCGGCACTGAGCGTGGCCAAGTGGCGTCGCTCGGTGGCGCTGACTTCATAATTGACATCGGCCTGACCGCGCACGAGCAAATACATCCAGTGGCCGACATCGCCTTGTTTCGTCATCACATCATTGCGCGCAAAAATATTTTCCTTTACCGCCGTCGCCACTTGCAATAATTCTTCGCGACTCAGGGTGGAAAACAAATGCACTTGTGCCAGCGTGCGGATACGCGCTTCTATTTTGTCCTGCAATTGGGCGGCGCGGCGTTCGCTGGTATCATTGGCCAGGTTGATATCCATGCATGGCCGACCCATTTCAAAACCCTGACCTTGGCGTTGCAAACAGGCATAAATATGCTGCCGTATTATGGAGTCGGTGCTTTCATCGGCCTGCGGTAAGCTCAACCAATAACGCACCATATACTGGGTGGAACCCTCAGCAAAATCGAGCACCAAACATTGCGGCAGTGGCGATGTGGCGACATGCTCAATATGCGCCGCGCGCAGCGCGCTTTCGATCGCTGCCACCACGAGTTGCGGTGCCACGGCAGCGCTGCTGCTGAAACGCACCACGCGCCGCCAGTTCGGACTATCCGGACTGCTGAAGACTTCAAACTTGGAACGCATCAGTATGCTGTTGGGAATGATCACACGCGAACCATTATTCATCCGCACCGCCGTATGGCGCCAATGCACCTCGACCACGCAACCGCGCACATCATCAATCCGGACCCAGTCACCGATGCGTATCGAATTATCGAGTTGCAGGGCTAAGCCACCGAGAATATTCCCCAAGGTATCTTGCATGGAAAATGCCAAAATACCGGTGATCACGGCCGAGGTCGTCACCACCCCGC
Source organism: Undibacterium sp. CCC3.4 (assembly GCF_034347425.1). Taxonomy (GTDB): domain Bacteria; phylum Pseudomonadota; class Gammaproteobacteria; order Burkholderiales; family Burkholderiaceae_D; genus Undibacterium. The sequence goes on from NZ_CP133779.1 coordinate 2,479,683, forward strand.
TCAAATTCAAGCCGGCGTAACGCAAGCGCAGCAAGCCCCAGACGATGCAGCCCAAGACCAAGACAATATCTTGCAGAATACGCGGCGCTTTGATACGCATGGCCGGCAACAGCAAGCGAAACAGCAGCACACTGCTGAGACGAAGAAACACCAAGCCCCAGCCGATGGTGCTGCATTCCTGCACCAACAAGGCCGCGTCCGACCAACCGAGCAGCGGCATATAACTGGCACTCAGACTAAGCAATACCAGCAGGGCCGATAACAGTAAATTACTTTTCAGTAATTTTTTTCCATCTGTCAAAGTTTTCAATAACAGCAATTGCAATAGCAAGGCCATCACGATCGCCGCACTCAGATCGAGATGATCAGCCAACCAGCCACTCTGAAAAAACGCATACACCATGCCACTCTCCAGAAAGACTGATTACGATTTCTTTTTACCGTGCAATTGCTGACGCGATAATTTGCGCTGTCCCGCTTGCTCATGACGGCGCTTCTGCTGTGGCGTGATCACTTCCAGCGGCGGCACCGCGGTCGGCTTGCGGTTGGCATCGACCGCCACCATCGTGAAGTAACAACTGTTGGCATGCCGAACCTGACGTGCCTGTATATTCTCGGTCACCACCTTGATACCGACTTCCATGGAACTGCTGCCGGTGTAATTGATCGAAGCCAGAAACGTCACCAGCTCACCGACATGGATAGGCTGCAAAAACATCACCTGATCGACCGACAAGGTCACCACATAGCTGCCCGAATAGCGGCTGGCACAGGCATACGCGACACTATCGAGATATTTCAGGATAGTACCGCCGTGAACATTGCCGGAAAAATTCGCCATATCAGGCGTCATCAATACCGTCATGCTCAATTCATGTGGTAACCAACTCGGGGAATTCTGCATCTTTACTCCAGGGGTAGGGGGCAAGGTCTGCCAGGGTAGGTGGCGCGGGCCTTGCTATAATTATTGTTCAGAAGCATACACGTTGGGCATGATGGGCAAGCAAAAAACCAACATACTTGCAGCATTGCCACAACACTGCTTTACATAAACTCTTTTTCCAAATCGACGCTGGAGCGCTGATTCAGATCATTGAAATGCTGTTTCAACCAAGCGCTCGCGCAAGCACGGCCGCGATCCCGCAGCATACATAAGAAATCCCAATCGCTGTCCATTTTGCTGGCGGCCGATAAATCCGACATCGCTTGATCGGCGCGTACCGAATGGATCAAGACATATTTCATTTGTTTCAGGTACTCATCTTTAATCCAGCCATCGTCCATCATTTTCTGGACAAAATACACGGCGCGTAATTCCTTCATCAAGGCCGCATTGAAAGTGATTTCATTGAGACGGTTAGCGATATCGCCGGCCGTCGTCGGCACGCCCGGCCGCTCGATAGGGTTAATATGCACAATCACCACATCGCGTGAATCGGTGTGGTAAAACAGCGGATAGAGCACCGGGTTACCCATGTAACCGCCATCCCAATAATGTTCGTCACCGATCTGCACGGCCTGAAATAATTGCGGCAGACAGGCCGAGGCCAGCACCACATCGGCGCTGATTTCATCCGTATGGAATACCTTGGCCTTACCGGTACGTACATTGGTTGCGCAAATGAAGAGCTTGGTCTGTGCCAAACGGTCCAAGGCTTCGAAATCGACCTGGGCTTCCAATACGGCGCGCAAGGGATTGGCATTGTGCGGATTGAGTTGATATGGCGAAAACGTATCGGTCAGCATCTTCATGCCACTGTGGACCATGGTTTGCAGCATATTGCCGCCAAACAGGGCATCGAACGGTGTCGGTTTGATCGCATACTTCTGACCGGCATCCGAAATGGCTTTCCAGAAATCATGTAATGCAGCCCGTGCGCCATCATTGCCCTTGATCTTACCAAAAGCGTAGACCACGGCATTCATCGAACCGGCGCTGGTACCGGAAATTCCCTCAATCTCTATACGTCCATCTTCAAGAAACTTGTCCATCACCCCCCAGCCGAAAGCGCCATGCGCGCCACCGCCTTGCAAGGCCAGATTAATACTCTTGCGCTCGGCGGTCATCGGTGTTGCTTGGCTTGTTTTTGCTGCTTTCATGCGGTGTTCTTTCACATCAGTTGAACTGGCGTAGGAATCAATGTGGCGGCGCTGCCAAGGCAGAGACAGTCCGGTCAATTATTGCTTAAATGCATACTCGCCGAGTATACCGGAAGCCGTCTTCCTGGTGGCGACTGATCGTCAACCTTATCTGCACAGCAGGGCTATAATCAAGTTTCTCGCCGCGCCACTGCGGCACAACAATTTTATCGGGAGCCAGCAGCATGAAACTATCGAGCGAAGCATTTGAAAACGACGGCCTACTGCCGCCAGCCTACGCCTTCGGCAAGATCGATCCGCAGCAGCACGTGGCGTGGTCGTCGAATCGCAACCCGCCGCTGGCGTGGAGCGATGTGCCGCCGGGTACACGTTCTTTCGTACTGCTGTGTCATGATCCCGATGTCCCTTCGCGTGGCGACGATGTCAACCGTGCCGATCGACAAGTTCCGGCCGATTTGGCACGCGTCGATTTTTTCCATTGGACCCTGATCGACCTGCCTGCCACGCTGCGCCACATCGCCGCCGGTGCCTACAGCGATGGCGTGACGCCACGCGGAAAACCCGGCCCGGAGCTGGCCGACAGCAGCGCGCGGCAAGGCCTCAACGATTACACCGGCTGGTTTGCCGGCGATGCCGACATGGCGGGCGAGTATTTCGGTTACGACGGTCCGTGCCCGCCATGGAATGACAGCATCGAGCACCACTATATCTTCACCCTCTATGCCCTCGATATCGCGCAATTGCCGCTCAGTGATCGCATCGATGGTGCGACGGTGCGCGCCGCCTTGGCCCCGCACATTCTGGCGCAAGCCCAAGTCTGTGGCCGTTACAGTCTCAATCCGGCCTTGTCCGCAGCATAAACGGGCCGGCCCTTGCGCCGGCCGCATTTTCGTATTCGTCCTATAGCTTGCCAAGGCGCTTGCTGATACCGTTGTTGTGATCATCACCAAAGGACAGCGGTATGGATACGCCTGCTCGACGCCCCGTCCCCGTACTTTTTTTGCTCGGTGCCCTGTGCGCGCTCGGCCCGCTGGCACTCGATTTGTACTTACCGGCCGCCGCTGCCTTGGCGCTTGAGTTCGGTGCTGAGCGGCCGGTCGTCGCGTGGTCGGTGGTCAGTTATTTGCTCGGCATGGTTTTCGGTCAATTGTTGTATGGTCCGTTCAGCGACCGCTACGGCCGCAAACCGCCGCTGCAAGTCGGCTTGCTGATCTATACCGTGGCGGCGCTCGGCTGCATGCTGGTCGACCGTGCCGACGGCTTCATTGCCTTACGTGGCTTGCAAGGACTCGGTGCCTGCGCCGGCATGGTGATTGCGCGTGCGGTGGTGCGCGATCTCAGCAGCGGTGCCGCGGCGGCACGGCTGTTTTCACAACTGATGTTGGTCGTCAGCGCGGCACCCTTATTGGCCCCATCGCTTGGTGCTTTCTTGCTGCAGTATGGCGGCTGGCGCGCTTTGTTCGGTGTCATGGCCGGTTTCGGATGGCTTTGTCTGTTGGCGGTACGCTGTGCGATGACAGAAAGCTTGCCGCCCGAACGACGGCTGCCAGCGAGCTGGCGTTTAGCGTTTCGCAATTACGGCCTGCTCATGCGCGATGAGCAATTTCTTGGCTATACCATTTGTAATGGCTTGGTGCAGGCCGGCATGTATGCTTACATCGCCGTGTCGGCACCGCTGTTCATCGAGGAGTATGGCCTGAGCCCGGCGCAGTACGGCGTCTTGTTTGCCGTCAATTCACTCGGCATGATCGTGGCGGCGCAAGTCAATGTGCAATTGATCAAGCACTATGCATTGAGCAACATCGTCTCGAACACGCTGGTGTTTTTGCTCGCCTTGGTCTTGCTCGGCATGCTGACGCTGAGCGATGGGACCCGCTTGCCACTGCCCGTGCTGCTCGGTGGTTTGTTCTGTTTTCTCAGTTGCATAGGCTTGATCGCTCCCAATGCCGCCGCGCTGGCGCTGGCCGCACATGGCGCACGTGCCGGTACCGCCTCGGCCTTGATGGGCACATTATTATTCGCCATCGGTGCCGGCTGCGGCATCGTGGTCAGCCTGTCCGACGCCGGCGCGGACGCTGCTTTGCGGGAGGCGATCGTTATTGTCACGATTGCTGCTGCCGCGCTCGATTGTTGGATGCGCTGGCCGGGCGTCACGCCTCCTCATGCTTGAGACGCGCCGGCCAGCGACAGCTTATTTCTTCTTCAAACAGTCGGCAAAGAATTTTTCACCGCGACGATATAAATCAAACACGCTGACATCACGATTGAAACCATGGCCTTCCTCGGCATACACTTTATAGTCGAGTGACTTACCGGCTTGGCTCATCGCATCACGCATTTTTTCTCCATGAATCAAGGGTACGCGGCGATCATCCGAACCCATGCTCAACATAATCGGTCCACGGATGCGCTGGGCATTTCTGGCAGGCGAACGCAATTCGAACAGCGCGGCATCGGCCTTGGCATCGCCCACCCATAAGCCGAATTCATTGGCAAAATAACCGCCGGTCGCCACATCACCGGCTTCGGCCGTGTCAGACCAAGTGACACTTTGCAATAAGCCCAAATCGGAGACTGCCACACTGGCATCGGCGCATTGCCAGAGCTCAGGATTTTTTACCATCCCTTGTAATGATGCATAGCCGCCATAACTGCCGCCCAACAGTCCCATCCTCTGCTTATCGACTATCCCTTCTTGGACCAGGAACAAGGCCCCGTCGGAGAGATCGTCTTGCATGGTGCCACCCCATTGCTTCCAGCCAGCCAAGTAATTTTTTCGCCCAGAACCGACCGAGCCGCGTGGTTCTAATTCCAACACCGCATAGCCGCGCGAGGCGAAAAATTGCGCTTCCGGCCAGCGTCCCCATGATTCGCTATGGTAGCCGCGTACCATCGGGCCGCCATGGACGTTGACAATCAGCGGCAGATTTTTGGCTTCAGTATGGCGCGGCGTAGTCAGGTAACCGTAAATCGGCAGGCCATCGCGCGCTTTGAAGGCGATCGGTTTGCGCTCAGCCATCAGGGCCGGCACCACCCAATCGCGTTCCTTGAGTAAAAACTCCAGCGATTTTTTTTCCGCATCATAGAAATAATAGCTGCCCGCATCCACATCCGAACTCGCGCGTACCAAAGCCTTACTACCGTTTTCACTGATGCGGATGGTGTTGTAACTCGCTGGTAACGTGGCATCGATGGCGGCAGACATGGCCTTATTCGGACTCTCACCGAACCACACCCGTGTCGGTGTCAAGCCTTGATACACCAGACCATAGACGCGCCGATTTTTCGGATCGGGATCGCGTATCAGGCGTGCATCGGCCGATTCGCCGTCGACATCAAACACCGCATCCTCGGCCACCACTGCACCAAATTGCTTGCTCGTGGTATCGTATTTATACACCGCCATTTTGTCTCGGCCATCACGATTGCTCGCGACGTAGAGGGTGCGGTCATCATTATCAAAGCCGAGAATATGGTAGCTGACGCCATCGTTGTAACTCGATGACTCAAACAATTTTTCCCATTTATCGGAATTGACTGGCAAATGCCAGTAAGTCGTCATTTGGGCTTGGCCTTGCGCTACTCGCAACTCTTCGCGGATGGCGATGCGCGGACGATCTTTGGTATCGAGTACCCAGCCGCTGGTACGCCCCGGTGAATCAAAACTGAGGAATTGATGGCGACGGGTTTTGAAATTGAATCGATACACATCTTCGAATTCGCGGCTACGGCCATTCATCGTCACCATGGCAATCGGTGAATCCCCGCCTTCATGACTGAGAATGCTGGTGATATGGATAGCATTTTTTTTATCGCCATTGGTGCTCTCGAGTTCCTGCACCTGCGCTTGCTCGACATCGTAATAATACGCACCCTTGTAATTGAAACGACCGGAGGCATCCTGGCCATCGGCCACCTTAAAGAGTAAAAATTTATTCCCTACCCATTCCAGCGAAGCCACATCGAAGCGCTCCGAACTGGTGATGATTTGCGCCTTGCGTGTGGCGATATCGATCAAAATCAAATTGCCGCGGGTTTTTAATGGCACCACGGCCGCCAGTGTCTTCCCATCTGGCGATAAGCTCAAACTACGATAATCGACGCGCTTGAAAAATACTTCCACCGGAATATCGGCGGCCGATTGATACGCAGTCGCGGCCATACTCGCCGCTGCCCATGCCGCCAATACCGCTGTCGCAAGGGCGCGACGTACTGTTCGATTCACATACATTGCCTGTCTCCTGAAAAAATCGGGAGCCTGCGCTCCCGACCAATTAGCTTACTTGAAGGTGTATTTGAGCGTCGCTCCGAAGCGGCGTCCGAACGGATTCGAGTAACCCGGGTTATACGGGAAGGAACCGTTATTGAGTGCGCTCCTGGCATCGAACGAAGGGCTGGCATTGAAAATATTTTGAACGCGTAAGCTCAGCTCGATGTTTTTAAAACCCTTATAACCGGTGAACCAATTGAATTGCGAAAAATGCTGGATCTGGCAATACGACTGCGAACCGCCGTAAATTTTATCGAGCTGGCAGGTATCTGTCGGTGAAGCGTTGTAGCTGTAACCCGAGGTATAGGTCATGGCCACTTCATTGGTCCACGGGCCTTTTTCCCAAGCCACGGCCACATTGCCACGGAAACTAGGCTGATCGTAAGTACCGTTGTAATTGACGGTAGGGCTGTCCGGGAACGGTGTGCTCATATACTCTTTAATGAAATTGAGTTGTGAACGGAAATTCAGCGTACCTTTGTCGCCCAAATGGGCTTTCCCTTTGAAATCAAGATCGATACCGCTGGTACGGGTTTTACCGATATTAATGTAAGGCAGAGAAATCGCTGAAATATCGCCGTTGGCATCGCGTTGCGTGATGAATTTGGCAAAATTCGGATCATTTTGATTGGTCAGCAAATAGTTAATATCCAAGGAACTGATTTCATTGGTGCGCTCGATCCGGTAGTAATCAAGCGTGATGCTGTAATCCTTGATCGGTTCCCATACCAAGCCAGTGGTGAAGCTGTTCGATTTTTCCGGCATCAGGTTTTGATTACCAGAAATATTGGCCAGCACCGATAAATTACACGCCGTTTCGGTACCGGTTACGCAGCGTGCCGGATCGGTAATCCCGTTGTAATACCCAACCGAAACAGCCGGCGACACTTCCCGAAAATTCGGTGCACGGAAACCGCGTGCCGAGGTGGCACGCCATACCAAGTTAGGCAAAATATTCCATTTGATGCCCAACTTCGGTGTCACCGAGGTACCGCCGACACTGTAATTATCGTAGCGACCAGCGGCTGAAATTTCTACCGTTTTCAACACCGGCAGATTGATTTCTGCATACGCCGAAGAGGTCGTGCGGCTTTCCGTCGGCAATGCTGGCAAACCACCGGATCCGAATACATTACCGCTGGCAAATTGTGGATCATCGATATCGCTGGTGCTTTCACGACGATACTCAACACCGGCAGCCAAGCCGGCCGAGCCGCCCGGCAAACTGAACAATTCCGAATTACTGACTTTAAAATCGATGAAATTCGATTTGTTTTGACCGCTGCGCTGCAAGTTCGGGGAAATCGCCGCCAACACCGAGGGCGCATTCGCACCACCCGGAACATAGCTGCCGTTGGCCAGCGCCGCCTCCATCTGATCCGTCAAAATCAAACCGGTCGAGTTGACTGTTGCCTTACTGCTCAGATAACCGATGGCGCTGTCGTATTCCCAATTTCCCAACACACCTTTGAAACCGCCGATCAAGCGCGTTTCGGTATCGGTCACAGCGATGCGACGTTGACCCAAATCACCAGCGCGGTACAAATAGCTATTCCCACCGGCTTGCAACTCACTATTGTCATTATTGTAATAAAACTGCGGATCAAAATGCAAATCGGTATTGATTTGCGTCACGCCTGCTTCAAAGAAAAAACTGTGATTGGCATTGATTTCATAGGTCCCGCGCGTAAACAAGGAATCGCGCGAAGACTTGGGAACGGCAGCCGTACTGTCAAAGCTATCGAGCACACAGCGCGTGGTGCCGCTACGCACCGCTAAATTGGCCGGATTACACGGGCCATTCGAGACAAAGCCGGCCGGGGTAGAGATATTGCCCGGATACGAATACGAACTGCGCCGATCGCCGCGGCTAAAGCCCATGCCGCGATAATCCTGAGTATGATAGGCATTGATATCGCGCATCAATAATTCAGATTGATCATTGTGTTCGTAACTGCCGAAGACATTGAATTTATCGGTGGTGATATCCCCCATGCCATAGCTGAGATTGACCGTGCCATTACTGCCTTTGCCATTCTGATTGGTCAACCCGCTGACACTGACTTCGGCACCGGTATAGTCTTTACGCAACCAGACATTGATTACCCCGGCAATCGCTTCGGAGCCATAAATTGCCGAAGCGCCATCGAGCAAGACTTCGATACGATCGACCGCACCGACCGGGATACTATCGAGATTGGCGAACTGCGATTGAAAACCAGTCAAACCGTACTGAGCAATACGACGACCGTTCACCAACACCAGCGTGGCACCACTGCCCAAACCACGTAAGGAGGCGGTTGACGCGCCGGGTGAAAAACCATTGTATTCCACGCCGCTCAAGGAACCGGTATTATTCGAGGAAATACTTTGTATGACACTCGACAAACTGCTGGCACCGGAACGTTCAATTTCCGCTCGACTGATAATCTGTATCGGCGAGGCCGTTTCGGTATCGACACGCTTGATGTTAGAACCGGTGATTTCCACCTTCTGGAGTTTATTGTTCTCGCTCTCTGTTTGTGCTTGCGCATACCCACTCAGCAACAGGGTGCCGGCGATGGCACTGAGGGCAATCCGAACACACAGGACATTCTTTTTTTCTGGAAATTGCATTGATGAAATTCCTTGAACATGACTAGACAATGAGCGAGGCGAAGTGAGAACGCCTGAGCTGGCTTTTGGGGGAGAGATTGTTTTTCCGCTTCCTGCCTGATACTCGAAATCTGTAATGGTCTAATGTTTACGGACACCTCAATAGGAGGAATAATTACCTAAACGAGGAAAATAAAGATGACTGGGAATAAAAAATACGAAGCTACTTTTAAACTTGAAGTGGCCCGGATGGTGCTGGATCAAGGCGTAGCGGTTGCTAAAATCGTGAAAGATATGGGTATTGGAGAAACCGCCGTGCGGCGCTGGGTTGAACAATATCGCGCTGAACAAGGTGGCCAGGCTGGCATAGGGAAACCACTGTCTGCCGAGCTGCAACGGATTCGCCAACTCGAACAAGAAAACCGTCTACTGCGTTCGGACAATGACCTGTTAAAAAAAGCATCGGCCTTCTTTGCACGCGAAATGAAATGATCTACGAGTTAGTCGATCATTGGCAAACGAAGGCCACGGTAGCACAACTGTGTCGTCTCTTGGGAGCGAGCCGGTCTGGCTACTACGCAGCAAAAGCAAAGACAAAAATGACCGCAATATGTGTCACCAGCGTGCATCTGAAAGCGGAATTCGCTGCCAGTGGCCGCAGTTATGGCAGCCGTCGCCTGGTCAGTGCACTGCACGCCAAGAACATCGTCATTGGCCGCTACAAAGTACGGCGCTTAATGCGTGAAGCCCAGATCAAAACCGTCTGGAAGAGAAAATTTATCAACACGACAGATAGCAAACATGATTTACCAATAGCGAGCAATATTCTCAATAGACAGTTCAACCCAGCAGAGCCCAATCGCGCCTGGACTTCCGATATTACCTATGTCCGTACGCGTACTGGCTGGTTGTATTTGGCGGTCGTGATGGAGTTATTCTCACGAAAAATCATAGGCTGGGCAATGGGGCCAACGATGCCAGCTGAATTGGTTTGTCGGGCGCTACGGATGGCGGTTGAGGCACGTAAGCCGGCAGCGGGTTTAATTTTGCATTCCGACCGTGGCAGTCAATATGCCAGTCATGAATACCAACATTTACTCAAACAACATGGCCTTGTTTGCAGTATGAGCCGTAAAGGAAACTGCTGGGATAACGCGGCGATGGAACGCTTCTTCTTAAATTTAAAGATGGAGCGTGTCTGGCAACGCGATTACGCGAATCAAATGGAAGCCACAAAAGACATCATTGAATACATCGTAGGCTTTTATAACTGCTTACGATTGCATTCAACGCTGGGCAATTTGCCGCCCATGATTTACGAAAAAGAAATGGCAGAAAAAAAACCTATTGATGTGTCCGAAATAACTTGACCACTACAATGAGTCAAGCGCTAGCGGTTACTGAAGTGGGGCATTGGGGAGGAAATGCAGCAAAACCCGGGTCGGAAAAACATTTGCTTGAAGGACACTCTACTCGGAATGAAAATAAATTTTCATCTGTATGTGTATGAGTGTTGTTGATTTGTAGCAAATTGTTAAAACTAAATAGATGATTTATAAATAGTTTCTTTTGAGCATATTTAATTTCGGATATTGATGCAATACATCAGTATTGCTTCAATTTATTGGAATTTGTTTCGATTGGTCTACATTCGACTGTGCGTGCGTCTGTTGGGTAAGGGCTTGTCAGCCGGAACCGCCGCCAGGCTGCGGGCGATATGTGCCACTGGATTCCCGCCTACGTGCGACTGGTGAGGCGAGAACAGGCCAGGTCGATTACGCATCCTCGCATCCACGCATCTACCCAGTCGCCCAATTCGTCATTGCCGCGCAGGCGGCAATCCAGTGGCGCGCACGCGCCTTTTATATCTGTGCTGCTCAGGCGCAGCAGGACGTGTGCATTTCACAGAAAAAAAAGTGCCCTTGATCGACCCGCCCACCCTGAAGCCGAGAGGGCATCACCCAGACGAACGCGTGTCTCTGGCTTGACCGCTACTGCTAGAATTTCGCGGACTTCGGCTTCGGTGCTACGCCCATGTTGAGCGGCCTGCACCCGCAATGCGCGGTGTACCTCGTCGGGCAGATTTCGTATTTTTGCATGCTCAGTTATTTAATTATTAAATCGTATTTTATGATTGACTTTGTTTATTTTCGGTTTTACGCTGATTCGTATTGCGTGAGTGATTTTAGCAAAATAATGCAAAAGGAAATTAAATGACGTCAGTTCAACTATCTGCTTATGCTGACTGGTTATCAGATCTTAAAACACGAATTCGAACCGCGCAAACGCGTGCAGTCATAGCTGTTAATAAAGAACAAATACACCTTTACTGGCAAATTGGTAAAGATATTCTTGAGAAGCAGTCGCGGCAAGGATGGGGTGCTAAGGTGATTGATCAATTAGCGGCTGACCTAAATAAAGAATTTCCCGGCATTAAGGGTTTTTCCAGTCGAAATCTAAAATATATGAGGGCATTTGCAGAGGCATACTCTGATGAGCAATTTGTGCAGACAGTGTCTGCACAAATCAGTTGGTCGCATAATTGTGCTCTGCTTGACAAGCTTCAGCTAGGGAAGCGCAGATTTAATCCAAGCGGTTTGTCCGCTGCCACTGAGGCGCACTGCTGCGTTGCCTTTCGGTGTCAATAGTCGACTATTGACACCGAAAGGCGCCTTGCATTGCATCCTCATTGGCAACGGACAATTCCACAGCGATTAAATCTGCGCTTCCCTAGACGACGACCGAGTATGGTATGCAAAAGCTGCCATCACCCAAGGCTGGAGTTTGGCTATTCTTATTCATCAGATTGAGAGTCGAGCTATTGACCGTTTCGGCGCTGCCATTACAAATTTCAAAACGACACTACCATCTCCTCAATCAGAGTTAGCGCAGCAATTAATTAAAGACCCAATGATCTTTGATTTTCTGTCTTTAGGACCAAAAGCCAAGGAACGAGACCTTGAAAATGGACTGATTGAACATTTAAAAGAATTTCTGCTGGAATTGGGCAAGGGATTCGCTTTCGTTGGACGGCGATACCACCTTGGGGTCGGCGGGCAAGATTATTATCGGATTTGCGCGTAAAACCCCGTCGTTCAGAGGCTGTCGCAAATGGGTATTGAGTCGGTATCGTTACCCTAACTGGTGGCCATGTCATTCCTGCGCGCTTTTGGCAGGAACCCAGCGGCGTTCGTGGTTAACTGAAAATGCCAGAAATTGTGGCATTTTCAGTATAAAAAACGACGCTGGGTTCCCGCCAAAAGCATGCGGGAATGACGAGGTATGCGGTGTTTCAGGTGTAAAAAACGTCCATCAGGCTTTTGCGACAGCCTCTTCAGGGCGGGGATATAAGCGCGGACGGCGAAGCCGTCCTTACACCTGCCCTTGACTTTAATGCGGCGTCCGCTGCTGCTCAATGTACTTGCGAATAACTGCGATCGGAGCACCGCCGCAGCTTCCGGCAAAGTAGCTGGGCGACCACAAAGCGCCGCCCCATAGTCTCTTCTTGATGCTGGGATAATTCTTCTTCCTGATAAGTAGGCTCGATATTCCCTTGAGACTGTTCACCAGTTTCGACACGGCCACTTTGGGCGGATAGTTCACCAGCAAGTGTACGTGGTCATCCTCGCCGTCGAACTCTACCAGTTCCGCTTCGAAGTCAACGCAGACACTGGCGAATATCGGGCGCAGGTCGTCAAGAATCTCTTTTGTAAACACTCCGCGACGGTATTTTGTCACGAAGACCAGATGGACATGCATCATGAACATGCAATGCCTGCCAGTTCTAATATCGTTGTTTTCATCGATCATAGACCAGAGTATGATTGAATCATGCAACGACTTCAAGCCTTTAAATTCGAATTGATGCCAAACGGCGAACAACAGCGCGACATGCGCCGTTTCGCCGGATCGTGTCGGTTCGTCTATAACAAGGCGCTGGCGATGCAAAAAGAAAATCACGAAGCAGGAAACAAGTTCATTGGCTATGTGCCAATGGCGGCTAATCTACCGATTTGGAAGCGGGAAGCTGGAACGGAATGGCTCAAAGAAACACCATCCCAGGCACTGCAACATGCCTTGAAGGACTTGGAGAAAGCGTACAAGAATTTCTTCGCCAAACGCGCCGACTTTCCGCGCTTCAAACGAAAAGGCAGTGGCGACAGCTTCCGCTATCCTGAGCCGAAACAGATCAAGCTCGATCAGGACAATAGCCGCATTCTCTTGCCGAAACTCGGTTGGTTGCGCTATCGAAACAGCCGGGACGTGCTGGGCGAGGTGCGCAACGCCACCGTGAGCCAGTCGGGCGGCAAGTGGTTCGTGTCGATTCAAACCGAGCGGGAAATTCTGCAACCTTTGCCGACAGCCACAAACGCCATCGGCATTGATGTTGGCATTGCCAGGTTCGCCACCATGAGCGACGAAAACTATATCGCGCCGCTCAATAGTTTCAAGAAGCATCAGCAGCGCGTGGCTCGTTACCAGCGCCGCATGAGCCGCAAGCTCAAATTCAGCAACAACTGGAAAAAGGCGAAAGCTAAAGTTCAAAAGATTCACGCCGGCATCGCTCATGCCCGGAAAGACTTCCTGCACAAAACCACAACGACGATCAGCCAAAACCACGCGCTCGTCTGCATTGAGGATTTGCAGGTGCGGAACATGTCCAAGTCATCGAAGGGAAATAGCGAACAGCACGGCAAGATGGTGAAACAGAAGTCGGGCCTGAACCGCGCCATCCTCGACCAAGGCTGGGGCGAATTCAGGCGGCAGCTCGACTACAAGGTCGCGTGGAACGGCGGCATTCTGCTGGCCGTGCCGCCGCACCATACCAGTCAGACATGCCCGTGCTGTGGCCATGTCTCGAAAGACAATCGGCAAACACAAGCGAAATTCTTGTGCGTCGATTGCGGTTACGAAAATCACGCCGATGTCGTTGGCGCGATCAATGTGTTAGAGCGGGGATACCGCTTGTTAGCCTGTGGAGAGATGGTGCAGTCAGGCCGCTCGAAGAAGCAGGAACCCACCGAAGCGACTCGCAAATCATCGCGCAGCGCCGTAGGAATCCCCGTCCTTTCGGGCGGGGAGGATGTCAAGAACGACTCCCGGACGTCAATGCAAAACGGTTGATGACATCGCGCCTGGTTGACTGGATCGGCCAACAAGCCGTTAAAAGAACCTTCACCAGCTTGGCCGATGAAGTGGGAATTGTCGAAGGAACGGTCAGACTCATATTCAAAGACTATGTTTCAGATCTGGAGCAGAAAGTTCGATTTGAAACGCCGCGATGGATGGGTATTGACGAAATTCAACTAACTCAGTACCGGTGCGTGATCACGAATGTCGAAAATAATACGGTCGTTGATTTGCTTCACAACCGCAATAAAGAAACCGTCGTCAAGTATCTCTCCCAATTGCAGGGTCGCGAAAAAATCCAATACGTTGCAATGGATATGTGGGTGCCGTACAAAGATGCTGTAAATCTGGTACTTCCAGAGTCGATCGTCGTCATTGATAAATTTTACGTTGTTCGAATGGCAAACGATGCAATGGAAAAAATCAGAAAAAGTTTGCGTGAGTCGCTCACAACAAAACAGCGTCGGGGTTTAATGCACGATCGCTTTGTGCTATTGAAGCGAGAATCGGATCTGACCGACCAAGAAGCGATGAAGCTCTCCGGTTGGGCGGAGAATTACCCTGAACTTGGTCTTGCATATCGATTAAAGGAAGATTTCTTTAAGATATACGATTCACAATCGAAGGAAGAGGCACTGGCGCGCTACGCAGCCTGGGAAATATCCGTTACCGAAGAAGTTAGAGACGCCTTCTCTGACTTAATCAAAGCGTGGCGTAACTGGCAGCCGCACATCTTGGCCTATTTCGATCATCGAATTACAAACGCACACACCGAAAGTGTCAATTCACTTATGCGCGTGATGGTTCGACTCGGCCGCGGATATTCATTTGAAGCGTTGCGCGCTAAATTGCTATTCTCCGAAGGTGCACACAAGAAAAGTCAAAAGCGTCCAGCATTTGAGCGCCGTGCGCCAGTATCGCGTCCCAGTCTGGGACGGCACATGGTCGGTTTCACGAGTTTAGTGAGTGCGAATAATGACCAGAACCTGACTGATAATGAATCTGAAGAGTCAATAAACTATGGCGTTGATATTGCTATGTTGACCAGAATGATTGAGGATGGGGAGATCTGATTTTGATTTTGTGCAATGCATCAGTAAAAACCATCTGACAGCAGACGGCACAAAACAGTCACTGGCCGTCGTTCTCAATTTTAAGAAAAGTCGGCCAAATCCCATTGACCCCAAATCAGTAAACTCACCATTGTAGCCTTCATCAAAAATCTGACTAGGGTTTGAAACCCCGGCCTTCAGAGGCTGTCGCAAAAGCCTGATGGACGTTTTTTACACCTGAAACACCGCATACCGCGTCTTTCCTGCATGCCACAGCCTCGTCATTCCCGCATGCTTTTGGCGGGAACCCAGCGTCGTTTTTTACACTGAAAATGCCACAATTTCTGGCATTTTCAGTTAACCACGAACGCCGCTGGGTTCCTGCCAAAAGCGCGCAGGAATGACGTGGCCACCAGTTAGGGTAATGATACCGACTCAATACCCTTTTGCGACAGCCTCTTTTGGCCGGTGAGCGACGAAGGAGCGACCCGATGGGAGGGGATGCAAACCCCTTCCAGAGGCTTTTCCATCGTCGCTTGCGACGATCCATTTAGTTGTTGAAATCCATCACTATTTTGGTATCACTGCTTGTCTCGGTTTCTTTCGCTTAGGCGCAGACGCAGTGTCGGACCGATGTCACCGGTACCGTCCACTGCAACGACAATGAAGGGAATATGACCACTGGAAGCAAAGATGCCACTGGTACCGTTCACTGGTCTGCTGCCGGCTTGCCCATATGAAGGTGACGACGTAATTTGCAAAAATGCATGGAAAATGTATTGCTGATTAGACCCATTTTGGTGTGCTCAAAAGAAACACCCACACACATACCATCTTCAGCTTGTATTTGCGCTTGACCGAATGTAATCATTCGATTACAGTTCAAACATGACCTACACTGTAAAACGCCTCGAATAATTCTCCGACTGGCTCAAGGGCCTAAAGGATGGACTGGCAAAGTCTTTGGAGGATTGAACCATGACCAAGAAAATCAAAATTTCCGAACTCCCCGAGTTCGATGCAGCCGAGTATCTGAACAGTGAAGAAGATGTCGCGGCGTACCTCACTACCGTTCTTGAAGAGAACGACCCAGCACTACTGGCGGCCGCGCTCGGCGATATTGCCCGCTCGCGGGGTATGACGCAGGTTGCGAAGGATTCCGGTATCACTCGGGAAGCCCTGTACAAAGCCCTTCGGCCAGGCAGTGAACCGCGTTTCGATACAGTCAGCCGTGTCTGTGCGGCGCTCGGCGTGCGTTTGGTGGCACAAGCTATACATGCCTGATGATGGACGATAACGACTCGCGCCATTTGCAATTAATTCGAGCACGCCGTCATGAAATGTCGCCTTGCACGAGCATCGCATCGTCGGCTATGCCGATTTACAAGACGACGGTTACATCGACCATTTCTTTGTTTTCGGCGAGCATGCGCGCACCGGCATCACGGCTTCGAGCTGATTGAACAGCGCCAAGCAAGGTGCGGCGGCGTCGTTTTGCCGAATGCCTTGATGCGCAAATGTTTAGCGCCGGTCGCTGTCGACTATTGCTGAAATAAAAAAATTTCCTCGCCACTGATCCGCTCAGCGCAGCGAGCGGCTACATCGGCATTTTCTTCGCACTGCGGCGCACGGTCGGCACAAAATCAAACGCCATACGCAGCGGTGTGTTGCTGCTGCCGAGCGTAAGGACCTGACTCAGCGGCGGCTTGATACTGCCCATATTCGGGTGCCACGCTTCAATCTTATATTGCGCGTCCGGCAGATGATCGAGCGTTACGGCACCACTTTCATCTGACTTGGCAAAATACGGCGTTTCCAGCACCAAAACATAGGCGCGCATCCAATTGTGCAGCAGGCAATACACCACCACCAAACCTGGCCGGTCGAATAAAATCGGCGGTGGCGTCACGCCACGCTCGTAGGTTTTGATTTCAAATTCCTTGGTCGGTGAAAACGATTTGACATGATGTTCCATCTTGTCATAGTTGGGAAACGTCACCTGCGTTCCCACTCGCACCGCCGTCACATATGGCGCAAACTGCATGTCACTCTGGCTGATCACCGCCGCTGCGGTTTTTACCGTTGCCGGCAGCGGACCATGCAGTGGCGTGGCCGATACCACCACATCGCTCATCGGCATACCGTTTTTATCGACCACATTGACCGTCAAACCAGCCGCCGTGGCCGCACCCGCAGCGCACAGCGCCAGACTCAGCAAGGCGGCATGCGCCAAGTAGTTACGGATAGAAAAAAATTGCATGGTGGCGCGCCTCATTTGCTGACTATCACACGTTGCATCGGTGCTAGTTTGGCGAGCAATTTATTTTGATTGGCGGAAGTAATGTCATGTTTATCCATTGCCGTTTGCAAATCTTCAGCCAGCGCATTGAATTGCGCATTGCTGATTTTCATCTCGCTATGGGTGTCGCTCATATTCTTGCCGCTGTAATGACAAGGGCCGCCGCTGAGTTCACAGAATTGTTCGGTCAACATCAAACCGAGACGCTCCATATCGGCATCGACAAAGGCGGCGCTGATGCGCGGATCGGCTACCAGCAGCGGTAAAAAATCATGAATGATGGCGGCAATGCCAGCGCGCTCGCCCAGACCGCGGTATAAGGGCGCAGTGGCATCGTTGTCGGCATACGCCGGTGCTTGACTCAACATCATGGCTGCACTGCAAGCCAATAACACGCTGGCTTTAAAAAAATTTTTCATCGGATTACTTTCAAAAAAAGAGGAAACAGCAGGGCGCTCAGAAGCCGGCTTGTAACGACAAATAGGCACCGCGTTGGTTTTTTGGATTGAATATCGTCACATCGCCGAGCTGGGCATAGGCCAGCGTTACCGACAGGTTTTTGCTCGGAAACCAGGCGACGAACACATCTTGGTAATCCTTCTCATGATCGACACTGAGATTGCGCGGCTTCATGCGGTACTCCATCCCGACTACCAACTTGCGGTTGATCAAATAGGCGAGTGATACTTCCGGCAAGGCTTGATAATGATCATGCACATCGCCGCCGAAACCGAGCAAGCCCATCTGATTCGCCTTACTCATGCGTACCGTTGCATTGAGCAGCAAACTCTGATCGAGCAAAATCTTGGTCGCCGCCACGTAGTAATCGACCCCATGATCATCCTTGGCACCGAGCTGCTTGACATTATTTACACCAAGCGCCGCCAGCCCGGCGACGGCATGGTCGCGTTTGTACAGTGCACCAACGGCAATCTGCGGCAGCCAACTGTCTTGCGCATACACGGCATCGCCGGCCAGCTTGAGCTTGATGCCGACGATATCCTGTCTTAACTTGAGCGCATTGAGCGGTGCCATACTGCCGCTGAACTCTTGACTCGCCAAGGACACTTCCACGCGGTCGGCCACCCCGATTGCCACCCCATAGGCATTGAGGGTGTAATCCTGCGTTGCCAAGCGTGTGACAAACCCATTGGCACCGTAACTATCACGGCTGCCATAACCGCTGATCAGCGCCCATGGCGTGATACCACCGCCGCCAGCCCCTTCCACGCTGCTCACGCCACCGGTGGCGCTGAGCTTGCCCATATCGGGCGCGGCCAGGGTATCGGCCATGGCAGCCGGTGCCACCAGCGCAGCCAAGCTGGCCGTCAACAGTGCGGCGCAGTGAAACGATCGTATGGTTGGCATAAATTTTTCCTTGTTAAGGCGGTGTTGAGCCTGCTGTAGGCGATAGAAAACGAAAGATTTATATGCTTGTACGCAAGGAATCCACGATCGGATTCACGAAAATACAAAAAAGAAAGTAAATTTCTTTTCTGTTTGATTCATGGCACAAGCGCCCCGAAATCACGCCGAAAGCGCGCTACAATTTGCCCATATACAACCACACTCTGTACGGAGCCGCCTTTGAATCCGACCGTCGTCGATGCCATCCAACTGCAGCAATGGCTGGCCGCCACTGCCAGAAAAGACCAGCAAGCCTTTCAAGCCCTGTATGCGGCCACCTCAGCGAAACTGTTTGGCTTCGCGCTGCGTATAGTCAATAAGCGCGAGTTAGCGGAAGAGGTTTTGCAAGAAGCCTATGTCAACATTTGGAACCATGCCGGCAACTACCAAGCCAGTCTGGCCGCCCCCTTGACTTGGATGATCAGCATTCTGCGCAATCGCGCTATTGACCAACTGCGACGCCTGCATCACGACGTCGAAATCGATGGAGACGACTTTGCCATGCAATTCATAGAAGCAATCGAACAGCCGGGCGGCACGCCGCTGCAGCAACTGGAAATGAGCCAAGACGCCAATGCCTTAGCCGCCTGCATGGCCAGGCTGGAGCGCGCCCACCGGCAAGCGATGGCGCTGGCGTATTTTCATGATCTGTCACATTCCGAAGTAGCGACGCAATTGAGTCTGCCGATCGGCACGGTCAAAACCTGGCTACGCCGCGGCATCGACAAACTGCGCCTGTGCCTGCGTCCGGAGGCCACACAATGAGCCGCGCCGCCTTGATGCGCAATCTGCGCTTGCAACACCAATTGGCCGCTGCGTACGTGCTCGGCACCTTGCGCGGCGGCGCGCGGCGGCGCTTTTCCGATTATTTACAACAAGAAGTCAGCCTGCGCGACTTGGTACGGCGTTGGGAAGCGCACTTGCTGCCGATGGCAGAATTTGCCCCGGCCGTCGCACCGCCGCCGCAGGTCTGGGAAAAATTGCGTGAACGAATACACGGCCCAAGGATCGCAGCAGCAAGCCCGGATCGCTGGCGCTTCTGGCGCGAACTGCGTAGCGACCTGGCCTTCTGGCGCGGCCTCGGCCTGGTTTCCACCAGTGCCGCGCTGATCATGCTCACTTTGCTGAGCGCAAAATTCGCCCCGCCGGACGCCGCACCAAGCCCCGGCCAATACGTGGCCAGCCTGACCAATGCCCAAGCGCAAACGGTCGCCCTCATCACCGGCGACCGTCAGCGTGCTCAGTTGGTAGTGCGCTTGATCAATGCGCCAGCCGTGCGCGCCGACCAAAGCCTGCAACTGTGGGCCATCTCCAAAACCGGCAAGGTGCAATCGCTTGGCTTGTTGGCTGCCGGCGCGGCCGCCACCTTGGCGATGCCGGAATCGATGCGCGCGGAGGAACCAGCGGTGCTGGCGATTTCACTCGAAGCCAAGGGTGGTTCGGCCAATCCACAACAACCGAGCGGACCGATACTCTACAAAGGCGACTGGGTCGTACTCTGATGCCTTACCAACGGGTGAGACCGAAACAACGGTAAAATGGCGCATGTCTTCCAAACCAAATCTCACCCCTTATTTAGGTGGCTACTCAGAAAGCTTACGCGAACAAATCGGCCGCAGCATCAGCGACGGCAAATTGGGCGCGCATTTTTTGGCCAAATACCCGGCCCTGCATCAGGTGCGCAACGAGCGCGCGCTGCAAGTCTATGTCGCCGACTTGAAAAACAGCCACTTGCGCAGCGCGCCACCACTCTCCAAGGTTTGCTACGACAATCAGATTCACGTGATTCGCAACGCCCTCGGTACCCACACCACGATCTCGCGCGTGCAGGGCCTGAAGCTGAAAACCAAACGAGAAATCCGCATCGCCACCATGTTTCGCAGCATGCCCGAAGCCTTTCTCAAAATGATCGTCGTGCACGAACTCGCGCACATGCGCATCAGTGAGCACGACAAAGCCTTCTACCAATTGTGTTGCCACATGGAGCCGGCTTACCACCAATACGAATTTGACTTGCGCGCTTACTTATCGTGGCGCGCTGCCGGCGGGGCCGACCCGTGGCAGCCGCTTACGTCTGAAGACGCGCAGATTAAAGCGTAGACAACTGAGCAGTCAGCCAGTGATAGCGAATATGTTCCTGTTCCAGCCGCAAACCGGGCCGCAGGCGGTTGTCGCGCAAATCATCATAGAGGGCCGCTTCAGCCGGCGTCAGTAAGCCTAATTCGGCACGCACCGGTTTCTCTTCGTGGCCCCAAAACGCCACGTGTTCATGCAGCGTCGCCTGATCCATCAACAACGACTCCACATGCCTGAAATGCAGACGTAATTGATTCAAGATGGCAAAACCGTGGGTATCAAGATCACCCCAGTAATAAATTTGGCAATCATGCAACCATTGGCTGCGCGCCAAAGCATCCCAGCCGTATCCGGCACCAAAAATCACCATGCTGTTTTGCATCTCTGGAAACGCTAAAAAATTAATCTCGTTTTCGGTAATGAAGACACGTTTGAGTGGCAGATCGAGGCGACTGAAGCTAGTGGCATCGAGCGTCAAATCGGCGCAGGCCAGGGCAGGGCTAGGCAGCAATGCCGGATCGAGCAGGCGGCAGCGGATGCGCAGCGGCTTATCGCGAAAACCAAAGCGCGCGGCAAACTGTGCCGTGCCGGTTTTACTCTGATCGATGGCCGCGGCCGGCAGGGCCAAATCGAGTAATTGCGTCAATACGGCGCGGTGGTTTTCGATGAATTTCGTCGCTACGCCGGGCAAATCAACCTGACGCACATACATGCCGGGGCGCGGATGTTGCTCCAGCCAATCTACCACGGCGAGCAACTGCGGCCACTCGGTCGCCAGTTCCAGCGCTTGCAAGGGATATTTTTCCAACCATGGCAGCAACACTGGCCGCACTTGCCGCGTCTGCGCCACCAAACTGGCAAAGCGCTCCCACTGCGTTTGCTTACCTAAGCAGCGCAAGGCTTGCGCCTGCGAATCAAAGCACACCGCCTGCGGCAACCGTTGACTGCCCTGTACCCGGTGCGCCACTTCCTGCCACTCGATACGCCACACCGATTCCGCCGCCAATGCCGTCGCCCATGCCCGCACCGCTTCAAAGCGATGCGTGATATCGGCCGTGTTCGGTGTACTGAGCGCCACGCGTAGCGGGAAGCGCGAGCGCCCGTGTACCGCTTCGCGTAACAATTCACCGCGTTGCCACAAACGCTGCAACTGCGCCTTCACCTCGACCACGCTATCCCAGCTCATTGCGCCGCCAAGCTTTTCTGTACGCGGTATTCCTCTATCGATAAATTCCGCAACTTCGAGGCCCGTCCGCCTTCATTATGTACAAAACCCACATGCGCCACATAGGGCTCGATGATATGAATTTTTTGTAAAGGCGTGACGATCAGTAACTGCAAATTCAATTGCCGAAACAATTGCAAACCATATTGGGCCGACTCATCCGAACCGCGCCCGAATGCTTCATCAATCACCACAAAGCGGAACGAACGCGAACGCACCGCGCCCCATTCCAGTCCGAATTGATAAGCCAAACTGGCGGCCAAAATGGTGTAAGCAAGTTTCTCTTTCTGGCCGCCCGATTTGCCGCCGGAATCAGAATAATGTTCATGTTCGCTATGGTCGGCACGCCAGCGTTCGCTGGCGGCAAACAAAAACCAATTGCGCACATCGCTGACCTTGGCCGTCCAGCGTCGATCTTGCTCCGATAAACCCTCGCGACCACGAAAGCGATCGATGACATTCTTCACTTGCAAAAATTTACTCTCAGAATATTGCGCCTCATCAGAGCCGCTGATACCGCCCTCTGTACAAGCGCGCAACTCCTGCTGAAAATCGCGAATTTCCGCATCCGGGCTGACTTGTGAATCGAGCACGATGTAACGTCCCGGGTTGTAATCGATCTCACCGAGTGAGCGATTGATATGGGCAATTTTCTCTTTGATCGTTTCCCGCTCACGCGCAAGCTGGGCATTGAAATTCGCGATCTCATTGATCGTATTGACATTCAGTAATTCTTTGAAGCGCGCCACAAAGCGCGGCAAATTATCGCGCTGCAATTGACTGAGCAACTTCTCATATTCGAACAAGGCATCAACGCTGGCGTCGATCTCCGCACTCTCGAGCTTGAACGCTTCTTTAAAGGCCGCCATGGCCTTAATAATTTTCTCGCTGACGCGCTTGATTTTTTGATCTTCCGCATCGATTTTAGTTTGCAAGAAGCTACGTATATCTTGCTCACGCGGATCGCATGATGCCACCGTCAACACCTGTTCGCCCAAGGCTTCTTCTTGTATTCGCGCCAGCAGGGCGGCACCTGCAGCATCGACCACCGCATTTTGCAGCAAGCCCTGACACTGCAAGCGCAACACTTGCGCATCGCTCAAGCGTTGCTCCAGCTTACCTTGCTGCTTTCCCACTTCTTGCCAACTCAGTTCGCTACGCGCCAGTGCTTGTCGCGCCAGCTCCAACGAGGCAGTGAGTTGCTTGAGCGTATCAGATGCCGCTTCCAATTGTGCATACGTATCTTGTAGTTTAGCAATCTCGCTGGCCACGCTGCCCCAATCGAGTTCGTCAAAATCACTGAACTCTTCCAAGCGCGTCAAGGCATCGATACGCAGCGCGAGTTCTCGGCGTTCCTGCTCGATGCTGCCGATTCGGCTGCCGAGCTCGCCCAAACGCGTTTCCAACTGCGTGCGCGTGGCTGTGAGGGCCGCGATTTTGGCTGCATTACTCCAACCGAGCACGTAGCGGCTGCGGTCATCGATACGGTGGCGATCATCTTTCTCATGCCGACCGGAAGGGTCTTTCAATTGGCCACTGCGCGTCACCGCCCGGGTTTCGCGCCGAAATTGTTCTTGCGTATCGCAACAGGCGACATCGAAACGGTGCGCCAGTTCACGCTCTAACCAATCGTAGTGGGGCGAGTCCGGCTTGATGGCAAGCTTACGTGCCAGTGAATGACGATGCAATTCCGGTAAGGCTGCGTTTTTCCGTGCACGCACATGAAAATACACCAGCCGACCGCGCAAATGCGCTTGATCTACCCAAGCCGCCACCGCCGCATAATGTGCATCGGGCACCAGCAAGGCCAAGCCCATATTACGCAGCAGACGCTCGGCCGCCCCCTCCCAATCACGTTCCTCATCGCGCACCTGGATCAGTTCGCCGGCAAACGGCATGGCCGTTTCATCAATGGCCAAGGCAGCGCACAGAGCCGAACGAATCAGGATTTGTTGATCATCAATATTACTGCGCCGGCGTTTCAAACTATCGATTTCTACCGTCATCCGCGCATGCTCGGCCCGCCCTTGCGTGAGCGCGACCGCATGCTCGGTCAAAGCATTTTGCAAATCTGCATCACGGCCGGCGGCTTCCTCACGCCAAGCATGAAACTGCCGACCTTGCGCCGGAAAACCTTCGCGCTCCGGCACGACTGTTTGCCCCAGTACCTTAACCAAGCTGAGGTAGCGCTGCGCCTTCAGCGCCCTTTGATCGCGCAGCACCGCCTTATTCTGCATTTGCGCGCGCAACTGTTCCAAGCGGTCGCCACCGTTATGGTTGATCGCCTGTTTCAATTCATCGACTTGCTGGCTCTGCTCGTTGCGTTGGATCTCCAAGGCGTGCAGGCGCGCTGCCGCGAGCCGTAAATCTTGCTGCAAGGAAGTAATTCCTTGCTCGAGTAATTGTAACTTCAAGCCAGCAAAATACGGCCGCAACTGCTCGCGACACAGGCGCAAGCCTTCCACCGTCGCCACCAATTCGGCATGGCGCTGGCCGTCCGCCACCAAGGGCGACAATAAATCGACTTGCTTTTGTGCTTTTTCTACTGCCTGATGGGCGCGCGTGAGATCATCGAAGTGCGTAATCAAGGCCGCAATCCGTGGTGCGACATCGAAGGGCTCGAGCATATGGCTGCGCACAAAATCAGTCAGATTACCGATCGATTTCATCGACACCGTTTGATGGAATAATTCCAAGGCTTGATCATTCTCGATCCCGAAGCGACGACGAAACCAGGCCGCATACGGCGGAAAGCTATCGTGCACCTCAGCACCGACGGCGCGCATTTTTTTGCGTAACTGCACAATCTCCGTACCAAAATGCGAAAAATGCTCAGCGATCGACAAATCCCGCTCGACCGTCACAAAAAAACGTGCCGGCTGCCCCTGCATATCTTTCATCCAAAACACTTGTGCCAGACTCACGGTCTGGTCATAGCCAGCATTATGGAACACCCCCAAGAGCACCGAATAACTGTGATGATCGCGCAAGGACACCGGTTTCGAGGCCCCGGTAACCTCATTGCGTTCTGCTTTGTAGTGGCCCAACACATACGAACGCAAGGAACGCTCTTTGTTATCGGCACCAGCCGCCTTGTTATACGCAATCCGGTTGGCCGGCACCAACAAGGTGGTAATCGCATCGACCAAGGTCGATTTACCCGAACCGATGTCGCCGGTAAGCAAACCGTTTCGACCATCGAGTTGCAAGCTCCACACCTTGCTATCAAACGTACCCCAATTCAACACTTCCAGCCGGCTCAGCCGAAAACCCGACAGCGCATCATCGTCTTCAAAATTAAAATCTTGCGAAACTTGCTCACTCATCCGTCTTGCTCCCGGTTCCCGCCAACTGGGTTCGGTACTGCGCCAAGCGCGCATCGAATTCCGCCAGCCATTGCGCATCAACAAATGCTTTCAATAAACGCCGTACCTCATAACTTGGCTCACTGCCAGCCACGGCTTTGAGCTTATGCAAAAACCCCAGATCCACCACCTTGTTGATGATGGCCTCGATCTGATCAATCAGCCTGGCCTCGTTCGGCCCCTCGGGCAAAAAAATACGTAACAATTCCACGATCTCGGCGCGGCTTTGCACCAGCCGCGTATCGCCGCCGCCAGCATCAAACTCGGCCAATTTCTTGCGCAACAAAGCCAGCAACAAACTGACTGGAAACGACAAAGGCCGGCGTGCCACCAGCCGCGGCAAACGTGGTGCCGGATCATCATCGCTGGGCTCGGGCCGGCTTTTCAGGAAGGCATAACCCTCGGCCTCATCCAAGACCAATTCGAGGTTGAGTACCGTCACATAATCACGTACCCGTGTTTGCAACTGCAGCAGGCTGGCCCACATGCGCTCGTCGCCTTCGCGGTACAGCACACCCTTGAGTAAATTGATCAGCAGGGCAGACAAATTCGGTATTGCCACTGCTGCCGCTGTTTCATAGCTTGCATCCATACTGACAGACATCCCGGTTAAGTAGATTGGCGCATAAATATTACCCGTGGCAGCTGCGCGCGCCGCTGCACCACGCTGCCATCAGCCGCCTGCGCTTGCCAACTGATGGTCTCTTGAATTTCTTCATCCATCACACTGCTGAAACTATCGCTACCGATTTGCAAGTAAGCAACCAATTCCGCTAAGCCATGTTGCAAAGCTTGGGTAGCAATCAAGTCACGCAAGCTCACCTGCGCCTGCTCTTGCAAAGTATGGCGTATGTGGCGCGTCAACCTGGCCTTATCCACCACCACCTGATCGAACAAAGCCAGTGCATCGATCTCTTCCTCACCGGCTTGCACCAGCAAATCGCTGATACGCGGTTTAATTGCCGGCGTAAACATCGGCCGCTCCATCGGCAGCTCAATATCCGCACCCGGCTCATCGATCTCCATCAAACTCATCGTTGGAGGCGTAGCCCGCAAGGCCAAGACCTGAGCCTCAATATGATGCAAAATATCCATAATGCGCCGGTTTTCCAGCCAAGCCTGATCATCCAAAAAACGCCGCAATTGCTGTGACAACAAAGCCACCGTGCGTTGCGTATATTCACCGGCCTCCATCCAATCGTAATGCACGCGGCGCATCCGTGCATCGGGCTGCAAGGCGTTTACCGCCGGCAAAGCCAACACCTGATCGAGCAAACGGGTCAACTCTTCTTGCCGGCTGCCAGACAGTAAAAAATCCCAAAAAGCACGAAAACTCTTACCCTGATCGCTATCGGCAATCAAATCTCGTTCGCCCATAATTTCTTCCAGCAGCGCACCTTTACTGCCATCCCATAGCGCAATGCGCTCGCGTACCCGCCTGTCGAGTTGACGGAAATTATGTTCCACCTCCCGAAAATCGGCCAATAATTCGCGCGCTCCCTGGGTGAATTGCTGAAACCTATCCTTAATGGCCGTATCATCGAGCAAACGCACCTCACCGGCCATTTCACGCGCAATTTCCGCATCGATGGCGGCGCGCTTTTTATGTAATTCTTCAATTCGCTTACTCGGATCGGCTTCACTGCCTTCGCTCATTTTTTTCAACAAATCGAACAGCGTCAGCAAGCGTGATTCGGTACCGACAAACTGCCGCGCCGATAACTGCGTCAGCCAACTCAAGGCCTTTTCGGTGGCCGGCGTCAGATCAAATTGTGCCTCATCCGAGCCATTGCGGTAAAACTTACGCAACCAGCCCTTATCTTGCGCAGTCCAATCGTTGAGGTACTCCAAGCCAGACTTAGGAAAAGCGTCGGCCCCCAATTGCGCACGCAAGGCATACAACTCATCTTCCAATAATTCAGCCAAATCAACCGCCGCCATGCCACGCACGTTCGGATCAACGAACACCCTTTGTAAAAAACTGGCGATCAGCGGCGCATGATCAGAACGCAGCAAGCGCCAGGCCGGGTGGTGGGTGCGCAGGGCGCTGAGGGTGGCAAAGTCGAGAGTCACGAAAAAACAGCAGCAATCAAAAGGGTGAAGGGTAGGGTGGCCAATGGCAGCACCGGCAGCAAAGTGCCCATTGTAAACGGCGCGAGTCAGGCTGGCCATTAAAACAAGCATTTGAGCCAAGACCTACTCCCGTAACGCGTTTACCGCATGATCTTGGCGTGAAGTTGCTTTGTCAGCGAAGTCGTTTTTTGCCGCAGCCTTTGAATCAAGGTTTGCTCTTTTGCCGTCAGGCCATGATTCAATTCCAAGCAGGCTTGCTGTATCGATGAGGGTAGAATGTTCGCCAGCTCATCGGCGATGTCTTTCAAATAGTGTAAGCTGACACCGAGTTCCCGTGCCAATTGCTCAAACTGCGCAGCCCGCATCACCCCGGGTTCATCCACCCCACCGATCCGGAACGCAAAGCGACGCGCCAAGCCCGCATACAGGCGCGTGCACATCAAATCAAAAAAAGGTGCCAGCCTCAAGCCATTGGCACCCGCCAGCATAGCCAAGTTTTTTGCATGGCCATCATTATTCCCCGTGTAGAGATTAAAAAACAGCCACTTCAGCAAATTTTTTTGATCGACCGCAGGCATGCTGCTATGTTTCGCCAGCAGATGAAAACAGTCGACAAAACCCGGCCCCCCATCTGCTTCATATTTAATACCAGATGGCTTAGCCGTTAACTGACAAAAGTCTGCCTGAGCCAGACGTACCCAGCGCCCATACCGGTCTGTTTGCCGATCAAAGCGCGTGACCGCACAAGCATGCAGCGCCGGCACATACTGCACCTCTGCCGTTGGCAAGCCACAGTGCAAAGCCGCGCGCATCACCACTGTCTCATTCATTGCCGAAGCAAAGATGTTGCACCCGGCGCGCACGATATCGGGCTTAATGATATGGCTGGACGGACTGCTGCCTAAGGGTAAGAGCGGCGTGCCATCCTGATCAATCGACAGCAAGATTTTATACTGCGCTCCCGAAATCGCAATCCGCTGTTGCTGACGAGTTGCCATGTACGCATTCTCAGAGCGCGCCCTTAGTCCGACATCGATCTGGCCGTGCAACTGCTTCCAGCTGCTGCGCCGATACAGCGGCGGCCGTGGTTTCTCAGCGGGCGGCAATAAACGCACCGCACCAGCAGTGTCGCCGCCCACCAGCGCTAACAATTCGAAAACAGCGCTGACCTGATGCTGCCGGCTGATCGTTTGCCGCTGCTCGCCTTCGGGAAGTAAATTTTCAAAAAAAGCATACACGTGGTCGCCAGCGATTTTTCCGGCTTGCAAGGGAATCCCCGCAGCAAGAGCACGTGCCTGCGGATGCCTTAACCAGTGCGCGTCGTAGGCAAACGCCAGTGGCGTGTCTTGGTACAGCGTACCGACATAGGCGTCACCAAGGTAGACCGCGAGAGAAGAGGAAACAGGCATGCTGGCACCATATCTTATTGCACACGAACAGCTCCAAACCGAGCAGCGCGGACACTGCAAGCGCTTTTCGTATCCGTATCTAAATTTTACCAGAATGCTTGGTTCTGCACGACGGATCAGGATCAGGATGGCATAAAGATCAAATGTTACTGAACATTAAATACTAGGTCAGGATGCCATCAATTTCAAGAAAAAATGATTGATCGGTATACCGACCCGTAGTCGCCATCTACCATACATGATTGACATGCAATACACGCGAGACTATGAAATCTTAATCGACCAGGAGGTTTTATCGGATTTGCGCGTAAAACCCCGTCGTTCAGAGGCTGTCGCAAAAGGGTTTTCAGTCGGTATCATTACTCCAACTGGCCGACATGTCATTCCCCCATGCTCTCGCCTCGTCATTCCCCGTGCAGGCGGGGAATCCAGTGGCACGACAGTGCCTTCAGGGTGGGAGGGTCGATCAAGGGCACTTTTTTCTGTTAAATCAACACGTCCTGCTGCGCCTGAGCAGCACAGAGATAAAAGGCGCGTGCGCGCCACTGGATTGCCGCCTGCGCGGCAATGACGAATTGGGCGGCTGGGTGGATGCGCAATCGACCTGACTTGTGGGTAATGATCAGCGCGCTTTTGCGCGGGAACCTGGCGGCGTTCGTGCTTAACTGAAAATGCCAGAAATCATGCTGTTTTCAGTGCTAAAAACGATACTGGGTTCCAGCCAAAAGCATGCGGGACTGACGAGGTATGCGGTGTTTCAGGTGTGAAAAAGCGTCCATCAGGCTTTTGCGACAGCCTCTGAAGGCCGGGGTTTCAAACCCTGGTCAGATTTTTGATGAATTCCGCGATGCCACGTGTATGACTATTTTGGCACCGGCGATTAATGTGACGAGCTTGGTTTGATCGCTGCCCAGTCGAGTTGCGAAAACAGCTGATGTGCTCAGCGCTTGCTCAGCGAGTTTTCTCAGCTTGGGTGAATTTCTTGCAAGCCTGCGAAACTTACTGGCACACAGGACTCAGCAGAAATCGAACAAACGCATAGCGTGATAACGCTTTATTCTGCGCAATATTTGCCCACTCGCTGGTAAACACGAATCAAATAGTCATTGCTATGCAAAACGCCTGAGTGTGTAGTGCGCTGATGGGGCGACGTGGCGGGTGACAATGCTGTCATCCAAAATTTTTACCGTTGCGGCCCAATCAAGCCGTTCGTCGGGTAAAATTGCCAGCGACAGACAGATCGATTATTTTCAGGGCAGGTGCTGAACACGCCTCAACCAGTGGATGAGTACGACGTCCTTATGTCGTGCTGAATATCTGTCGGAGGCCGATATGGACACTACCTCTCCACATCAAGCGGACAATCCACAATCTTGCGCTTTATACCGTTTGTACGCGTTTCAATCGACGCTAGAAACCTTGCGTGGCGTATCAGCGCAAACCATCGCCGCCATAGGTTACGACCAGTTACTCGATGAATTGGCCGATATTTGCGCAGCCTTCGATGAGTTGCATGCTGTTCGCCACGAACTCACTGTCCTTCAAGCTGCTTTTGCCACTTTGCTCGAACTGCTGGAAAAAGCCGGCGATCAGCGCTTGGCATCAACTGGTTTGCAAGCGGTGTTGGAGCCATTTTCTATAAGGCAGGGGGCTTGTTTGGAGCGGGTGAGCGCATTGTTGTGAGCCGGATTATGCGTGATTCGCGGCTCAACGACGAAAAATGATACGCTCAGGCCGCTGTCGGGTTTTCATAAGTAAGGCACGGCCATTCGTAAAATACGAGCTTTGGGTTTGACATCAAGTTGGCGAGCGAATCCGCGCTGTCCCAAGATTTTACGTTCTTCAATCCATTGCTCCAAATCGCAAGCGGATGATAATAGCCATCAGATCGAACCGATGTTGGCGGAATTAGTCCAGTATTTGTTCGGACAAGCTAGTCATTCGCAAGCTGATATCGACTACTTTAGTGCCGTTTTCCGGTATTGGCGCACGTTGCCGAACTCTCATTGGTCGATGCTGGTGTCCTCTAAACCATGGCACATTGCTTGAAAATGCAAAGTGACCGAGCTTGCGACACGCTGCGTAAGCAGACCAGAGTTATCAAATCCGTAGTGAAATTCCCACCACTTCCTGATGCGCTGCTCGTAGGCCGCAGATGCTTGTCCACGCCACGAAAATGCAAACAAATTAGCCCCAAAAAAAAGAAGAGTAACGTGGGCCGCTACGTTTTTAACTCGATACCCGAAAACTTGATTCCGGGATATTGTTAGATTAATAAAATTTCTGTTTATCAATATTTATTTTGAAATAGATTAAATTAGTTGATTTAAAGGTATTATTCTAAGTTGAAAATTTGTTCAGTTTGTAACGTCATTCACGATGTATGCCTGAGAGGGAAAAGCTCAGGTATAAATAATTCCAAAGAAAAATAATTAAGGATTCAATGCCTTCACTAGATTTGTCGAGCGAACATTTGGCAGCACTTAGCTGGTTTCAATCAAAGGCTGGAAAAACAGTGAGTTGGGCAGAGCTGCAAAATGGGCCAAGTATCCTAACGATTTCAGCAAAGGGTATTTATAAGCCGCAATCCTTACCTTATGCGCTTTCGGTACGCCAGGGCTTAGATAGCCCATATATCGACGAAGAACCTCAATTCCAGTCCGATGGCAGTTGGCGATATCGTTATGCGCAAGAGGAACAAGCTAAAAAAAACGCAGACGAACTATTTACTAATCAAGGTTTACACGCCTGCATGCGTGATGGCATTCCTGTCGCCGTTCTGAGGCAAGTTAGTAAAAAACCAGATACCCGTTACCATGTCCTAGGCTTAGCTAGAGTGGTTGATTGGGCCCAAGGAGTTTTTACGCTCAATAGTACAATGCTCGATGTACCATTTTTGAAATTAGATAAAGCGAGTGCGACTTCTGAGGATGCTCTAAACCCGTTCCATCCTTATGATCCTAATCATGTCGACGATGCGCGAGTCAAAGTCATGCGCGAAATTACGGCAAGGCAAGGGCAGGCTGCGTTTCGTAGTGGTTTACTGACAGCTTATCGAGGGCGATGTGCGATTTCTGGTTGTGACGTCAGTGACGTACTGGAAGCAGCGCACGTGACGCCTTATCTTGGACCGGAAACCAATTGCGTAACAAACGGCATGTTGTTGCGTTGTGATTTTCATACTTTATGGGACAAGGGTTTATTGTATTTAGAGCGCGATATGTGCGTACAAGTGCATGCTCGTCTGGGTGGTACTGAATACGCTACGTGGAATCAAAAAACTGTTTTTATTCCTGAATCAGTATCTCAGCAACTGTCGCCAGAAGCTTTGCAGGCGCATCGAGATTGGTGCTTACAAAAACGCTGATGTTATTGGCTCACGTCAAATAAAAGGCGGTGCTTTGCTGAATGTTCTGTAACGATTAATTGTTGCATACAGGCAGCTTCTTTTCGTCATTCGCTTCATGAAATGTAGCAAAAAAAACCTATTGAGGTGTTCGAAATAACTTGACCACTACAGTAAGTTATTTTTTTAATGGCGGCCACTGCCTGCGTGCGTGAATGACGTTCGCCACTTCCACCAGCTCCGGCGTCTCCCGGTAGAACACAATGTAATTGTTCCTTACAAGCATCTCGCGCATGCCTTTGACGCGGGGTGACGCCTTGTAGAGCTTCGGGTGATCGGGCAGCTTCGCAGCCTTGGCCTCGATCTCGTCTATTCACTCCTGGGCGGCGTCGGGATTATGTTCGGCAATCTCCGCGACAAGTTCCATCAGGTCGGCCCTTGCTTGGGGCCGCCATTCATAGCGCGGCTTTGCGCGTGGCATGCTGCTTCCGTTTGGCATCGATCACCGCTTGCGCGTCGGCCATGACTTGTTCATTGGAGAGGTTAGGGCGCGGGTCGGCCAGCGACGCGGCGACCTTTTCGCGCACCCAATCGTTATGCGCCTTCGCCTCGAACGCGCTGCGCATCCGTTCCGATGCGTCTGGACGAACCCGCGTCGTCTTCATGCCTGCCTGGTCAAAATCGGCGGCGTGAACGTGATAATCGGAAATACCGATACCCTTGAGATAGCTCACCAGCGTTTCAAACTTGCGGAACGACCGCACAGCGCCGCGCCTGACCGCCAGCGTCCGTTCGGCCGTGCCGTACTTGACGACGACGCCCCAGCCTCCGGCGTGGCCGATAACGTCCGCGCCGAGCACGATTCCGGCCTCGACGAGCCGTTCCAGGGTCATATGGTCGATCGTGTCGTGGGTAATTGCCATAACTGCACCTTTATACCTTGGAATAGTCAGTATTAGCGTAACCAATTAATCATAGTTTGACAACCTACATTGATTGAATATGTGCGCTTGCTTGACATATGTCCCCCTTCTGCGTCATTGCCATGACATGTCATGGCAGACATGGTCCCGATACAGCTCACGGGGGTGTCCGGGATTTTGTGTCAACGCCGATTAAATTACATGTTCGGCATCCGGTCGCCGCACGCTATACCAGTTCGATTGTTGCCTGTTGCGAAAGTTCGCAGAGTTTTCCACTTCGCGGTACGCGCCGTGACGATGTGCGTCTTGGCCTACGCATTACCAACTATCGTGACACAGAGGGCTGGCCAAATTTCACACCTAGCATTGGTCGAATACGTTTTGCAAGTCGCAGATACGAGCACGTGTCAAGCAGGAGTAAGGTCAACTTCTGAGCTCCAAATGAAGCGCAGTTGCGTCTGCCAAGGAGATATCTAAAATTTGTTTAATATATCCGGCACCCATGTCACGCTCACGAATCATCACTCTCAAAGCACGAAAGAAATCAGATTGAAATCCCTTATCTACTGACGCAATATAGTCAGATGGGGGTGGGGGCAGTGGGTCGAATAATGCCTCGCTGACCAATGGAAATTGCTTTGAAACTTGATTGCGAGCTATATGAATCGATTTTTCATCAATCCCAATTGATGGCAATGGGAAGTTTCGAACGTAGCTTTCTACCTGTTTATATACAGTGAAAAGAGAAATGCTATGGTGAGTCGCATGCTTTTGTAATGCTGCAATTTTTCCGTGCGTTGTTCTTGCACGGACCACGTCTTGATATGCGATCTGAGCGCACGCATTTGGAAATAGTAAGACGCCTGCAAATGCATCAGCGAAATCCTCTCCCTTTTCAGTGCCAACTAGCGCGGGTGTATATACATGCGCTAATTCGTGAGCCATCCAAAATTTGAAGTCTTCAATGCTTGTATCGAGGTTAAGAAAAATAAAGGTAACTTTTTCTTCTGGCAAATGAATATGCATCGCATTTTGGTGCTGCTTTTTTTCACCCCAGAGTACAGGCACGAGTACCGCACCAACTTCTTTGAATTGACCAATCAGGTGATGGTAATCTAAAACAGTTTGATCACTTAATCCAAGCTTTGAGCGAACCTCACTGACGGCTTGCTGTAACTGTGTGTAATTTTCACTTGGATTTGATAGTTGAGGTCTTAATGTGTGGATGCCTTGCAAATATGGGACAAGGGGCTTCAGTAACATGCCAATAGCGCGGGCATTTTCAATATGCGTTTCTGTCGTCTTTGTCCCCGCTCTTTTGCGAAAGGCGATTACGGGTAGGGTATTTTCCTCTTGTTGCACCAACTGATCAAAAGAAAGTTTGAGCAAAATTGCCAACTTTAACAATTTTTCTGGACGTGGGAAATCGACGCCTTTCAGCCAATTGCTTACTGCTTGGGCACTTACACCTAGTTGTTTCGCCAAGGCAGCTTGGCTAAGGCCTTCTTTTTGGAGTGATGCCTGAATATTTTGCTTGCATAAGATTTTATCCATAGTCTGAGATTATCTACTTGTCGATAAGTCGCGTCAAGTTTCATCAAGTTTTCTGCGCTTTCACCATAAACATTTCCAAAACACCATTTTTAACAGGATTGCTGTGCTCTGATTTTCCCGGACACCTCAACAGGTGGAAAATGCAGGCACGCCATCGCAGTTAATTCTGCCCGAACAAGCGGCTGCATGCAGCTCGCTGCAACGACAGAACAGGCGGAGTGAGAGTGCTGGATTCTGGCCGTGAAGGCTAATTCAAAGTGCTTAATCGTTCCATCATCCCCATTCGCCCCCATCCTTGAATTTTTCAATCAAAAAATCCACAAACACGCGCATCTTGGGCGTGGCAAACTTGCTCGGTAAAAAAATCGCATAAATGCTGTTGCCGAACCTACCTTCTGCACGGTACGCGGGCAAGATCACGCTGACGTGTCCGGCCCGCAAATCCTCGGCGATGGCGTAAGTCGGCAGCAAGCCGATGCCGATGCCATCGAGTACGGCTCTGCGCAGGGATTCGCTGCTGTTGACGGAGAACCTGCCCGTCACGCGGATCTCGCGGCTTTCGCCATCGCGCGAAAAGCGCCAGCTGGCCTCGCGCGTCAAACTGTTGACCATACAGTTATGCGCGGCCAAATCCTCGAGCGTGGAGATGGGCGTGTGGCTGCGCAAATAATCGGGGCTCGCACAGAGCACGTAATCGAGCCCGGCCAGACGGCGTGCCACAAAGCTGTCGATCGGTTTTTCGGTAAGCCGGATCGCGATGTCGAAGCCTTCTTCGACCACATCGACATAGCGGTCGATTAAGGTGAGTGCGACGCTGATGTCAGGATAGGCATTGAGAAACTGTCCAATCAAATGGCTCAGGTGCAGGTTTCCGAAGGCGACCGAGGTCGTTACCCGCAAATGCCCGCGTGGCATCGACTGCAGCCCCTCGAGAGCGCTGCGTAATGCGGTGGTTTCCTCAGCGATGCGTAAGCCATGCTGGTACGCCAGCTCGCCGGCCTCCGTGAGCGCGAGATGGCGGGTGGTGCGGTTGAGTAACTTGGCCCCCAGTGTTTCTTCCAGCCGCCGCACCTGTTTGCTCACGGTGGATTTGGTCGATCCGCTCACGCGCGCAGCTTCGGAAAAACTTTTTAGTTCGACCACTTTCACAAAGATAAAAATATCCGACACGTTTTCAGAAAGGATTTCCATTGTTTCTCCAGTGGACACAGATTTGTTCTTTTTCACCGTATTGTATTGCATCCGTATGTTAATTATCCTGAATCTTTCCAGCGCACAACCCCCTCAGGAGAATTCATGAAAACCCTTACCGCCAATTTTGCTTATCCAGCCTTGCCCGCCATGTTGCTTCCCTTGCTGTTCATCATCATGTGGAGTTCGGGTTACGTCGTGGGCAAGCTGGCACTTCCGTTTGTCGGCCCCTACACTCTGATCTTTATCCGTTTCGCCAGTGCGGCGCTGATCTTGCTGGTCGTGTCGCTGCTTACCCAGGCACCTTGGCCAAAAACGCGCGCCCAGTTTGGCCATTTAATCGTCGTCGGCCTGCTGATCCAGGCGCTCCAGTTTGCCGGTCTGTACAGGGGCCTCGGCCTGGGCGTGTCGGCTGCTGTTGCCGCTCTGATCGTCGGCACCATGCCGGTGTTGACGGCGCTCGGCGCGACCCGCTTCCTCAACGAAAAGCTTGGCCGCGTTGAATGGTTTGGCCTGATAGGCGGTCTGTTTGGTGTCGCGCTGGTGGTCTATGAGCAGCTCGGCAATGCGACAGCGGCCAGCCTGCCAGCCTATCTGTATGTCGTCCTGGCACTGGTCGGTATTAGTGCCGGTAGCCTGTATCAGAAGAAGTTTTGCTCTGGCATGGACTTGCGCACCGGCGGCTTCGTCCAGCTCACCACGGCAGCCATTGTGATGTTCTTCCTGGCCGACCATTTCGAAAATCTGGCTGTGCAGTGGACCCCGACCATGATCTTCGCTTCCGGCTGGTTATCGCTGGTGAACTCGATCGGTGCCATCAGCATTCTGTTCATCTTGATGCGCAAAGGCGAAGCGAGCAAAGTCGCTGGCCTGTTTCATTTGATTCCTGGAGTCACCGCACTGATGGGCTTTGTTTTTCTCGGTGAAACCTTCAGCGCAATGAATGCCGTCGGGTTCGCGATCACCGCCTTGGCGGTCTATGCCTGCACCCACGTCAAGAAATAATGACATTCGCACTGATCTGATTTATCGGATTTGCGCGTAAAACCCCGTCGTTCAGAGGCTGTCGCAAAAGCCTGATGGACGCTTTTTCAAACCTGAAACATCGCATACCTCGTCAGTCCCGCATGCTTTTGGCTGGAACCCAGTATCGTTTTTAGCACTGAAAACAGCATGATTTCTGGCATTTTTTTTAAGCATGAACGCCGCCAGGTTCCCGCGCAAAAGCGCGCTGATCATTACCCACAAGTCAGGTCGATTGCGCATCCACCCAGCCGCCCAATTCGTCATTGCCGCGCAGGCGGCAATCCAGTGGCGCGTACGCGCCTTTTATCTCTGTGCTGCTCAGGCGCAGCAGGACGTGTTCGTTGCACAGAAAAAAAGTGTCCTTGATCGACGTTTCCACCCTGAAGGCACTAAGGTGCCACTGGATTCCTGCCTACGCAGGAATGACGAGTCGAGAGCAGGCCAGGTCGACTACGTATCCACCCAGTGTAATGGTCTAATGTTTACGGACACCTCAATAGGAGGAATAATTACCTAAACGAGGAAAATAAAGATGACTGGGAATAAAAAATACGAAGCTACTTTTAAACTTGAAGTGGCCCGGATGGTGCTGGATCAAGGCGTAGCGGTTGCTAAAATCGTGAAAGATATGGGTATTGGAGAAACCGCCGTGCGGCGCTGGGTTGAACAATATCGCGCTGAACAAGGTGGCCAGGCTGGCATAGGGAAACCACTGTCTGCCGAGCTGCAACGGATTCGCCAACTCGAACAAGAAAACCGTCTACTGCGTTCGGACAATGACCTGTTAAAAAAAGCATCGGCCTTCTTTGCACGCGAAATGAAATGATCTACGAGTTAGTCGATCATTGGCAAACGAAGGCCTCGGTAGCACAACTGTGTCGTCTCTTGGGAGCGAGCCGGTCTGGCTACTACGCAGCAAAAGCAAAGACAAAAATGACCGCAATATGTGTCACCAGCGTGCATCTGAAAGCGGAATTCGCTGCCAGTGGCCGCAGTTATGGCAGCCGTCGCCTGGTCAGTGCACTGCACGCCAAGAACATCGTCATTGGCCGCTACAAAGTACGGCGCTTAATGCGTGAAGCCCAGATCAAAACCGTCTGGAAGAGAAAATTTATCAACACGACAGATAGCAAACATGATTTACCAATAGCGAGCAATATTCTCAATAGACAGTTCAACCCAGCAGAGCCCAATCGCGCCTGGACTTCCGATATTACCTATGTCCGTACGCGTACTGGCTGGTTGTATTTGGCGGTCGTGATGGAGTTATTCTCACGAAAAATCATAGGCTGGGCAATGGGGCCAACGATGCCAGCTGAATTGGTTTGTCGGGCGCTACGGATGGCGGTTGAGGCACGTAAGCCGGCAGCGGGTTTAATTTTGCATTCCGACCGTGGCAGTCAATATGCCAGTCATGAATACCAACATTTACTCAAACAACATGGCCTTGTTTGCAGTATGAGCCGTAAAGGAAACTGCTGGGATAACGCGGCGATGGAACGCTTCTTCTTAAATTTAAAGATGGAGCGTGTCTGGCAACGCGATTACGCGAATCAAATGGAAGCCACAAAAGACATCATTGAATACATCGTAGGCTTTTATAACTGCTTACGATTGCATTCAACGCTGGGCAATTTGCCGCCCATGATTTACGAAAAAGAAATGGCAGCAAAAAAACCTATTGATGTGTCCGAAATAACTTGACCACTACACAGTCGCCTAATTCGTCTTCCTATTCATGTGAATGTTCCTGACAAAACTATAGGGTCTGTAGAAAAACAATGCAAGCTGCTTCCCCCGTCCAAAGGCATGGCGTGGCGCTGACTATACCCCGTATGACGCCCCCCATCGCCGCGCATGCTCAGCCCAAAACGCCTCCCAGTCCTGACAAAACCCCATGCATAGTTGTTCAAACCGCAGATAATCATCGGCTTCCAAAGCCAGCGCCAAAATATGCCAGGCATCTTGCTGATGAAAATCGTCACAGGCGCTTTTGTCGCTGTCGGTGCTGCGCCCATGCACCATGTAATAGCCGCGCTCTACATCAAGCCCCAAGGGGCGCACTGCCGCCCGCATGGCCGGGCTGTAATGCATCGCCACTTCTTCGGCTACCAAGATGGCTGCCAGCGTGGCGAGCAAATCATCGTAAGTTGCTTCAAAGCTGGCGCGCAGGGCCGTGGCCGCTGGGCTTGGGCTGAACTCGGTGCTGCTTGCCGCGGTATCGGTCGTGTCGCTATCGAGTTGCGCAATCACGGCATCAAATAAAGTTGGATGCGATAGCAAGGGGTGGCCTTGATAGCCGCTGGCTGCGTGCGTGGGGGGAATAAAACCGAATTCGTCGAACACGTTCAAGGCGAGTAAAAAACGCGCCGCCATTTTTCCGGGTAAACCGAAACGTGGTGTCAGTACACGGGTTTGAAATTGTGCCATTAAGATTACATCGGTGAACACTTCCACACCGGCATGTTTGAAATCGCGATGCAGATCAAGCAAGGCGGCGCAGCTCAGGGTTCCGGCGCGCATCGGTGCCAAGGCTCGGTTGTGCATGAATGCATGGGTGCGGATCGCTGCCATGAGACGATTCAGAAAGTCTGCGTTCTTGTTCCGTAACTCAAGCGGTGCCAGTGTCTTGAGCAGTTCTCTGGCGGCCAGGCGCGGATCCGTATAGGCTGCAGTGTTTGGCGAACAGTTTGCTGTCGGGTTTTCCATAACGCGCATGAGTCGGCCTTCCTTTCAATTGTTGGGTGCCAGATGCATGCGCTGAGCATAACCAATTTGCCGAAATGAAACTTGCAGTTTTCGACCATGTTTGTTCTTACCCTGTTCGAGCGGAAAGCTTAGGCCCTCAGTGGCTGTCACAAACGTTTTGTTAGTCGGCATCATGACTTTAGTGCAGCACTGCTTGATCTGGCCGAGTCGTGATGCGTGAGTGCGGCGATGGTGGAATTTAATAAACAAGTCAATGCAGCGTATGTGGATCCGGCTTTCATGAGATAAATCTCAAAGGAACTATGTTGGCGT
The DNA here is from genome assembly GCF_034347425.1 of Undibacterium sp. CCC3.4. GTDB lineage: Bacteria > Pseudomonadota > Gammaproteobacteria > Burkholderiales > Burkholderiaceae_D > Undibacterium. The sequence goes on from NZ_CP133779.1 coordinate 2,519,745, forward strand.
CGCGTCGGTCAACTGCTCTTCGTATTTCATCGAGAAAATTTCCATGCCCTTTCGTTTAAATTTTGTTTCCACTTGTTTTGCCACGGTCTTTTTTGCCTTTGCGCTGGCACCTGCTGGCAGCCACGCCGCCACTGCCGCCAAGGCTTCCACCTCGGCCGACGCCACTGCGGCCTTGCGCCAGAAGGTAGATGCTACGATGCAAGCAGTGATGAGCGAGTATGCGGTGCCGGGCATGGCGGTGGCGCTGACGGTTGATGGGCGGACGTATTTCTTCAACTATGGCGTGGCTTCAAAGGAACAGAAAACTGCGGTCACGCAAGAAACCTTGTTTGAACTCGGTTCGGTCAGTAAAATTTTTACCGCCACCTTGGCTAGCTATGCAGAAGAGCAGGGTTTTTTGTCACTCGACGATCATCCGAGCAAATATTTGCCGCAACTGAAGGGTTCGGCGATTGATCGTGCCAGCTTGCGCCAACTCGGTACGTATTCGGCCGCCGGCTTGCCCTTGCAAGTGCCAGACAACATTACCGATTCGCAACAGATGATAACGTATTTTCAAAACTGGAAACCCAGCGTGACGCCTGGTAGCGTGCGCCTTTATTCCAATGCCAGTATCGGTCTCTTAGGTCACCTCACGGGCTTGGCGATGCAGAGTAATTTTACCGATGCGGCGCAAGGAATTTTATTTCCCGAGTTGGGTTTGAAGCATAGCTATATCACGGTACCAGACCAAGCCATGGCCGATTATGCTTGGGGTTACGACAAGAATAACCGTGCCGTGCGCGTTACGCCTGGCATGTTTGATGCCGAAGCCTATGGCGTCAAAGCCAGCGCGTCAGATATGTTGCGCATGGTGCAGCTCAACATCGAGCCTGAGCAATTGTCCGGGCCCTTGCGGTATGCGGTAGTCGCCACGCAGGTGGCGTATGAGGATGTGGCCGTGATGGTGCAGGGGCTGGGTTGGGAGCAGTATCGTTACCCGGTAACTCTGACGCAGTTGTTGCAGGGGAATGCGCCGGCCATCAGTGGGCAAGCGCAGCCGGTGCACGCATTCCAGCCGCAACAAGCGCCGGTGGGGCCGCGCTTGTTCAATAAAACCGGTTCAACCGGCGGGTTTGGCAGCTATGTCTTGTTCGTGCCGGAACAAAAAATCGGCATCGTCATGCTGGCGAATAAAAACTTTCCGATTCCGGCGCGCGTGACGGCTGCTTATACCGTTCTCGAGCAAGCACTGCGTTTGAAAACTGCGCTTCCTTAGGTCGATTACGCGCCCACCCATTCGCCCAATTCGTCATTGCCGCGCAGGCGGCAATCCAGTGGCGCGTACGCGCCCTTTATATCTGTGATATCTGTGCTGCTCAGGCGCAGCAGGACGTGTTCATTTCACAGAAAAAAGTGCCCTTGATCGACCCTCCCACCCTGAAGGCACTGACGTGCCACTCGATTCCTGCCTATGCAGGAATGACGAGGCGAGAGCACGGGGGAATGGTGCAGATTATAAAAATCTATGGGTAATGATCAGCCAAAGGCATGCGAGAACGACGTAGCTTAACAGCCCGGTGTCGCTTCCTGAGAGACTCCCATGCGGCGCAGTTCAGCTTTGACGGTGCGCGCATAAAACGCTTGTTGATGTTCATCGCCTTGGGCTGAGTACATAGCCCTTACGGCATTGGCAAAACTGTCGGCATTATTGATTGCTATGTGCTCGCGCTGATAGTGTTGGTAGTGCAGTAAAATCGCGGCATCCGCCGCACTGATTGCTCTATCGCTCTGACCGATCGTGCCATCGCGCAGGCGGAATAAGGGTTCGGGGTTGCCTTCACCGCGCGGGGTATCGATGAAGTTGCCGTAGGCGTAATCTTCCGTATCGATGGCGGCGTGGGAAAATTCATGTATCCATACGCCGGCTAAAAAATCTTTCGAAAACCGCGTCTCATCGAAGGCTGCTTTTCTGTAGCCGAGGAAGACGATATCCAAACGCGGGTCGGCCTTCATTGCGGCGGCGGCGTGTTTTTCTTGTGTTTTTAAAAAAGCCAAGCTGTATGGTTGTTTTTCCAAGTCGGCGCGCGCGGCGATGTAGCGGCGAAACGCCGGTGTGATCGCTTTCTTTTTGGTATACGCAAAATTGGCATCAGTCACGTCGTCTCCTTTCACGCTCACCGCATGCGTCTTGAGCTCGCTGAACTTGGCAAAGTCTCTGGTCGCTTTCAATTTTTGTTTGAATTCGGTTTTCATCCGTTCGGTATCGTTATTGAAATACACTTTCAGCGTTTCAGCGGCAATACTGCCAGCATCGCTGTCTAGTATGGCCAAGGCCGTATCCATCATGGTCAGCGCGTGTTGTTTCAGGACTTCCATTTTTTTTGTCGTACTGCCAAAGCGTGGCCAAAAGCGCTTGGAAATGTTGTCGTTCCCACGGCTCGTCGCTGGCTCGGTCTCTGAGCACGTACTGAGTTGCCTTGATGTATTGCGCACGCCGCAGATTTGCATGCCCGCGTTGATTGGCGGCGTTATGGCAGAGTCGGGCGTTGGTTTGGCGGAGCTTGGCAGAGCGGTGGTTGAGACAGATAGGGGCGGCATGAAAGAGTCCTCATAGAGTGTAAAAATCATCTCTGCTAAGATACTATGAAAATTAAAAATAACTCCAAGCCAAAGCCAAGTTTGGTCGAAATGTGCAAAATCAAAATCGCACTGCGGAGTAATATTTTTGCCGAGCTGCTAATTCTTGGCGAGCGCCGGGTTCGGCGCTGTCGGCAGCCGGCCGGCGCTTGGTCTACAATAGCGGAAAAAAGAAAGTCGAGGACGACAATGAGCGCCGAAAAAAAACATACTGAGCCAGTCGATATTGTGTATCTGTGGGTAGACGGTGCCGATCCGCTCTGGCAAAACAAACGCCAGCAAGCCTATACCGATTGGGTAAGTGCACACCCCGATGAATTAGCCATCTATGGCAATAACGCCGGTCGCTACCGCGACAATGGTGAGCTTTTGTACAACTTACGCGCTTTAGAGAAATTTTTCCCCGCGCATGGTCATGTCTACCTCGTCAGTGATGGCCAGGTGCCGGCGTGGCTGCAGCCATCGGCGCGCCTGACCGTGATCGATCATCGCGATTTGCTGCCGGCCAGCACTGGCCCAGTATTTGATTCCGGTCATATTGAATCGTACCTGCATCATATTCCCGGTTTGTCGGAGCGCTTTATTTACCTTAACGATGATGTGTTTTTCGGTAGCAGGGTCGATACGGCATGGTGGTTTGGCGGTGCTCTCAGAGTGTTTGGAGAAGTCCATCCCATCACCGATTATGATGAGTTGCAAGTTGCCGAGACGGCGCTGGTGAATGCCTCGATCTTGTCGAAACATTGGCTCTCGCAACGCTATCCAAGCTATCAGCATGATCCGCGCCTGTATTCGCATGCGCCGCGGCCGATGCTCAAAAGTGTGATGTTTGAGCTCGAAGAGATCGCTGCCGAATTATTTGAACAAGTGCGCTCTACCGTGTTTCGTTCGTGGCGCGTGCCGCCGCTGGTGCCTGATTTGGTGCCGCGCTGGATGGTCCACACTGGCTTAGCGAAACAAAGAATTCTCGATCCCTTGCACATTCATACTGGCGATCAGGGGGCCGCGCAACAGTTCGATGCCTTGCTGTTGAAATTCGGCCAGCTGCCATTTTTTTGTATCAACGACACCTGTGACGAAGCTGCCGATGACGATCTGCGCTTGCTCAGAATCGCGCTCACTTTAGAGCAGCTGTTACCGTTGCCGTCGTCGTTTGAACAGATCGCGCAGCACGATGCCGCGCACACGGAAGCGCCATGTCCTGCTTCGTAGTCGCTGGTGTAGCATTATTTAGCCGCGTGTGCCATGTCGTTCCTGCCACGTAGAAAATTCCAGTGGTCGGATACCAAAACGAACGGCGTTCCCGGCATGCAGGGTCGTGAATTCTGCCAGCGCCAATTCGATGAAATGATCTCTGTCTGCCGCGCTGACCGTCGCCGGTGTTGTGGCACGCACGCTGGCAGCGCTGGCGGCTTCGTTATTGCGCACAATGGCCGCAACGACGGTGCTCAATGCTTGCCGATAACGGAGGCGAAACAGGTCTGGTGGCACAAGATTTTGTTTGACGGCGACATACTGCTGACACGAGCGTGCATAGGCCCAGACGAATACATCGCGCAAAAGTTCTATGCGGTTCAATTCATACACGCCCAGCATGGCGTCCACATAGGCCTGCTGCGGTACATCAATAAAGGATAGTGGGCACAGGTTATGGCGGATGAAAGGAATATTGGCCGCTAAGCGCGAGACGCGTTTGTTCACGTCTTCAAATGGCTGCAGATAGGGCAGATGCACCATCAGGAAGAAGGCTTGCTCGAATGGGTCGTGAATTTCTGCCGCCATCTCGATGACGATGCCTAATAATTCTTCCAGCCGCTGTGGCAGGGCCACCGGTAAGTACACGCTGCCGCCGATCTCCACCGCACGGCGACGGATGCGGCCGCAAGCAAATGGATCGGCCATCAAACCATCCGACAGGAATGCGTGCAAAGCGATGATGGTGTCGGTGCTCAGCGTGGCTTGTTCCGGGTCGCGCACCAGATATTCGATGGCATCCTTGTGATTCAAAATCATCTGGGTTTCCAGCGCATCCTTCCCTTCGGCGGCCTGACCGAATTCGATCAAGCGCTCGGTATCAAGACGGCTGTAGGTATTCCCCTCCAATTGTGACGATGCCCAAGATAAGTCTATCAATAGCAGATTCAGAATGTCGCGAGCAAACGTACCGGCAGGCGTCTGCTGTGCCGGTGAGCGCCCCAGCGCATGCAGTTGATCGCGCAGGCTGTGCGGCAGGTATGCGCTATGATTGGGATGGTATTGCTCCAGAAATTCCAGCTTGTACCCAACGGGTGTGCGTAATTGGCGCGCTTGCCGCACCGCGGCCTTAATCTCTGCGCCGGCTGCTGAGGTCGGTACATACACTTCGGGCGCTATCTGTTCCAACGCAGTGGTGTACGCGTGGACAGTTCCTTCGACCAGGCATGGGGCGGGCAGGTAGCGCACGGCACGGCTTGCTCCGCTGCTAACTATCCGGCCTTGCTCAAGGAGTAAGGCCAGCCTGCGTTGTAAGGTGCGTCTTGCGGTATGGCCACCGGTGGACAGGAAGAGTGCGTCGATACCAACACCTTCAGGGTGTAAGGAAATCCGTGCAAGGAGTTGGTCTAATTCTTCATGTAAGAGTGATGTTGGCATGGTCTTCTCTGCTCAGGACTGACTCAGCCATTATCGCGCCAAATAAAATGGCGCGCAAATAAATTCGCGCCATTTTGTGCGCCAGCCTCTGAACCCCGAAATTTTTCGCGCAAAGTTGATAAAAGAGTTTGAGCATGCCGAACAGCGCTTGGTCTAAAGTAGTCACATCAAAATAATGTCGTACTGCTCCTGATGAAACATACTCTCCACCTGTAAGGAAATCGGTTTGCCGATGAAGTCGCCGAGCATGGTTAAGTGCTGCGATTCTTCTTCGAGAAACATGTCGACCACGACTTGTGACGCCATGATGCGGAATTCACGCGGGTTGAATTGTTTTGCTTCGCGCAGCAGTTCACGCAGAATTTCATAGCAAATGGTGCGGGCGGTTTTGACCTGGCCTTTACCGGTACAAGCCGGGCAGGTTTCACACAATACATGCGCGAGCGATTCGCGGGTGCGCTTGCGCGTGACTTCGACTAAGCCGAGAGCAGAAAAACCGGACACCGAGAGTTTTGTGCGGTCGCGTGATAAGGCCTTGTTGAGCTCAGATAAGACGGCGCTTTTGTGTTCTTCATTTTCCATATCGATGATATCGAGAATGATGATGCCACCGAGATTACGCAAGCGTAATTGGCGCGCAATCGCATGCGCTGCTTCCAAATTGGTTTTGAAAATGGTGTCGTCAAAATTACGCCCGGCAACGAAGCTGCCGGTATTGACATCGATGGTCGTCATCGCTTCGGTCTGATCGATGATCAGATAGCCGCCCGATTTTAAATCGACGCGACGGCCGAGCGCACGTTCGATTTCTTCTTCCACTCCATACAAGTCAAATAAGGGCCGCTCGCCGGTGTAATGGCCGAGCTTGGGAATTACCGAGGGCATGTAGCGATGCGCAAACTCTTGCAGCATGAGGAAATTTTCACGCGAATCGACCTGGATGCCGGCGGTATCTTCATTGACAAAATCGCGCAAGACACGCTGTGCCAAATTCAAATCTTGGTACAGCAAGGAAGTCGGTGGCAAAGTTTTGGCCAGGCTGGTGATGGTCGACCAGGTGCGGCGCAGGTAATCGACATCGGCTTTCAAATCTTCATCAGAAGCATCTTCCGCCATGGTGCGCACGATGAAGCCACCTTTGTCTTCGGGCTGCTGCAGGCTTTGCACTTTATTGCGCAAGGCTTCGCGTTCTTCTTCATTGGCAATTTTTTGCGAAATACCGATATGCGAATCTTGCGGCAGATAGACCAGCATGCGTCCGGCGATGGAAATTTGCGTCGACAAACGCGCGCCTTTGGTGCCGATCGGGTCTTTGATTACTTGTACCGTCACCGACTGACCATCGAACAGTAATTTTTCTATCGGTTTGAGCGTGGCACTGCCGCTGCCGTGATGATCTTGCGAACGCGCATCCCAAATATCGGCCACATGTAAAAATGCCGCCCGTTCCAAGCCGATGTCGATGAAGGCTGATTGCATGCCTGGCAAGACGCGCGCTACCTTACCGAGGTAAATATTGCCGACCAAGCCGCGTGACAAGGTTCTTTCTATATGTAATTCCTGTACCGCTCCCTGAAAAATCAGGGCCACCCGGGTTTCTTGTGGCGTGATATTGATGAGGAGGTTTTCGCTCATGGAATGAAAGAATTTCGTATTAAGAGGTAAGAATGTGAGACGCGCGCAATAACTGGCAAGTCTCAAATAAGGGTAATCCCATGATGCCAGAATAACTGCCGTTGATGTGGGAAATAAAGCGCGCCGCACCACCTTGTATGCCATAGCCGCCGGCCTTGTCGTACGGTTCAGCGCTGTCGCAGTAGGCGGCGATAGTCGCGGCGCTCAACTCGGCAAAGCTGACTTCGGAACATTGGCTGGCCGTGTGCATGCCGTCGGCTGTGCGCAGGGCGATGCAAGTCAGTACCTGATGCGTGGTGCCCGATAGTTGGCTGAGCATGGCGATGGCGTCAGCCCGGTTGGCCGGCTTGCCCAGCACTTGCTGGCCTAGCAATACACTGGTGTCGGCAGCCAGAACCGGTAGGTGCGCTAAGTTCCGCCATTGCATCACTTGCCAAGCCATGGCGGCTTTTTCTTGCGTGACGCGGGCCACGTAGTCATGCGCCAATTCGTTTGGCAACAGCAGTTCGCTGACATCGGGGCCACGCGGGGCGGCTTCGCGCAGCAGTAATACTTGGTGGGACACGCCGATTTGTTCGAGCAGGGCGCGGCGACGCGGGCTTTTCGATGCCAGATAAAGCAGGGGCGGGGTGGGGATGGGCATGGTGCTCAATTGCCTCAACTGCGGTGATACGGATGGTTTTGCGTGATCGACCAAGCGCGGTACAGTTGTTCTGCCAGTAACACGCGTACCATGCCGTGCGGTAAGGTCAGGCTCGATACCCGGATCAAGCCATCGGCTTTGGCTTTGAAACCGGCATCGAGACCATCGGCACCGCCGATCACGAAGACGATGTCGCGTCCTTCTTGCTGCCACTGTGTCAGATGCTGCGACAAAGCGACGCTGGTCCAGTCTTTGCCGTGCTCATCGAGGGCGATGATGCGGGCATTTTTAGGAATCACCGCTTCGATCTTGACGCGTTCGAGTGCCATCACGGTTTCCGCTGTCTTACTACCGGAGCGCTCGATAGGCTTGATTTCTTTGAGATGGATGCGACATTCCGGCGGCATGCGTTTGACGTATTCGTGGAAACCGGTTTCTATCCACTCCGGCATTTTATGCCCGATGGCGGCGATAAGGAGTTGCATACTGAGGGTCTGGTAAAAACAAAACAAGCATGAGGCGCGCAAACATCCGTGCTTCCTCAGGTAAAAAAATGGCTGCGCGAACGCAGCCATGGCTTCAAAATAGCTTTACGCTGCGGCGGTTTATGCCGCCGATTTGCGTGCCGGACGTTTGGCCGCGGCTTGCTTGGCCGAAGCGGCAGCCGTTTTGGTGCCGGCTACTTTGACGCGCGCACCGGTTGGAATCTTGGCAGCGACTTTTTTCACTGCCGTGCCAGCGGCAGCGGCAGCAGTTTTGCGCGGTTTGGCAGCGACTTTGGCAGCGGTCGCGGCAGCGACTGCCGTGACCGTTGTTTTACGCGGTTTGCGTGCTGGTTTTTTCTCGTCGTCGACGGTGGTTTGTATCGCCATCATGTCATGTGTCACTTCGAGCGGGGCTGATTTGCCACCGCCGACGCGACGCGTGGCACGGCTTGGTTTGTCTTCGGCTTCCGGTTCCGAAGCGGTACGCTTGGAAATACGTTTGTCGACGCCGAGCTTGATCGGCTTGTCGCCCCACAGCTCTTCGAGTCGGTAGTAAGCACGAATCGCCGGTTGCATGATATGCACGACCATGTCGCCCAAATCGACCAAGACCCATTCGCCGGTGGTTTCGCCTTCGACACTGATGACCGTGCCGCCGTTTTCTTTGACTTTGTCACGCACCGAAGCGGCCAGCGCCTTGGTTTGACGGTTTGATGTGCCGGACGCGACCAAGACACGGTCAAACAGACTCGTGAGGTGAACTGTGTCGAACAATTGAATTTCTTGTGCTTTGACGTCTTCGAGAGCCTCAACGACCAGCGTTTGTAATTTTTTGATATCCATTATTTTTAATAAATTGAATGTAGTTGTAGGTAGTCTAGCACCTTGTGAGGCACTAGCAATCTGATTGTCGGGTTATGCTGTGTTAATTCTGTCCGCAGTTGGCTGGCGGACACGTTCATTGCCAAATTCGGTTCCAGACAAACGCCACCTGCAGCCCGGGTGCGCATTGCTTGGGCACTGATTGTTCTTTTTTGCCATTCTTCGGCGATTTCCGGCGGCAGCGCCTGCAAGCTGTATCCGGGTCGCGCTGCCACGCATAAGTTAGCCAGCGTGAACAACTCGCGCCAGCGCCACCAAGTTGATAAATTCAATAACTGGTCGGCACCCATGGCCAGATTGAGTGAGGCAGCCGGACCGAATTGCTGGCGTAATTCTTGTAAAGTGTCGATGGTATAGCTGACTTCAAGACGCTCGGCGCGCCGAATTTCTTGCTGGTCGATATACACTTCACCGCCGCGCCAGTCGGCAAATGCCAGTTCCAACATGGCCACGCGTTGTGCTGCGGTCGCCGTTAAGGCCGACTTTTGCCACGGCTGGCCGGCTGGGATCAGGCGTAACTGATCGGGATGTAACAAGTCACACAGGCTTTTCGCCAAGGCGACATGGCCCAGATGAACTGGGTCAAAACTGCCGCCCAGCAGCAAAATGCAGGGCGGCTGCTCAGTCCTTACACCCATTCCCGACACACCAGAAAATCGCTTTGCAGACGCGCTTCCGCACTGCCGGCCGGGGCGCTCCAGTCATAGCGCCATTTCACCACTGGTGGCATGGACATCAGTATCGATTCGGTACGACCACCCGATTGCAGACCGAAATGGGTGCCACGATCGAAAACCAAGTTGAATTCGACATAGCGGCCGCGCCGATATGCTTGAAAATCACGTTGTTGCTCGCCATAAGCGAGCGCATCACGGCTTTCCACGATAGGGCAGTAGGCAGCGATGAAGGCATCGCCGACCGCGCGTGTCATGGCAAAACTGTGGGTAAAATCACATTCATTGAAATCATCGAAGAAAATTCCGCCGACGCCGCGTGCTTCTTTTCTGTGCGGTAAATAAAAATACTGATCGCAGGTTTGCTTGAAGCGCGGATGTAACTCGGCACCGAAGCTGTGCAATGCATCTTTGCAGCTTTGATGAAAATGTCGCGCATCGTCTTCAAAACCATAATACGGCGTCAGGTCCATCCCGCCGCCGAACCACCAGACCGCTGCTTGTCCGGCTGTTGTGGTGATGAAAAAACGCACATTCATGTGTACCGTCGGTACATACGGATTACGCGGATGCAGTACCAGCGAAACGCCCATGGCTTCCCACTGACGGCCGGCCAATTCGGGGCGGTTTGCGGCGGCCGAAGGCGGCAGATTTTTTCCCATCACATGGGAAAAATTCACGCCACCGCGTTCAAACACACGGCCCTCTTCAATCACGCGCGAAATACCGCCGCCACCTTCGCTGCGTTCCCAACTGTCACTCAGAAAGGGATTGCCATCGATGGCCTCGAGCGCTGCAACGATACGTGCTTGCAGTGCCAGTAAATAGGTTTTGACGGCGCCGCTGTCGGGCATCTCGTTCATCTCTGTCCTTGGTTTGCCTTATTTAAAAAGCAAGACGGGTTGGACAGTGTCCAACCCAGCATGGGCCGCTACGCGCGGGCAGGTAAAACTGCGCTTAGTGTTTTCGCTCAGTGCTTGCGCTCAGTGCTTGCGCTCAGTGCTTGCGATTAATCGCGCGCCAGCCGATATCATGCCGGTACTGGGCACCATCGAAATGGATTTTTTCCACCACATCATACGCGTGTTTCTGTGCCAATTTTACCGTATCACCGAGACCAACCACGCATAATACCCGACCGCCGTGCGAAGTCAGGGTTTTTTCATGCAAGCTGGTGCCGGCATGGAAGGTGACGGTGTCGGCGGTTTCGGCTGGAATGCCGGTGATTTTATCGCCTTGACGCGGGGCGTCCGGATAACCGGCCGCTGCCATCACTATGCCCATGGCGGTGCGGCGATCCCATTCGAGTTCGACGCTGTCGAGCGTCCCATTAACCGCATGTTCCATCACGCTGAGTAAATCGGTTTTCAGTCGCGCCATGATAGGCTGGGTTTCCGGATCGCCCATGCGGCAATTGAATTCCAGGGTTTTCGGGTTGCCCTGCTCATCGATCATCAGACCGGCATATAAGAAACCGGTAAACACGATGCCGTCGCGCGCCATGCCCTGTACGGTCGGGTCGATGATTTCGCGCATGACTCGTGCATGCAATTGCGGCGTGATGATCGGTGCCGGGGAATACGCACCCATGCCGCCAGTGTTAGGGCCGGCATCATGATCGAGCAAACGCTTGTGATCTTGGCTGGTAGCCAGTGGCAAAATGTTTTTACCATCGACCATGACGATGAAACTGGCTTCTTCGCCAAGCAAAAACTCTTCGATGACGACGCGGGCACCGGCATTACCGAGTTTATTATCAGACAACATCATATCGACTGCGGCATGGGCTTCGGCCAAATCCATCGCCACGACCACGCCTTTACCGGCGGCCAAGCCGTCGGCTTTGATGACAATCGGTGCGCCCTTGGCATCGATGTAGGCATGCGCCGGTGCTGGATCGGAAAAAGTTTGGTATTCGGCGGTCGGAATCGCATGACGCTGCATGAAAGCTTTGGCAAAATCTTTCGAACTTTCCAATTGCGCCGCTTCTTTGCTCGGGCCGAAAATTTTCAAGCCGCGGTCGCGGAAAATATTGACGATGCCAGCGGCAAGCGGTACTTCCGGACCAACCACGGTCAGACCGATATGTTCTTGCTCGACGAAATCAGCCAGCGCGACCGGATCGGTGATGGCGATGTTTTTGAGCCGAACATCAGCCGCCGTGCCACCGTTACCGGGGGCGACAAAAATTGTTTGCACACGTTCAGATTGTGCGAGCTTCCATGCCAGAGCATGTTCACGGCCACCAGAGCCGACCACCAGAATTTTCATATTATTCTTCTACGATAGCGTTGGTATAGACTTCTTGTACATCATCGAGATTTTCCAGGGCATCCAGCAGTTTTTGCATTTTGATGGCATCTTCGCCGGTAAATACGGTCTCGACAGCGGGTTTCATGGTCACTTCGGCCAGCTCGGGTTTGAAGCCGGCTGCTTCGAGCGTGGCACGGATGTCGGAGAGATCGAACGGCGCGCACAGCACTTCCACGCCACCTTCTTCATCGCTGATCACATCATCGGCACCGGCTTCGAGTGCTGCTTCGAGCAAGGCATCTTCATCGGTGCCGGGGGCGAACAACATTTGTCCGCAATGTTTGAACATGAAAGCGACCGAGCCTTCGTTGCCCATATTGCCGCCGAATTTATTGAAGGCATGGCGTACTTCGGCCACCGTGCGCACGCGGTTATCGGTCATGCAGTCGACGATCAGTGCGGCGCCGCCGATGCCGTAGCCTTCGTAGCGCACCTCTTCATAATTGGCACCTTCAAGGGTGCCGGCACCGCGTTGTATCGCGCGCGCGACGTTTTCTTTGGGCATATTCGCATCGGCCGCCTTTTCTACCGACAGCCGCAGCCGTGGGTTGGTTGCCACATCGTCGCCGCCCATACGGGCCGCAACCGTGATTTCTTTAATCAGACGGGTCCAGACCTTGCCGCGCTTTGCATCGGTGGCGGCTTTTTTATGCTTGATGTTCGCCCACTTACTGTGTCCTGCCATAATCGCTCTTTCCTGAATCGGCCACAGCCGGCCCGCTGGAGCAGACTGGCTTGGTTTGATATTGAAGATGAAGAGCGGCATTTTACCATAAGGGCATGCTGTACTTCTTTCAATTCGTTGTCAAAGCCGGCATCGCTTAGCTGTGCGCCCACGACTATCGTTGGAAGGCATTACAATAAGGCCATGCTTACTCTTACTTCTTCCTCGTCCGAACGCCGTCATTACTTGGGCGGCTTACTTATTGCCGTGCTTGGGGCGGTGTTGTTTTCTACCAAGGCTATCGTCGCCAAGCTGATTTACCGCTACCACGTCGATGCCGTGACGCTGATCGGTTTTCGCATGGCCTTTTCTCTGCCGGTATTTGCCGCTGTGGCGGTGTGGCAGATGCGTGCCGCCGCGCCGCTGAGTGCCGGCGAGCGCTGGCGTCTGCTGGTTTTGGGGTTGATCGGCTACTATTTGTCTTCGTTCTTGGATTTTCTTGGCTTGCAATATATCAGTGCCGGGCTGGAGCGACTGATTCTGTTTCTGACCCCCTCATTTGTGATGTTGATGTCGGTGCTGTTGTTTCGCCGTAAAGTGACGGCGCTGGAGTGGGGTGCCTTGTTGCTCAGTTATCTCGGTATTATTTTAGTATTTCTACATGATTTGAGATTCGGCGGCCAGGATGTCTTGCTCGGCTCGGCGCTGGTGTTGGGCGCGGCGATTTCTTATGCCGCCTATTTGCTACAGTCTGGGCAGTTGGTCAACAAGCTCGGTTCGCTGCGCCTGGTGGCCTATGCCATGTGCGTTTCCAGTGCCGCTTGCATAGGACAGTTTTTTTTACTGCGCCCAGCCGCGCTGCTGATCCAACCGGTGCCGGTTTACTACTTGTCAGTGGTCAATGCTATATTCTGTACTGTCCTGCCGGTGTTCATGACCATGATCGCGGTCCAACGTATCGGGGCAGCTACCGCTTCCCAAGCCGGTATGATAGGGCCGGTGTCCACCTTGTTTTTAGGGGCCGTGTTTTTGGCCGAGCCAATTACGGCTTGGCAACTGGCCGGGACTTCGCTGGTGATGGCAGGCATGTATTTATTATCCAAGAAAAAGTCGGCGTGAAGCCGTTTCCAGCGCTGCCATCAGGCAGTACACCCTTACCGGAGGCCAGCATGGTCAAAGCAGTCAGAATGGAATGTGTCGGCGGTCCTGAAGTCATGCAGTACCTTGACGTCGAGTTGGCTGCGCCGGGGCCGGGAGAAATTCTGGTTCGTCACCATGCGGTAGGGCTGAATTACATCGATGTGTATTTTCGCACCGGTTTGTATCCGCAGCCATTGCCAGCCGGATTAGGCATGGAAGCGGCAGGTGTGGTCGAAGCGGTCGGTGCCGGCGTGACGGTGTTAGCCGTCGGCGATCGCGTTGCCTATGCCGGCCGGCCTGTCGGTGCCTATGCCGAGGCAAGGGTGATGCCGGCTGACCAAGTGGTACGTTTGCCAGCCGCGATCTCGTTCGAGACCGGCGCGGCCATGATGTTGCAGGGCTTGACCGTGGAGTACCTGTTCCATCGCACCTTTCCTTTGCAAGGTGGCGTAACCATCCTGTTTCACGCCGCTGCCGGTGGCGTCGGCTTGATCGCTTGTCAATGGGCACGCGCCTTAGGCGTGACCATGATAGGCACGGTAGGCTCGGAAGAAAAAGCGAAATTGGCGAAAGAAAACGGCTGCGCCCATGTTATTAACTATAATACGGAAAATTTTGTTCAGCGAGTAGCCGAAATTACCGAAGGTAAAGGGGTTGCGGTCGTTTATGATTCTATCGGCAAAGATACCTTCATCGGTTCGCTCGATTGTCTGGCACCGCGCGGGATGATGGTCAGTTTCGGCAATGCCTCCGGCCCCGTACCACCATTCAGTCTTAATGAACTCGGCAGCCGCGGGTCCTTGTTTATTACCCGGCCCAGTTTAATGAGTTACACGGCCAAACGCGCCGATCTCGAGCAGATGGCGGCACGCTTGTTTGCGATGGTGGAGAGTGGCAAAATCAAGATTGCCGTTAACCAGCGCTATGCCTTGCGCGATGTGGCGCAGGCACATGTTGATCTGGAAGCACGAAAAACAACAGGTTCCACGGTATTAATTCCATAAGGCAAGAGAAAATGGCTCAGAATGAAGATCCCAAAGCGGCCGATAAGTCTGGCAGTCCGAAATTCGGACGCTTGCTCATCGTGCTGTTTTTTGCTGTCATGCTGATCGTGGCGATCACCTTGGGAAGCGAAGCGTATTATACGAATTAAGCCGATAGTAAATTGCATGCGATGCGTGGTGCCGGAAAATTGTAATTTAACTATTTTATTATCGAGTCATGGATACGATCCCTTTAATCACTGAATCGGAAAAGAAAAGCGAATTTTCCAGTTCCAGTCGCCTCTTGCTGCTACAAGGCTTAGTGCCAATCGCAGCGAATTTAGTCTCGTCACAGCTCGAGGCTTTTGCCTCGCGACTCACGCACGCCTTGTTTCTGGTGTCAGACCAAACGGTACGGCCGGAAGAAGCGGCCCAAAGTTTTCACGCATATCAATTACTGAAACGTAACTCCAGCAGTTTTTATCGTTTGCTGAGCTTACAAATCACCACCGTGCTGAGTAAGGAAGTGAGCGTCGTCAATACCCGTCGCAAAGCCAATGAAAATCAGTTGGCGCAGGATATTTCTTTGGTGACCTTCGAGGAAATGGAAACCCGGGTGCTGACCTCGAACCTGAGCAAAGCCTTGGAAATCCAATGTGCCGAGCAATTGGTCGCACTTAATATTCGCATCGGCCATGTACTGCGCCGCACCCCCATCAGTATTTCGCAAAATCCGTTTCGGCCGGAATTATTTATCCATGCCGTCATGCAGGCGTGGCAAGAGTTTGAAGCGAGTAAAGATAACTCGCATTGGATACTGCGCTTAATGCAAACGGAAATTTTTTTGCAACTCAACAGCGTCTATCAAGGGCTCAATGAAGCGCTGGTAGAGCGCGGCATACTGGTCGATATCGATGTCGCCAAACGCAAGAACCAAAAGCGCCCTATGCGCTCACGGCGCGATGATCTCGATGCGCGTGACCCGTATTTGGAAAATAAATTACGCAATATTTTTGCGGCACCCAGTGGTGCTCAAGCCAGTCCGCGTTTGCTCAAAAATACCGCCAGCCAGGCCAAGCAGTGGCAGAATTGGTCGGATGCGCCGGTACCGGCACACGCCGATACGGTCACCATAGACAGGCGTTTTTTTGATTACCTCAGTGGTTTGCAAAAAACTGAAACGCTGGCCGCCGCACCCTTGGGCGGTCACCATTTGCGTAATCTGTCGCAGCATGCCGAGGTCGGCGAATTGACGGCGATCGATCAGAACACGGTAGAGTTACTGGCGCGTATTTTCGACTATGTCTTTAACGATGACAGCATTCCCGATGAAATCAAAAGCCTGATCGGACAATTACAAATCCCGACCTTGAAAGTGGCCTTGCTCGATAAAGACTTCTTCTTCAAAGACAGTCATCCGGCCCGGGTTCTCATCGATACCTTGGCTAAGTCCAGCGTCTTACTCGGCAGTGAAGCCAGCGCCGAAGATCCGCTGTTTCAAATCATCGAAGGCATCGTCGAACGCGTGCAGCAAGATTTCGATCAACAAATCGAGTTGTTTTCCGATGCCGTGGCCGATCTCGAAGCCTTCCTGCAGAACGAAGACCAAGAGTCTGAGCAGGCGATTTCAGAACCGGTTGCGCTCGCGCTCAAGCAGGAAAAAATGCGGCTGGCGCGCGAGTTTGCCGAAAATGATGTCACCATGCGCGTTGATACCGGCGAAGTGGCCGGTTTTTTGGAAAAATTCCTGCAAGAACAATGGACCGGTATTCTCACGATTGCCCACAATGTGAAGCAAGAGAAACCGAATGCGCTGGAAAATGCCTTGCGCACGATGGATGATTTGATTTGGAGTTTGAAGCCGAAAAACAGTTCGGAAGAGCGCAAGGAGCTCGTCAGCAAACTGCCGGCCATGCTGACCCTGCTCAATGCCTGGCTCAATGCGATCAAATGGGATGACCCGGAACGCGTGCTGTTTTTCTCCAAACTGGCTGAGCGCCATGCCGCCATTGCCCGCGCACCTTTGGAATTTTCACCGCGCCGCCAACTTGAAATCGCCGTCAATATCGCCCAGCGTGCCAGCGAAAAGCGTCTCAATCGGCACGTCAGCGAACAGACGCAAGACGATTTACCCGATGAATGTCTGCAGATGGTCGAAGCGATGGAGCGCGGGGTGTGGCTCGATTTCAGCCGTGCTGCCGGTGTGCGCACGCGTTACAAGCTGGCTTGGGTGAGTCCGAAGCGCAGTCGGTATATTTTCAGCAATCGCCAAGGCCACGATTCATTTTCAATTTCCAGCGATGAATTAGTGGCCAAATTACGCAATGGTGACGCCGTGCGCATCTCTTTAGAGTCTTTGGTTGATCGCGCCTTGGTCGAAGCCCTGCGTGATCCGCCGGCCTGAGCCGATAAGTTAATGTATGGCGGATTCAACTACGAAGTGCAACTCGATGTTGATCAAAAATCTGACTAGGGTTTGAAACCCCGGCCAAAAGAGGCTGTCGCAAAAGCCTGATGGACGTTTTTTACACCTGAAACACCGCATACCTCGTCATTCCTGCATGCCACAGCCTCGTCATTCCCGCATGCCACAGCCTCGTCATTCCCGCATGCCACAGCCTCGTCATTCCCGCATGCTTTTGGCGGGAACCCAGCGTCGTTTTTCACACTGAAAATGCCACAATTTTTGGCATTTTCAGTTAAGCACGAACGCCGCTGGGTTCCTGCCAAAAGCGCGCAGGAATGACGTGGCCACCAGTCAGGGTAACGATACCGACTCACTACCCTTTTGCGACAGCCTCTTTTGGCCGGTGAGCGACGAAGGAGCGACGCGATGGGAGGGGATGCAAACCCCTTCCAGAGGCTTTTCCATCGTCGCTTGCGAGGATCCATTAAGTTGTTGGATGTTGTAGCGCGGTTTCTCTGATCCGAATCGGCTGGATAAAAATGGTTTGAGAATATTTTGATACAAGTCTTATTAATTTGAAATTCAATTCATACTTGTCATATCGATTGTGTGATTCGCCTCCTTTATAATTATGCCTATACTCAATGTATTGCGCCATTTTCTAGCAAACGCATAGCCATCTTGCTGATATCTCCGGTGATTGTCTGATACGGGCGATGTATTGCTTGCTTGAATTTTTTTATGCCGGCATCGCAGCCTTGCCTGATTCCGGATGCATCACTATCCCGCCGCCCGCCCTCAAAAGTTGCTGCCAGTGCAGGCAATTGAGGCGCAGGTGCGAGCGAATTGTTATCGCCAGTGTACTTACTTTGGCGGAATTCCAGTCAGTAGTGTACCGACTGGCAGTAAGGAAGAATGATGAGTGAATTGAACCGCGCGAAAGCGCCGACGACAGAACTTGAAACAAGTGAACAACTCGAGGCGAGCATCCATGCCGACCATGATGCGCTGTCAGATTCCGACAGTTTGTTACGCTGCGTGGCGTGGTTGTGTGGACACTATAAATTGTCGCGCAGTATAGCCGCGCTGTGTGCCGGTCTGCCGAAAAGTCGCAAGTTTACGCCATCGCTGGCCTTGCAAGCATTGGCCAATGCCGGTTTGACCGGTGGCATTGTCGAGCGTGCAGTACTGGCTTTACCGACGCTACTGTTGCCGGTAGTTTTGCTGCGCAAGGATCATGGCGGCTGCATGTTGCTCGGCTTTGATAGCAATGATGAGGGGGAAACCTTGGCGCGCGTGTGGATGCCAGAACTCGGCGATGCACCGGCCCTGATGACGATTGCCGAACTGAACCAAGCGTATTCCGGCTTTGCCATTCTGGTCAAGCCGCAGGCCATGGCTGACGGCCGCGCCGGTGAACCCGAACCGGAAGCAGCCGGCCACTGGCTGCTGCGCACCCTGTGGCGTTATAAGCGCGCCTATCTGAGTGCCGCGCTGGCGACCTTGCTGATCAATCTGCTGGCTTTATCGGGCACCTTTTTTACCATGAATGTGTATGACCGCGTGGTGCCTAATAATGCCTTCGTGACCTTGTGGTCGCTGGCCATCGGCGTATCTTGCGCGATGCTGTTTGAATTTCTGGCGCGCTTCGTACGGGCCTATCTGCTCGATTTGTCGGGTAAAAAAGCCGATTTGATCATGGGCTCAATGTTATTTCGACAAGCACTATCGGTGCGTATGGAACACAAACCGGCTTCGACTGGTGCCTTTGCCAACCAATTGCGCGAATTCGAATCGGTGCGCGATTTTGCCACCTCGGCGACACTCGCCTCGATTGCCGATCTGCCCTTCACCTTACTGTTTGTCGGTGTGATCTTTATGATCGGTGGGCCGTTGGGCTGGATTCCTTTGATGATGATTCCCATTATCATTATCGTCAGTGTCATTATTCAATGGCCGCTGGCGCGTGCCATGAAAGAAAATCTACAGGAATCCTCGCTCAAGCAGGGCGTGCTGATTGAAGCCATCGACGGCATGGAAGCACTCAAAGCCGTCAGCGGCGAAGGTTTTATGCAGCAGCGTTGGGAGCGTTACAGTGCATTGTCGTCGGCGACCTCGATGAAATCGAAGCGTTTGTCGACTTTGACGACCAATTTTTTCACCTTCATGCAGCAATTTGAAACCGTCATTATGGTTGTCGTTGGGGTGTATCTGATCAAGGACGGTAGCCTGACTCAGGGTGCCTTGATCGGCTCGGTGATGCTGGCCAGCCGCGCCATTGCGCCGCTTGGGCAAGTGGTTGGTCTGGCAGTGCGATTTCAGCAAGCCAAGGCAGCTCTGACTTCGCTGAACCGCTTGATGGAAATGCCGATTGACCGCGATCCGCAAACGGATTATTTGCCCAAACCAGAGTTGACTGGCCAGATCACTCTGCAAGAAGTGAAATTTGCTTATCCTGCGGTAGGCAACCAGCCCACCCCGACCATCTTGCAGGATATTAATTTGCAGATACGCAGCGGTGAACGGGTGGCCATGCTCGGTCGCGTCGGCAGCGGTAAATCGACGCTGTTGCGCCTGATCGCGCGTTTGTACTTGCCGGTCGAAGGCAAGGTGTTATGTGACGGCATCGACGCCGCTCAGGTCGATCCGGCCGACTGGCGCCGTGCGGTTGGCTATGTTGGTCAAGACAGTCGCCTGTTTTACGGTACCCTGCGGCAGAACATCACGATCGGCCATCCGGGGGCCAGCGCCGCAGAAATCATGCGTGTACTGCAACTGGTCGGGCTGGAGCAGATGGTCAGAAAACATCCGCTCGGGATTAACTTGCCAGTCGGTGAAATGGGACAATCGCTCTCGGGTGGACAACGCCAATTGGTAGCGCTGGCGCGTTGCCTGCTGTGTCGCCCCAAACTGCTGCTGCTCGATGAGCCGACCAGTGCCATGGATAGCCAGACCGAAAGCAAATTTATGGAGCATCTGGCGCGCTCGATCGAAGGGCAGACCGTGCTCATCGTTACCCATCGGCCCTCGCTGCTGGCGCTGGTCGAGCGCATCATCGTCATCGACGATGGCAAGGTAGTCTCCGATGGACTCAAGACTGAAGTGTTGGCGGCTTTGGCTGCCCCGGCAAAGAAAGCAGCATGATGGAAATTAGCAGTCAAATCGCCGCTCTTCGGACTGCCTTCAGCGCTTGGCGCGGTCAATTCAGATTCTCGCTCGGCCAGCCCGCGCGCCGCGCCGAGCAACGCCCCGGCTTACGCGCCGGCGACGCCGCCTTCATCGATGACATCCAAGATGCCATGATGGCGCAGTCGCCGACCAGCAGCAGCCTGGTGCTCTATTTGGTCGCGCTGGTCATGCTGTCTGGCTTGGTCTGGGCGTATTTTGCACGGGTCGAGGAAGTTACCCGCGGCAATGCTAAAATTATTTCTAAAAGCCGCGAACAAGTGGTGCAAAGCGTCGACGGCGGTATTCTGGTCGATCTCAAAGTGCGCGAAGGGCAAGTGGTCGAGAAGGGCGAGATTCTGCTCAAAATCGATCCGACTCGCGCCAATGCCGCCTATCGCGAGGGGCTGTCAAAAAAAATCAGCCTCAAGGCCGATATTGCGCGCCTCAAAGCCGAAGCGTATCGCCAGCCTTTGCAGTTTCCGGATGATGTGGCGGAACATAAAGCCGTAGTGCAGCAGCAAACACTGTCCTATCAGTCGCGCCGCCAGGCGCTGGAACAAAGCATCGCTGCGGTACAAAACAGTTATGAATTGGTGATGAATGAATTGACGTTGACGACGCCGCTGGCAGAACGGGGACTCATTTCACAGGTGGAAATTTTACGCATGCAAAGGCAGGCCAATGATTTGCGCACCCAGATGACGGAATTACGCAACCGCTTTCAGGCCGATGCGAATACGGAACTTGGGCGCGCCGAAGCCGAACTCGACCAGACTGAAGAACGGGTGGTCGGCCAAGCCGACATGGTGACCCAGGCCACCGTGCTGGCGCAGGTACGTGGCACCGTCAAGAATGTGCGGGTCAGTAGTCTGGGTGCGGTGATCCAGCCTGGCGAAGTGATCATGGAAATTATACCGCTCGAAGACCAGCTGTTGGTAGAAGCCAAGATCAAGCCGGGCGACATTGCTTTCCTGACACCTGGTTTGGCGGCGACGGTGAAAATCAGCGCCTACGACTATGGCGTCTACGGCGGACTGAAAGGTACTTTACAACACATCAGTCCGGACACCTTCAATAATGAGCAACGCGTCGCCGGCGCTGAAGATGAAACCTATTACCGCGCGTTGGTCTTGACTGAGCACGGCAGCTTGGAAGCCGGCGGCAAATCGCTGCCCATTATTCCCGGCATGACCGCGACAGTGGAAATTCGCACTGGCGAGAAGACGATACTCGACTATCTGCTCAAGCCGATTTTGAAAGCCCGCGAAGCGTTCCGGGAACGGTGATACGGATAGACCCGTCAGAACAAAATGCTATGAGTAATTCGACCATGTTGAAAAAAAATCTGCCCCCACAAGCGCTACCCCCGCTGCTGTGCTGCGCTGGTCTGCTGTTGTTTCTGCTACAACCGGCTCATGGCCGCATCACAATGATGCATGAGCTGCTGCCATCGGCGAACTCGACATTCGCCGGATTACACGGGAGTGCCAGACAGAAGCTTGCCTCGGCCGACGGCGCTGACGCGCTGCCAAGCGAACCGGCAGTCCGGCTGCGCAGCGGTGCTGGCGACGAATTCGCCGTTGTGCTCGAGCGCTGGGTCGGTGATGACGCTGCCGGCGACCCGGCCGGCCGCTCTGGCTTGCCGCACTTGGTGCCGATAGTCCAGACCGCCATGCTGCATAATCCCAGCATACGGCAATATCAGGCGGAATGGTATGCGGCGCAGTCTGATGTGGCCGCGGTCAAGGGGCAACGCTGGCCAAAATTAGAAATTAATGCCGCCAGTCCCGAGGCCCGCTTCGGTGGCTCGCCCGAGGCCGAAATGCCCGATGCCGTGGCGCAGCTCAGCATGAGTGCCGTCATTCCCGTATTTGACTGGGGCCGCATCGACCAAACTGAGAAAAGCCGTAACCACGCCGAAAACGCGGCGCGCCAACGTTACCGTAGCGCGCTCGAAGAATCGGCCTATGAAGTGGCCGGTAGCGTGCTTGAGCTACGCCGCGCCCAAATTTTGACCGATATCAGCGTTGCCTATGTCGAGCGCATGCGCGCTTTGGTGGCCATGATGGAAGAAATCGTCAAGGCCGATCGCGGTCGTCTGAGCGAACTGATACAGTCGAAAGCCAAGCTGCTGCAAGCCGAAATCGGGCGGGATAATTATGCCACCAAGGTGCGCGAAGCCGAGCTCAATCTACGCAAGCTCAGTGGTGCCGACTATGCCAAAATGCTCGGCCCGGCCGACAGCGAGCCGCAGGCCCCGCAGCTGAGCGAGGTGTTGGCGCGGACCAACAGCAATCCGCTGGTGCTGCAGGCCGGCCATGAAGCCGCTGCCGCTGATGCCTCGGCCGATGCGCTGCGCGCCGCTGCCAAGCCGCAGCTTAACTGGGTTTTTAACAAGGCTTTCGGCGATGACGTTTACGGCCGCTCACAACCGTGGAATACCAAGCTGACGCTCAGCTGGGTTGGCTTCGACGGTGGTGCGAGCTCGGCCTCGGTGGCGGCCGCCAAGCTGCGCGCTGGCGCGAGTCGCGAGCGGCGCGAGCAGATTTTGCTCGATCAGGAATTCATGGTCCGCGCCGCTCATCAAGATAATCAAACCCAGACCGAACGGCAGCGCTCTTATGCTGCCCTGACGCGAGAAACCACCGCCGTGCGCAAGGCATTTTTTGAACAATGGTATTACCTTGGTAAGCGCAGCCTGCTCGACGTGCTTTCGGCCGAGAGCGATAATTATGCCAACCAGGTCAACCAAGTCAATAGCCGCTACGATAGCTATGGGGCAGTATTCCGTATCTACAAGGCTGGCGGACAATTCGTCGACTGGCTGGAACAGGGTGCCAACGGCAAGGCCAGTTCAGGGTAACTGGCCGCGCCGAACCCCTAAAAAAACCCCGCACTTCAAAATAGAAGGCGGGGTGGAAAAGATTGGCCCGAAAGTACGCCTCAGTTTATGGCGCTGCTCAGAATTGCACTTCTTCTATTTTAGTGTTGATACCGTCGCTCAGGCCGATCGTCATGCTGCGTGCATCGGCGCTCCATTCGGTCTGGAACACCCCGCCGGTTTCCATCACCGCCACGGCTTGAATACCTTGATCGGTGATTTTTGTCAGGCTCATCCATGGCCAGCGTTTGGCATCCCAGTTCAGCGTCATTTGCTTGCCGTCGATGTGGTAGCTGCCCCATGAGCTTGTTTTGGCACCTGCCAATACTGGCACTGGCAGGGCATTTCTTGCCAGCGGCGCGGCTTGTGCGCCCACCGTTGCCAGCTTGTTGTTGCCGCGAACAAGTTGTATCGATTTGATCTGGTCGATGGCGGTAATGGTGGCTGAAAAATACGCATCATCGGTGGCTTTGCTATGTGTCGGTTTTTGTATCGTCAATGGATACAGGTAGACGCCCTGATTGGTTTGCACTTCCAGCATGACATCGTTCTTTTTGGCCGCCACGACGGGTGAGACGGCATAGGTGTCAGGCGTGCCGAGTTTGCGCATGAGCGGCGACAATCGACTGCGCGATTGCGTGCTGTCGATGGTACCCGTTACATGAATGACGGGGCTGACGACTTCTTGCGAATGTCCAACTGGCTTGGCGCTAAGCGGTGAGGTGCGTTCCAGATGCGCATACATCGCGGCAAATGAATAATCGGAAAAACTATCCAAATTCGAACCGCTATCCATCAGGTCGCGGCCGCCGCCATCGCTGCGTTGGAATTGCCAGTTATCCAGCGAGCGCATAATCCAACCGGTTCCAGTGGGTCCCAGAGGATAATTATTTTTCCCAGTCGCTGCGCTGATGAACGCGTCTGGCCCCAGCCAGATAGGGTAAAGCGGTGTTGCGGCTGTGATCTGAGACATATCAGCTGGTGAGCTTGCGCTGGCATTTGTGTATGGATACCAGTACTCTTGGTTATACAGGTCGTGCAGCCCCATAGTATGGCCAAGTTCATGCAGCGTCACACCGCGGCCGTGGCCACCGACGGCAGCGTTGCCGCCAAAGAATGCCCTCCCAGAGCTAATGTTGTAGTTGGTCTTAATTCCGTAATACAAATCGTAGCTTTTCGGATTCGATGCTTCGCGGATTTGATTGATGCGGTAGACAGCTTTTACATCATCATGCTGCGCTGCGTACAGCGAGGCGAGAGGGTCGGATTTTTCCGTGACAAAATCGATTTCACTGAGCGGGAAGGCTTGGCGAATTTCCTTTTTCAAGTTTTCCATCGTCGCCGCTGTCATCGTCGGATTACCATTGCTTTTGAGTGGGATAAAATGCACTTTCTTATACGTTGCCAGACCAAGAACGCCGGGAGCGGGCACGTAAGCAAAGCGTTCGATTTTATCTGGGGTGCGCAAGTCTTTGGCTTCGATGGAAAACTCGAAGCCCTGTTGCACCCATTCGGCCGCAATGACATAGCTGTGGCTGCTCTCGAGGCTGGCACCATGAGCGGGAATTTCAGGGCTGCCGGTTGCTGGGCCATTCATGCGCACGGTCATTTGCTGTTGTGTGCCTTTCGATGCATCGCCTTTTTTGACAGTCAGGCGTACGTCCGGTTTGGTTTCTGAGTTGACGCTGCCTTCTTTGAAGCGCACACGTATCATCATGGCACGGCCAGGAACAATCCGCAGATAGGGGCTGAGCTGGGGTTGGTTAACCGAGTGCATATAGCTTTGCGCCAGATCGATATCGCCTAATTGCAGACTGGCGGCGAGGTTTTCTACGGTGAGTATGCCGGCCGAGAAAGAATCGGTAGCGCTGCCCATACCATCGTCGCGGCGATGGTGCAGGACGACCGAGCCGCTGGCGGCGCCGGTCGGTACCAGGAATTCCACTTCCGTATTACTGCGTTTTTGTATCGTTGCGGTTTGCTCGCCCATGCTGATGCGTTCGACCAGATACATGCGCTCGCCGGTGATGCGCACGGCTTGTCCGACCTGAGCCTTGGCATGGCTCATCGCGCTGACTTTCGGTGCTACCGGTGGTCCGACATAGGGGCCGTTAACCGTTGCGCCATCTTCGCGCTGCAAGCGCAGTGCGAACGTGCCGCCTGGTGTATTAGCCGGTATTTTGGAGGTAATGCGGTTGCCAGAAACATAGGTCACCGGCAATTCGGTTTCGCCCCAGAATAATTTGATGCCGGTGGAAAAACCGCTGCCATTGATGATTACGGCGTTACCTGGTTTGGGCAGCTTAGGCATCATGGAGATAAAGCTCAGACCTGGCGGCTGTGCCTGGCGACTGATCCGGGTGAAACTCGGTGTGGCGGATGCGGCCGGGGCCGAGGCCGGTACCGCGCCGTCGGCGGCGATGACGGGCGTGGACGTGTCGTCTGGTTGCGGTGAGGCGGTGTGTAGTTCATCGCTTGCGCCGATCAAGCCGCTGCGCGCGTCGGCATTGACGGCCGGGCTATCCGTGCCGCCGCCGCAGGCGGATAACACTAAGGCTGCCAGCAAGACGCTGACCGAAGAAACCGGGCGCCATGGTTGGCGTGCTAAGGTGGAGTGCATCATAAAAATCCTATAAAAATCTTGTATTAGTTCGCCTGCATCGGCAGGCGGCTTGGTGTGTTGCTGATTTGTGCCGGAGGCGCTGACGCCTCCGGCTTGTTGCATGCCGGGTGTTGTTAACACGTCGGCAATGGTTTACAGAGACAAGCTGAGATCCTGCTGTAACTGCAACTCATCGATCAGTGTCATCGACTGATAATGTGTCATTGCCGCGGCCATTTCTGCCGTGGCTGGCGCAACGTGGTCGACTGCTTGGTACGGTGGCAGCAGATCGATAGCGCCTTGAGCCAGCAGATCGGACTGCGCGAGTACGGTGTCAGATGGCGCTTCTGTGGGCTGACTGGCCATGTGCAACAGTTGGCTCAGCAGATCTTGCTCGCTGTTTTCCATACTGGTGCGCGCTGACTGTGTGGCATCGCTATCGACGATGCTGAACTCTTTGGCCGTGCTGGCCAGACTATGATTGCCAGCCAGATCGACCGCGATCACTGTGAAGCGGTGTGAGCCTAGGCTCAGATCTTCGCTCGGCGTGAAAGACCAACTGCCGTCTGGATCAACCAGGCTGCTGCCGATTTGCTTGCCGTTGTCCATGATGATCATGCTATGGACATCATTGCCGCTGCGGCCTTCTCGTCCGTGCAGGATGGGTTGGCGGTCTTCGGTGCTGTCCCCTCTCAGCACGCCGACGCTGCCTCCCGCTCCCTCATCGATGGACACACTGAAGTAAGGCTGATCCGGCCGCTCGGTATCAATGGTAAACAGCAGATCTTCGATGGCGCGGTAGTCATTGTTGCTGTCGAGAGCAACGATGCTCAGCGTATGGCTGGTTTCAGCCAGGTTGTGATCGAACGTGAAGGTCCAGCGCTGATTCTCGCCGACGCTGGTGCGGCCGAGTTCTATGCCACTTTGGTCGTAGATGACAATTTTGTCGCCGCTGATGCCAGCGCCGGACAGGGTAGGCCGGGCCGTGTTGCTCATGCCATTGATCAGCCAGGCGGTGGACACCAGCGCGCTGTCGTCCGTCTCGATTGGTTTGCTCGCGCTTGCGCCCGGCAATATGCTCAAGTTCAGCACATCGCTGATTTCGCTGACATGGCCGGCTTGATCGCGAATGATTACGGTCAGAGCGTGCGTGCCTTCTGGCAGATCTGCGCTCGGTTGGAAGAACCACGTACCATCCCCGTCAACCTCGCTCTGGCCCAGAATGCCACCCTGCTGATCGTAGATGGTGGCGGTGTACAGCGAGCTATCGCGCGGCGCGCCTTCAGTAGTGCTACCCCAAAGGGTAGGACGCGAGTTAAGCGTGCTCTCGGCATCACCGTCATGACTATCGCTTGGCTGCAGCGCGATGCTAGATTTGCCCGGCGCGATCGTATCGACCACGACACTCACAAAACTATGGTGGTAAGGAACCTCGCGCGGTTCGCCGTCCGCGGTGGTGGCGCGCACTCTCAAGCTTTGATAGCCTTGTGCCACGGCGACCGTTGTGGTCAGCGTCCAGCTGCCGTCACGGCCGACTATGGCTTCGCCCAGTGCTTGACCATCCTGGGTGTAGACAGTGATTTTGTCGCCGCGTATGCCGTAGCCTGAGAGCGTAGGATGCGCACTGAAGCCATCGATGTGCGCGCCGCCTACGGCAAAACCAGCTTGTAAGTTAGCGCTGATATTGAAGTCGAGTTCGCCGAGCGGGGTGCTGACGGCGCTGCCGGGGGCGGTAACGCTGGCTGACAAAATGTGCGCCCCGTCCTCAAGCTGTAGATTATTTGGCAGCGACCAGGTGCCTTGTGCGTCGACTGGCACCGAGGCGATCCAGGTACCGTTGTGATAGATGGAGATGGTGGCGCCGGCTATCGCGTTGCCCGACAGATTGACCTGCTTCACGGTGCTGGTGTCGGCGTTGAGTATTTCTACTCCGGCGGCATTGACAACATGGAAGGCTTGGCTTGCGTCCAGCACTGGTGCCGGTTCGACGATGGCCGGTGTTGGGTCGATCGTGATACTGTGCGGCCGACTCATCTCGCTGACATTGCCGGCCAGATCGGTGATGCTGATGGTGAGATCGTGTTTGCCATCGGCCAGATCAGTCAGCGGTTGGAACGACCATACGCGTTCGGGTGTCACCGTGGCTTGCCCGAGGAAATCACCATTGTCATAGATGTCAACGCGCCCGCCCGGTTCGCCGAAGCCGTTCAGCAGTGGACGCGGATCATCGGTGCTCGCGTGGTCGAGCAAGCCGCCCTGAATCTCGCCAACGGTGTCATTGATCTGAAAGTAGGGCTGCTCTGGTGCTTCAAAGTCACTGACGAAGGACAGGGCATTGGCATGGATAGTCACATTGTTATCGGCATCGACGGCGCGCAGACTCAGGCGTTGTACACCCGAGAGCAGATCGGCGCTGATGGTCAGCGACCAGATGCCTTGCGGATTGACTTCGGCCGTGCCGAGCGCGATACCGGCATTGCCGATCAGGGTGATTTGCTCGCCTGGCTTGCCGGTTCCGGAAAATTGTGGGCGCACAAGATTGGTGGTGCCATTGGCGAACCAGTCGGGGGCGTTGAAGTTTGGTTTGCCTGCCACGATAGGGTGGACGTCATACGTGGTGTCGGTCGTGAAATGCAGTTCCTCGCTCTGTACGCTGTTATTGCCGGCGGCATCGGTGGCTTCGGCTACCAGACGGTGTGCGCCATCGGCCAGCTTGTCGACACGCACCGACCAATTGCCATCGGCATCGACTTCGGTATTGGCGACAAATACTTTTCTGGGCAAGGGATTACCATCGGCACCGGGTTTGGCATGGGCGAGAGATGTGCCAGGGTCCTGGAGTCCAGGAATAGATATGATGTCGCCAGGTGTGCCATTGCCAGGTGTGCTAGGGTAAAAGAGTTCAAAAATAGATATGATGTCGCCAGGTGTGCCGCGGCCGGACAAAGTTGGTCGTGCGTCGTCGCTGCTAGCGTTTTGGGCGATTCCGCCGTATTGGTAGCCGACGCCATCAGTGATGAGGATGTCGCTTAATTTCTCTGGTGCCTGCGTGTCTATCGTCATGGGCATGATGTCACTGTGAGGGCTGACACGGTTTTCCAGATCGGTGATAGTGACGCTCAGTTGGTATTGGCCATCGTCCAGCGCGGTGATTTGTTTATAGTTCCAGTTTCCATTGGGCTCAACACGGGTGATGGCGATTACCTCGCCCTTGTTGTAGATGGTGACCAGGCTACCGGCTGGTGCCTCGGTTTGGCCAAAAATTTCCGGCGTATTGTCATCGGTCAGTCCATCGTCAAAGAGTATGCCAAAATGACCAGCATTGCTGTAAGCACCCTCATTGTCGTAGACGAAAAATGTCGGTTTGTCCGGTGCACCGGCAACGACGACTGCTTCGGTGACAGGCGCAATGACCGGCTCTGTCACTGGTTCAACGACAGGTTCAACGACAGGTTCAACGACAGGTTCAATGACAGCTGCGAGGCTGTCGACGATGGTAAAGCTCAGCGAGTTTGCCGCGCTGGAATTCATGGCAGCATCCATGGCATACACGGTCAGATCATTGACACCGAGCTCAAGATCGGTGGCGAGATCAAGCTTCCAGTTGCCGAATTGATCGACCTCAGCAGTACCGAGTTCACCACTATTGCCGAAGACATAGATGATGTTGCCGGCTTCGCCGCTGCCTGACAGCGTAGGGCGCAGGGTGTCGATGGTCGCGCCATTGGCGATGACTTCACTGGCAGCGTTGCTGACATGAAATTCGGGCAGCTTTGGTGCCGTGATGTCAACGGTAAACAGGAACGGCGCGCTCGCTGCGCTGACATGCGCTTCGTAACTGGCGCTCACGCTGAGGCTGTGTTGGCCTGCGTCGAGTTCGAAGTTGGGCGAGTAAGACCAGAAGCCGGTTTCATCGACATCGGTTGAGCCGATCAGCTTGCCGTCAAGATAAACGTTGATAGTGTGCTTGGCCAGTGCTGGATCGGTATAGCTCAATTGCGGCTGGTTTGAGCCAGCATAGCCGTTGGCTTCGATTGCTTGGCCCAGATTGTCGACTATCTCGAAGACGGGTGGCGCAATCGCTGAGGCTTCTTTGGTGGCGATGGTGAAGCTGACGGCTTCGCTCGCTGCACCAGTGGCGCGGCCAGGGCCGCTGACGACGATGGAAAGGCTGTGCGCGCCATCGTCGAGCGTGGGCACATAAGTCCAGGAACCGTTGGCCTTGACGTTGACGCTGGCGATCTGGCGGCCATGGTCATAGATGGCGATGGTGTCGCCGGGCTTGGCGTTGCCCATCATCATAGTCGTGTCGTCGTCGGTGCGATCGCCATTTTTAATTTGACCGGTTTGCTTGCCTTTGTTATCGAGCAGGCGGAACACTGGTGCATTGGGTGCGGCGACGGTGACTGGCGCTGCGCTGGCAGCGCTGCCAGTCGCGGCTACTGGCACGGTGTCGACCTCGGCGAGCAGGCTGGGCTTGGCCTTGCTCGAGGCCGGACGCAGCGGCTGTGGTGCCGCAATGTTGTGGTTGGCGCCGGCCAGCGCTGTTGCTGTGGTGTGGGGGGGCTGCTCAGTCATTTTCTGAGAAGTTGACAGCTTGATTTTCTGTTTCAAAGTGGATTGCTCCATAAAAATTTAGGGGTAAGCGCATTTTTTTAAAAAAGCGGCTTATTTTCTGATTTGCATTTTTTTCGGCTTACTTCAAGCTAAGCGGCATGACTATGGCGGCTGCAGGTGCAGGCCATAGTCAGCTCGGTCAGCTCAGGCATTGGGGTGCCGCGCCATGGCGGAAGCCGCACTATCCCCTGCGATCAAGCGAGTGCTGCTGGCTGGATCGCGTGCTGTTAGAACCATCAAATTTTGTCAGCATCACATTGCTGCCATGCTGACCGTGGCGATGAAACTGGCGGCAAACCTGTTACCGCAGCGTGCTCAGTTGTTTGTGAGTTGGCCGCGGATGGGCTGCTTGGTGCTCAGTCGTATCAATACATCAGGCCGGCCTCTTGTTGCTGCATCAATTGCTCGATTTGGCAAGCGCTCAGATAAGCGGCGCTGGAGGCGGCCGCCAGCGTTTCCGATAGCGATGCTGGCGTGGACGCCGGCGCGAAGACTGGCAGATCGCTGAACTCTGTTGGCGCGGCTGCCAACAGTTGCTCGATGGAAAACGGCAGTGTTGCGAGTTGCTTGACTGCGACCTCTGCGCCGACCGGCAGTGTTGCTTCGGCCGTTTGCGGTTCTGCGGTGCTGCGTTCGCCATCGGCCAGTTGTTCGATACCGGACAGTTCTTCTTGCGCGAGCGGCGCGGCGCGATGCCAGCTTGAGCCTTCCGGCGCGACACTGGCAAAAGTGCCACTGACCGGGCGACTCCAAGTGGCGTCAGCATGCGCGGCGTTCCAGTCGCCGGGTTGACCGGTGGTATCGTTGCTGATCGAAGCTTCGAAACGATAATTGCCTTCCAGCAGCCAGCCTGGTCCGTAGCTGAAATTCCCTTCCGGCAGCGAGACAACGCTATCCTGTATCAGATCACCGCCGTCATCGTAAATTTTGATGTGGAGCTTGCCACGGTGCGATGAGGTGAAATAGATACGCGGAAAATCATCGTCCGCTACCGCATGTCGTACGACAAGGCTCAGATGATCAACGCTGGCCAGATAATCGGTGGCATCGAGTTGGAAGTTCAGCGGATCGCTGAATTGGCTGGTCTTGCCGTTCAGATCGGTTTCGGTGATGCGGAACTGATGGGCACCATTCCCTAAATCCTGCATCAGATCAGCGCGCCATTTACCGCATGAATTAATGACGTTGGTCAACAGCAGGGTGTCGCCATCGTAGATGCGAATCACATGTCCTGGGATGCCGCTGCCTTGTAAGACCGGGCGCGGATCATCAATGGTGTCACCTTCTTGCAGTTGGCTGTAGCCCTTGATTCTATCCCAGACGTCGAAGCTCGGTTTCGCCGGTGCATCAATGTCGATCTCGACGACAGGGGTAATCACCGGCGCTGCGGCGATGCTGAAATCCATGCTGATGGTTTGCTCCGGATTGCCGGCCAAGTCGTAAGCGCTGATCTGGAAGCTATGCGCGCCACTCGACAGGGCTTGCGGCAGCGGGAAAGTCCAGTTGCCATCGCCATCGATTTCGACGCGGCCGAGTAGCACATTGCCCTGGCCTTCGATGCGGATAAAGTCACCGGGCGTACCTTTGCCTTGCAAAACAGGGCGGGTATGGGTACTGGCAAGCGTGCCGCCGGAAGCGAGCTCGATGCCGGCTTCATTGATGACGCTGCAGCTTGGTGTGGCCGTGGCGGTAGCGTCGAGAGTGAAGCTGACCGGTTCGCTGGCGGCGCTGTGTGTGACTTGGGGGCTTTGCGTGCCTGGCGCTTTGGCGGTGTGGACGGTGATGGCGCTAAAGCTGTAGCTACCGTCTGTCAGCGTGGCGCTGAGCGGGAAAGTCCAGTTACCGTTTTGATCGACGTCGGCGCTGCCGATTTCTGTATCGTTGGCAGAAATGTTGACGCGGGTGTTGCGCAGGCCAGTGCCGGTGAGGATAGGCTGGGAATTGTTGCTCAGCGCTGCCTCGGCCAGGCCGACGATGGCAATGGTGGGCGCTGCGGGCGGGATGGTTAAATCGACAATGATGGATTGCACCGGATTAGCGGCCAAGTCGTAAGCGCTGATTATGTAACTCTTCGCGCCAATCGACTGGTGGTTTTTGAACTGGAAAGTCCAGTCGCCGTTGTCATCGATTTGAACGGTGCCGTATTGAACACGCCGACTGTCTGAGATGCGAATAAAGTCGCCAGGCGTACCTTTTCCGTGCAAAACAGGGCGGGTATCGGTGGCGGCAAGCGTGGCACCGGAAGTGACGTCGATGCCGGCACCCGTGGTGATGAAGACCTCCGTCGGTGCGGCCGTGGCGGTAGCGTCGAGAGTGAAGCTGACCGGCTCGCTGGCGGCGCTGTGCACGACTTGCGTCTGGCTGGCGTCGATGGCGATGGCAATAAAGCGGTAGGTGCCGTCTGTCAGCGCGCTACTGAGCGGGAAAGTCCAGTTGCCATTTTGATCGACGTCGGCGCTGCCGATTTCATTATCGTTGGCAAAAATACTGATGCGGGTGTTGCGCGGGCCCGTGCCTTTGAGGGTGGGCTGGGAATGGTTGCTCAGCGCTGCCGCTGCCATGCCTTCGATGAAGATGGTGGGGGCTGCGGGTATGTTCAGTGGAACGGGGGCGATACTGAAGGCCATGCTGATGGTTTGCTCTGGATTGCCGGCCAAGTCGTAAGCGCTGATCTGGAAGCTATGCTCGCCACTCGACAGGGCTTGCGGGAGCGGGAAAGTCCAGTTGCCAGCGCTATCGATTTTCACGCGGCCGAGTACCACATCACCTTGGCCTTCGATACGGATAAAGTCACCGGGCGTACCTTTGCCATGCAAAACAGGGCGGGTGTGGGTGCTGGCAAGCGTGCCGCCGGAAGCGAGCTCGATGCCGGCTTCATTGATGACGCTGCAGCTTGGTGTGGCCGTGGCGGTGGCGTCGAGTGTAAAGTAGACCGGCTCGCTGGCGGCGCTGTGCATGACTTGCGCCTGGCTGGTGTCGATGGCGATGGCGCTAAAGCGGTAGGTGCCGTCTTTCAGCGCGGCGCTGAGCGGGAAAGTCCAGTCGCCATTTTGATCGACGTCGGCGCTGCCGATTTCTGTATCGTTGGCAAAAATGCTGACGCGGGTGTTGCGCGGGCCCGTGCCTTTGAGGGTAGGCTGGGAATGGTTGCTCAGCGCTGCCTCGACCACGCCTTCGATGGCAATGGTGGGGGTGGCGGGGGGGATCAGCGGTACGCTGGTGTCGAGGTTGAAATCAAACTGCTCGCTGAATTCACTGTGATTGCCGGCGGCATCGCTTACCCGGATCTTGAAGTGGTATTCACCATCA
The DNA here is from genome assembly GCF_034347425.1 of Undibacterium sp. CCC3.4. Classification (GTDB taxonomy): domain Bacteria; phylum Pseudomonadota; class Gammaproteobacteria; order Burkholderiales; family Burkholderiaceae_D; genus Undibacterium. The sequence goes on from NZ_CP133779.1 coordinate 2,553,398, forward strand.
TCAAGTGGTGCATCGAACTCGAACTTCCAGCTGTTATCGTCCGGATTGACGGTGGCAATACCGAGTTCTGTGACGCCGTTGTAGATGGTGACGGTAGCGCCGATTTCTGCTTGGCCTTGCAGTTGTGGCAGCATGCAGTCAGTCAGTTCTGACAGCGGTTGCGCTTGCTCGTCGGTGACCGTAAATGTTGGTTTTGCCGGCGGCGTGATGTCGACGGTGAACTGGAAGGGCGCGCTTGCTGCGCTGACATTATCTTGGTAGCTGGCGCTCACGCTGACGCTGTGCTGACCTTCGGAGAGTGAGAGTTCCTCGGGCGGGGCGTAAAACCAGAAGCCGCTGTCATCGACCTCGGCTGTGCCGCTCAGTTTGCCATCGATATAAATATGGATGGTGTGCTTGGCCAGCGTTGGATCGGTATAGCTCAGTTGCGGCTGAATCGAGCTGGCATAGCCATTGGCTTGCACCAATGCGCCCAGATCATCGAACATTTCGAAGGCGGGTGGTGCAATCACTGGGGCTGCTTTGGTGGCGACGGTGAAGTTGACGGCTTCGCTGGCGAGGCCAGTGGCGCGGCCAATGCCGCTGACGACGATGGAGAGGGTGTGCGCGCCATCTTCAAGGGTTGGCACGTAGGTCCAGGAACCGTTAGCCTTGGCTTTGACGCTGGCGATCTGCTGGCCATGGTTGTAGATGGCGATGGTGTCGCCTGGTCTGGCGTTGCCCATCATCATGGTGGTATTGTCGTCGGTGCGGTCGCCATTGTTAATTTGGCCGGTTTGCTTGCCTTTGTTATCGAGCAGGCGGAAGGCCGGTGCGCTGGGCGCTGCGAGATTGACTGGCGTTGCGGTGGCGGCCGGCGCGGTGACTGTTGGGGCGGCGTCGACATCGGCGAGCAGCTTGGACTTGGCTTTATCGGCGGATGGACGGGGTGGTCGTGCTGCTTCAATGGTGTGAGTGGAGACGGCCAGCGCCGGTGCTGCTGTGCCGTGTGGGGCTGACTTGTCAGTCATTTCCTGAGAAGTTGGCAGCTTGATTTTCTGTTTCAAAGTAGATGGCTCCATAAAATTTTTCATGTGATAAAAAAAGTTTTTTTAGAGGAAAGCGCAGATTATTTTCTGATCTGCATTGCTTTCTTCCGTCTGTGCGGCATACATACAGGGGGTAATCGCGGCTGTTCGCAGTTGACTTCGGCACACTTGCTGATAAGACGAAAAGCGCTGTCAGTGTCGGGTCGAGATACCTAATATGCATGTATAATTGTAAAGACGGCTCACATCTCTTACGATCAGACAGTTACTGGTTTTGAGATTGAATCAATAGGATTCGTATTGAAATGTTTCAAGGGGTTTGCGCGTTTTTATTTAACGGTGTTACCGTTGCGATTTTTTTTTGCGTCAAAAATGATGCTGAAATGGCTAGAAAACTGGTTTTTAAAGTGCGCGCAGAAGTGCGCCGCAATCCTTGGCGGCAGCGGCGAACAGGACGTCTCTACCTGAGAGCAGCTCGGTCTGAAGCCAGCGTGCTGGCTATGGGGCTCGACACGTTTGTACTATTTAGTCATCAAAAATCTGACTAGGGTTTGAAACCCCGGCCTTCAGAGGCTGTCGCAAAAGCCTGATGGACGATTTTTATATCTGAAACACCGCATACCGCGTCTTTCCCGCATGCCACAGCCTCGTCATTCCTGCATGCCACAGCCTCGTCATTCCCGCATGCCACAGCCTCGTCATTCCCGCATGCTTTTGGCGGGAACCCAGTGTCGTTTTCAGCGCTGAAAACACCATCATTTCTGGCATTTTCAGTTAACCACGAACGCCGCTGGGTTCCTGCCAAAAGCGCGCAGGAATGACGTGGCCACCCGTTAGGGTAATGATACCGACTCAATACCCTAACGGCAGACATGTCACTCCCCGTGCTCTCGCCTCGTCATTCCTGCGTAGGAAGGAATCGAGTGGCACGTCAGTGCCTTCAGGGTAAGAGGTCGATCAAGGGCACTTTTTTCTGTGAAATGAACACCTCCTGCTGCGCCTGAGCAGCACAGATATCACAGATATAAAGGGCGTGTACGCGCCACTCGATTGCCGCCTGCGCGGCAATGACGAATTGGGCGAATGGGTGGGCGCGTAATCGACCTGACTTGTGGGTAATGATCAGGCTTTTGCGACAGCCTCTTGGGGCCGGTGAGCGACGAAGGAGCGACGCGATGGGAGGGGATGCAAACCCCTTCCAGAGTCTTTTCCATCGGCACTGCCCTTACCTGCTGGCCGCGGCCGGTTCGGCTTTGTGCAAGGGCAGTTCCAGTGTCACGGTGCTGCCATTTTTTTGCGGAAAGCCGTACAGCGCACTCTCGATCAGATAAGGCATGTACTCACTGATGTGCGGCGATACTTGTTCGCTGCTGACTTTGATGTTCGCCAGTTTGCGCTCACTGTCGACTTCACTCATGGTGATGTCGAGTTGGTGCAGATAATAAGGGTTGACGCTGAGCTCAAGCGGACGCGGCGCAAATTGGCGCAGACCGAAGTAGGGTCCGTAGCTGCCGTAGGGGCCGTAATAATAGACATGGCTGAAATGCATGCGCCAGTACGGGTCATACATGCTCGGTTGCCATAGCGGCATAACTTGCACTTCGCTTAAGCTGCTTGCATATTGCATGCCGATTTTCAGATTCGGCTTGGCACCGAGCGCTGCTTCGGAGAATCCATGTAAGCCTAACTGCTGGCGCAGTGTATTTTCATAAAATTTGTATTCAGGATTATTTTCCTGCGCCGGCGCGCGTTCCAGAATATATGTGGTGTTCTGCGCATTGGCCGGCCATTCATGAAAACTGCTGACCTGACTGGTAAAGGTGCTGGCACAGCCGCTCAAGAATAAAGTGAGCAGCATGACCCCGGCAGGGATAAAACGTTTCATCATCAACTCCGTATCTGGTGACAGTTTTGGTCTGATCTCTATGATAGAGCGAAAGCGGCGGCATTGCTGTATCGGTGTGTAAGTATCAGACCGCGGCGCACGCAAACGGTTCCTCAGAACGCACACAATGGCTGAAAATCTGCCCTTGTCTGGTCGATTAAGGCTAAATCGTCGAAATTTTGGTGGTTTTTATGCCTTGCGCTTCATCAATTGGTAAAATGCGGGTCTGAGCAAGGTTCACGAGACTTTGATCTTTCCCTAATTTTCCAGAGACCACTCCCATGCGTAACGATATCGCGACTACCCCGACTAGCATTTTTCGCAAAGATTATGTCGCCCCCGGCTTTTGGGTTGACACCGTGGAAATGGGTTTTGACCTCGATTTGCAGGCAACCCATGTCGCTACCCGCATCACTCTGCGCCGCAATCATGACAGCAGCGAGCGCGATCTGGTGTTGTTCGGTGCTTCCTTGAAGTTATTGCAATTACGCATGAACGGCGTGAATCTGAAAAAATCGGCTTATCGCATCGATGGCGAAACATTGCGTATAAGTAATGCTCCTGATGAAATCTTGCTCGAAATTGAAACCCTCATCAATCCGCAGAAAAACACCTCGCTCTCGGGTTTGTACGCGTCCAATGGCAATTTGATCACGCAATGCGAAGCCGAAGGCTTCCGCAAGATCACTTGGTTCCCCGACCGTCCCGACGTGATGGCGAAATACACCGTGATGTTGCGCGGTGATAAAAAACAATTCCCGGTCTTGCTCGGTAATGGCAATTTGATCGATCACGGTGATCTCGGTGATGGCCGCCATTTCGCCAAATGGGAAGACCCATTCAACAAACCTTCTTATTTGTTCGCGCTGGTCGCCGGCAAGTTGGTGTGTCAAGAAGAAAATTATCGTCTGCAGTCGGGCCGCAAAGTTTTGCTGCAAGTCTGGGTTGAGCCGGGAAATCTGGATAAAACCCAGCATGCCATGGATTCACTTAAAAACAGCATACACTGGGATGAGCAACGCTTCGGTCTGGAGCTTGATCTCGATCGCTTCATGATCGTCGCTACCAGCGACTTCAATATGGGTGCGATGGAAAACAAAGGTTTGAATATTTTCAACACCAAGTTTGTCCTGGCCAACCCGAGTCTGGCAACCGATATCGATTACGCCGGCATTGAATCGGTCGTCGGACATGAGTACTTCCATAACTGGACCGGTAACCGCGTCACTTGTCGCGACTGGTTCCAACTCTCGCTCAAAGAGGGTTTGACGGTCTTCCGCGATCAAGAATTTTCGGCCGACCTGGTCGGCAGTGCCACCGGGCGCGCCGTCAAGCGCATCGAAGACGTGCGGGTATTGCGTCAGGTGCAGTTCTCTGAAGATGCCGGTCCTATGGCGCATCCGGTGCGGCCTGATTCCTTTGTGGAAATCAATAATTTTTATACCGTCACGATTTACGAAAAGGGCGCCGAAGTGGTGCGCATGTATTACACCCTGCTCGGTCATGATGGCTTTCGCAAAGGCATGGATTTGTACTTCGCTCGGCATGATGGCCAAGCCGTGACCTGCGATGATTTCCGTGCCGCCATGGCCGATTCCAGCGGCCGCGATCTGAGTCAATTCGAACGTTGGTACAGCCAAGCCGGCACCGCGCGCGTGCATGCCGTCGGCAGCTATGATGCGGAACAACGCAGTTATACGCTGACGCTGACGCAATCTTGCCCGGCTACGCCAGGGCAGGCAGAAAAACTGCCGTTCCATATTCCGGTCGCGCTCGGCTTGCTCGATGCTGCCGGCAATGATATCGCGTTGCACTGCGAGGCTTACCCACAAACGGCCGGTGCCACGTCGCTGGTGCTGGAATTGTGCCAAGCCAGCCAAAGCTTCCTGTTTACCGATGTGGCAGCCGCGCCGGTGCCATCGCTGTTGCGTAATTTTTCAGCCCCAGTGGTGCTGGACTACGACTACAGCGATGCCGATCTCAGCCTCTTGTTAGCGCATGACAGCGACCCGTTCAATCGCTGGGAAGCCGGCCAGCGTCTGGCCACACGCCGTTTGGTCAAGCTCACTCGCGCCGTGCAAGACGAGCTGCCGCTGGAACTCGATGAAGCCTTCATTGCCGCCCTACGCAGCACCCTCGCTGACACGACGCTCGATCCGGCGTTCCGCGAACTGGTGTTGACCCTGCCATCGGAATTGATGATTGCCGAACAATTTGAGGTAGTCGATCCGCAAGCGATTCATCGCGCGCGGCAATTCATGCGCAGCACGCTGACGCAGCATTTACGCGTCGAATTGCTCAGTGCGTATGAAAGTAATCTGACGCCCGGTAAGTACAGCCCCGATGCCGCTTCCATGGCCAAGCGCGGTTTGAAAAATCTGGCCCTGTCTTATTTGCTTGAGTGGGCTGACAGCAGCACGTTCGCGCTGGCACTGACGCAGTTCGACGAGGCGCAGAATATGACAGACCGTTTGGCGGCGCTGGCAGCACTGACGAATTTCAAAGGCAATGCAAGGCAACGCATACAGGCGCTGGCCTGCCTGAAGAAATTTTACCGCGACTTCAAACAAGAAGCCTTGGTCATCGATAAATGGTTTGCCTTGCAAGCCGTGGCCGATACCACTGATGTCGCCGTGGTGCGCGGCTTGATGGCGCACGCCGCGTTCACACTGGGTAACCCGAATCGCGCGCGCAGCTTGACTTTCAGCTTTTGCAACGCGAATCCGGCGCGCTTTCATGCTGCCGATGGCAGCGGTTACGCCTTATGGGCTGAACTGGTGATTGCTCTTAATAAAACCAACCCGCAAGTGGCGGCCCGTCTGGCACGCAGTCTCGACCGCTGGCAGAAATACCCGTTGGCCTTGCAAGAATTAATGAAAGCCGCTTTACGCAAAGTGGCCGACAGTAAAAAACTCTCGAACGATGTGCTGGAAGTGGTCAGTAAAGCCTTGGCCGCCGCCGCTTAAGCTTCGGCTTGTGTTATCTGCGCTTCGCCCTGCACGAAGCGCATCTTTTGTCTCTCAATAAGGATCATTATGAAACGTGTCAGCCTGACCCAGTATCTGGTCGAAGAACAGCGCCTCAACAATTCGATTCCGGCCGAATTGCGGCTTCTTATAGAAGTGGTTGCGCGCGCCTGTAAAACCATCAGCCATGCGGTCGGCAAGGGTGCGCTGGGAGAAGTTCTCGGCACGGCAGGCAGTGAAAATGTTCAGGGTGAAGTACAGAAGAAACTCGATATTTTATCGAATGAGATTCTGCTCGAAGCCAATGAGTGGGGTGGCCATTTAGCTGCGATGGCATCGGAAGAAATGGAAACCATCCATCCTATTCCTAACCGTTATCCTATGGGCGAATACATGTTGTTGTTCGATCCGCTGGATGGTTCGAGCAATATCGACGTCAATGTGTCGATCGGAACAATTTTTTCCGTGCTCAAAGCACCGGATGGGATGGCGGCACCGACTGAGCAAGATTTCCTCCAGCCTGGCAGCAAGCAAGTCGCCGCCGGTTACGCCGTCTACGGCCCACAAACCGTACTGGTTTTCACCACAGGGAACGGCGTCAATTGCTTCACGCTCGACCGTGAAATGGGTTCTTGGGTATTAACTCAGCGCAATATGCAAATTCCGCAGGAAACCAGTGAATTTGCTATCAATGCCTCGAATATGCGTCACTGGCATGCGCCGGTTACGCGCTATGTCGATGAACTGTTGGCGGGTAAAACCGGCCCGCGCGAACGCGATTTCAATATGCGTTGGGTCGCCTCCATGGTGGCTGACGTACATCGTATTCTGAATCGCGGCGGGGTTTTCCTGTACCCGGCCGATTTGCGTGAACCGGACAAGGCCGGCAAATTGCGTCTGATGTATGAAGCCAATCCTATGGCCTTCATCGTCGAACAAGCCGGTGGTGCTGCCACCAATGGCAGCGTGCGCATGCTCGATTTGCAGCCGACGGCTTTGCATCAGCGGGTACCGGTCTTCCTCGGTTCCAAGAATGAGGTGGAACGCGTTACTGCTTATCATCAAAAATCTGACTAGGGTTTGAAACCCCGGCCTTCAGAGGCTGTCGCAAAAGCCTGATGGACGCTTTTTTACACCTGAAACACCGTATACCTCGTCATTCCCGCATGCTTTTGGCGGGAACCCAGCGTCGTTTTTCACACTGAAAATGCCACAATTTCTGGCATTTTCAGTTAACCACGAACGCCGCTGGGTTCCTGCCAAAAGCGCGCAGGAATGACGTGGCCACCAGTCAGGGTAATGATACCGACTCACTACCCTTTTGCGACAGCCTCTTTTGGCCGGTGAGCGACGAAGGAGCGACGCGATGGGAGGGGATGCAAACCGCTTCCAGAGTCTTTTCCATCGTCGCTTGCGACGATCCATTAAGTTGTTCAGCAGTAAAGCAGAAGAAAAGCCGCGATCGCGGCTTTTTTTTCGGCTGCTACAAGTGAGTGACGAGGACATCGAGTTCCGGATTTCTAGTCCCGAATAGCATCGGCTCGATTCTCGGGCGCGTGGCGTGGTGGCTGGAGAGCCGAAATTGCGGACAACTGCGCACCCGCAGGAGTGATAAATGATGTTGCGGTTTGAGTGGCGGCCAATTGTGCTGCGCCTTGGGCAGGGTGGCATCGGTTTCGCTGAGCGTGAATTGCAGCGCGAGTGGCGCTGGGCTGGCGGCGACATCGAGCTGGTCGGGCAGACTTAATCTGCTCAATTCCTTGATGTCAGCTTGGCTGAACCCATAATCTTCGTCGGTGTAGACATACGGATCAGACGATATTTCAGACAGTGCCTCGTTAAGCGAGGTGTCGTCAAGCGAGGAACTCGATGATGCCGTAGGCTCAAGCACCGGCGTGTTGTTGTCAATGCGAGCCTCAGTTGCTGGTGCAGGTGCTGCGACAGTAAGGGGCGGCACAGCCAGCGATTTTGTTGGTATCAGAAGCAACTGGCCATTCGACATAATGAGTTGATTGGAATCAAAGGCGTATTGTTTCACCAAACGACCACGGAATTCCGGCAGATACAAGGCACCGTCGCGCATGGCTTTGCTTGGTTTTTCCAGTTTTACACTGGCTTCGTTCCGCACCGCACGCAACAGACGCACGAATGGTCGCTTGAGTGTTCGTGCGGATTTTATGATTGCGGCCCAAGCGCTGGCCGCGCGGGATGAGAAAGCCGAGGGGGAGAAGGGATGGGGCATGGCGGCGCAGGGAAGTAGCGAGGAATCCATTGTCTCGAATTGCTTGCGAGAAATCTTTCAGATTTTGACCATTTCTGCCAGCTTGGTTTACTCTGCCAGTGCCGCTTGCAAGGCCATCGGTTCGCGCCGGGTATGGGGAAACAACCACCAACGCTGGCCCACTTGCGGCTCGCTGATGTCGACCGCTTCCCCCATTTGTGGCGTACTGATGCGTACTTGCTGGGCCGCCGCCAGTGCCACGATACGCTCGAACGGCTCGTACCAGGCATGCAACGACAAATCGAAGGTACCGTTGTGAATCGGCAGCAAATACTTGCCGCGCAAATCGAGATGGGCTTGCAGCGATTGTTCCGGCTGCATGTGCACGTCGGGCCATTGTTCATCATAAGCACCGGTTTCTATCAGGGTCAGATCGAAGGGCCCGTAGGCATCCCCGATTTGCTTGAAACCGGGGAAATAGCCGGAGTCGCCGCTGAAGAAAATTCTTTGGTCGCGCGTCAGGATAGTCCAAGACCCCCACAAAGATTGATCGCAGTCGCTCAGGCTGCGCCCGGAAAAATGTTGTGCCGGCGTGAATACGAAGTCGATTTCATGCAAGCGGCGACTTTGCCACCAGCTCGATTGTTTGACCTTTTCCGCGGCAATGCCCCAACTGATCAAGCGCTCACCAACGCCGATGGGCGTGAGAAAAAATTCGACTTTATCGGCCAGTTGCAGAATGGCAGCGCGATCAAGGTGATCGTAATGGTCGTGCGATAACAGTACCGCTTTGATCGGTGGCAGGTCGGCGATGCTGATTGGTGCTTGGTGGAAGCGCTGCGGTCCCATCCATTGAAATGGCGAGGCACGCTCAGAAAACACCGGGTCGGTGAGGAAAAAAGCACCGTGCAATTTCATTAATAGGGTCGAGTGACCGAGCCGGTACAGGGTCTGGTCGGGGGCGGCGAGCAATTGAGCCAAGCTCAATTCATGCACAGGAATGCTGCCACTGGGCACAGTGTTCGACGGCTTATTAAACAGGAAACGCCAGGCGATGCGCAGTGTTTTCAAAAAACTTGGCTCTTTAATACGGCGCTGGTTGAGAAATTTTTTGCCTTGTTTCAGTGCCGGGCTTGGTGCCGGGTTTGGTGCCATTTCGTGCTGAGTGCGTGCGGTGTTCATGGTCATCCTGGTTGAGGCAGTGCGCGTAGGGCTGCTGCAGAAATGAAAGCGGGTGCCTGTGAGATTCCGTTCGGCAATATTACACTACACAGTGTAGTTTTATTTTAAGGAGAAGTAAACCAGCTAGTGTAAAATACTTGCATTGCAGGTGTTTCTCGATGGATTTTTTTTATGACTGTACCAGAGCGTCAGACTGATCGTAAACGCGCCGCCATTTTGCAGGCTGCGATAGCCGAATTTCGCCGCAACGGTTTTGCCGCCACCAGCATGGATCAGATTGCTGCCACGGCCGGTGTCTCCAAGCGTACCGTGTACAACCATTTTCCCGGTAAGGAAGATTTGTTTGAGGCGATATTGCTGCAGCTCTGGCACAGTGCCACGACCGAGCAACATTTGCTGTATCAGCACGGCGTGGCGCTCAGTGAGCAATTGCGGCCTTTTCTGCAAAGCAAACTGCACATGTTCGGCGATCTGGACTTCCTCGATCTGGTTCGCGTTGCCGTCGCGGCGACGATTCATACACCAGAGCGTGCCCGCGACATCGTCGACCGCCTGCGCGGGAGTGAAACTGCGATTGTCAGTTGGCTGCGCGCGGCCCAAGCCGACCAGCAACTACGTGCCGCTGATCCGGTACTGATGGCCGATATGTTGCTTGGGCAATTGAAATCGCTGGCTTTTTGGCCCCAAGTTGCGATGGGGCAGGCGGCGTTGGATGCGGTGCAGCAAGAGCAAGTACTCAGTGTAACGCTGGGTTTATTCCTCGCTTATTATCAAAGTAGCTGATAGTCGGAATTATCTTGCAGCAATCTCGGGTGACGGGTTTATAATTTCAGCCGCAGCGATGTTGCATTGCAATTATCACCTGTCAGGGCTTATTTCAGTATTTATGTGCATTTTTTGCGGAACCATGACTGTGTCGGCAAGTCAAACAAGCTTATGATTCAAACACCTTCGCCTCACTACGATGACTTTTCTCGGCAGAAAACGGGGCAATGGCGTGCGCCTGTGCTGGCCGCACTGGTTCATTTATTCTTGATTTTATTCTTATGGATAGGCATACACTGGCAAAATGAGCAATCTGTCGCCGTCGAAGCCGAAGTCTGGGATCTGACTACGCGTGAAGCTGCCGCACCGCTGGCAGAGCCGCCACCGCCGCCACCGCCAACTCCGGTAGAACGTGAAATCGTGGCCGCACCACGGCCGCCCGAGCCAGTGCTGGAAGATCCAGAAATTGCTCTTCAGCAAGAAAAACAAAAATTGAATCTGGCCAAGCAGAAGAAACTGGCACTGGAACGTGAACAAGCGCGTGAACAAGAGCGCAAGCAAGAGCAACGTGCCGCCGATTTGCTGGCGCAAGAAAAAGAATTGCAAAAACGAGATAAAGAACGCGCTTTGCAAGCTAAAAAAGATAATGACAAGCAAAAAGTGCAAGATAAAGAGCGCCAGGATCAAGCGAGCAAGCAGCAATTGGCGAAAGACCAAGCTGCCCGTGACAAGGCATTCAAAGAAAATATGTCGCGTCTCAACGCTCAAGCCGGCGTCAGCGCTGCCGGTGGCAACGGCAGTAATGGGACGGCGGCCAAATCGACGGGCAATAATCGCGGCGATCCGAGTTACGGCGCAACGATTGCGGCCAAAATTCGCGCTAACACGATTTACAATGTGCCAGATATGGTCGCCGGTAATCCTGCCGTCGACTATCATATCGAATTATTACCAGATGGTTCTTTACGTGGCCCTATTCGCAAGCTCAAATCGTCCGGTATTCCCGGCTTTGATGAAGCCGTCGCTAAGGGTATAGAAAAGTCTCAGCCATTTCCCAAAGATAAATCGGGCAATGCCGCCGTGAATTTGGATCTGCATTACAAAATGAAAGAAGAGTAATTCTCAATGATGCCTTGGATGAAAAAAATTTCAGTCGGTGGAGTGCTGGCCGGCACGGTCCTGCTGCTGGCCGGTGCGCCGGTTCAGGCACAATTACGCATCGAAGTCTCTGGCGTCGGATCGAACCAAATTCCCTTGGCGCTGGCCGATTTTGCCGATGAAGCGCTGGCACCGCAAAAAATATCGGGCATTATTCGCGACGACCTGAGCCGCAGCGGCTATTTTAAACTCATCAGCAGCGATACGCCTTTGGCCGAAACCGCGTTGATCAATTTCGACGCCTGGAAAAAGCAGGGTGCTGAGGCACTCGCGATCGGCAGTGTCCATAGCTTGGCTGACGGCCGCTTTGATGTCCGTTACAAGTTGCTCGATACCTTGAAAGCCAACACCTTGTCGGGTTTTGCCGTGGCAGCCCCGGCGCTTGGCCTACGCCAGAGCGCGCATAAAATCGCCGACGATATCTATGAAAAATTGACTGGCGTGCGCGGTGCATTTTCTACCCGCATCGCCTACGTGACGAAATCCGGTGCCCAGTACCGCCTCGAAATCGCCGATGCCGACGGCGAGGGCGTGAAAGTAGCGCTGCGCTCGAACGAACCTATCATTTCGCCGGCGTGGTCGGCCGATGGCAGTAAGCTGGCCTATGTCTCATTCGAGACTAAAAAGCCGGTGGTCTGGGTGCAGAACTTGCTCAGCGGTGAACGCCGCATCGTCGCCAACTATAAGGGCAGTAATTCGGCACCAGCTTGGGCACCCGATGGCAGCCGCTTGGCGATCGCCTTATCGCGCGACGGCCTGACGCAAATTTATTCGGTCAATGCCGACGGTACCGGGCTACGTCGTCTCTCTAACAGCAACAGCATTGATACTGAGCCGCAATTTTCTGCCGATGGCCAATCGATTTATTTTCTCAGTGATCGCAGTGGTGGCCCGCAGATTTACCGCATGAATGCCAGCGGTGGTGAAGCCAGTCGAGTTACCTTCAACGGCAGCTATAACATCACTCCACGTATTTCACCGGATGGCCGCACGCTGGCGTATATTTCCCGGCGCGATGGTAAATTCCAACTCTATGCACTCGATCTCGGCAGCAGCCAGGAGCAGCGCCTGTCCGACAGCAGCAAGGACGAATCGCCGAGTTTTTCTCCTAACGGACGCTACATCATGTACGCTACCGAAGCCGGGCGGCGCGGTGCACTGGCCGTGGTCAGTGTCGATGGCAAGGTAAAACAGAAATTGACGGTGCAGGCCGGAGATATTCGGGAACCCACTTGGGGTCCTTTCATGAAATAGGTGGTTCTGACATTTATTCAGAGCGGCTTTGAACTGTAGTCATTTTTTATACCAGGAGAAACTATGCGCTTTACTTCCCAATCCAAAACTCTGGCTTTGCTCGCCTCGAGTGTCGTGTTGATGGCTGCTTGTACTTCCAATGTACCGTTGGAAGCAAAGGCAAAAATCGAAGACAAACCAATCGCGACCACCACCCCGCCGCCAGCAGATCCGAACGCGATTCGCACGGTTGATACCGGTTCCACCGATCCGCTCAATGATCCTCAAGGTGTGCTGGCCAAACGCAGCGTGTACTTCGATTACGACAGCTATGCCGTCAAAGATGATTACAAGGGCGTGGTCGAAGCGCACTCGAAATACCTGAGCTCGAACAAAGCGCGCACCATTCTGATTCAAGGTAATACCGATGAACGCGGTGGCAGCGAATACAATCTCGCGCTCGGTCAGAAACGTGCCGAAGCCGTTCGTAAATCGATGAGCTTGCTCGGTGTGCCGGAAGCGCAATTGGAAGCGGTATCGCTGGGCAAAGAAAAACCAAAAGCCAGTGGTCATGATGAAGCCTCATGGGCGGAAAACCGTCGTGCCGATATCGTCTACAAGTAATTGTTGTGTCTGATCAGCGCCAGGATAATTGGCCTGATCCGTGTACGCCGACTGCGCTCTTCGGGTCGGCGTGTTTTTCCCTCTGCATACCTGCTGTACTTATTTCAGATTGCCATGAAAATTCATTGTTTCCGTACGCCTGTTTTGCTTGCCGCTCTGCTTGCTGCTCTCACTCCTGCACTGGCATCGGCCGGCTTGTTTGATGATGATGAGGCGCGTAAAGCGATTCTCGATGTGCGCGCCAAGATAGAGGCGGTCAACGCGCGTCTCGATAGCACCCTCGAGCGCAAGGCCGACAAAAACACCGCGCTGGAATTAGCCAATGATAATGAACAATTGCGCGCTGATATAGCCAAATTACGTGGCCAAATCGAAGTGCTGGCCAATGATGTCGCTAACACCCAACGTCGCCAGCAAGATTTCTACGTCGACCTCGATAATCGCTTGCGCAAGATCGAACCCAAACGCGTGACGGTAGATGGGAAAGACGCCGTGGTCGAAGTCAACGAACAACGCAGCTTTGATAATGCGATGAGCTTGTTCAAAGATGGCGATTATAAAAACGCCGGCAGCGCTTTCGGCAGTTTCATGACGACCTATCCGCAATCGGCCTATGCCGGCTCGGCCTTGTATTGGCTCGGCAATTCCTATTACGCACAACGCGATTGTAAGAACACCATCGTCGCCATGCAGCAGTTGAGTAAAACTTTCCCCGATCATCCGAAAGCGCCTGATGCCATGCTCAATACGGCAGTTTGTTATGGCGAATTGAAAGACAAGCAGGCGAGTAAGAAAACGCTGGAAAGCCTGATCTCTCACTACCCCGACAGCGAAGCCGCACAGGCGGCTAAGAACCGCTTGGCGACGCAGAAGTAAGCCGCCGAATCAGCTGAAAAAGACACGCTGCAATGTGAAGGAAACCGGCGCAAAGCAGGGCGCAGGAACTAATCCCATTGCAGGGATTGACAGAGAGGCCGGAACGCCATATAATCTCGGTCTTTCGGGTCGTTAGCTCAGCTGGTAGAGCAGCGGACTTTTAATCCGTTGGTCGCAGGTTCGAATCCCGCACGGCCTACCACGAATACAAACAGTTCAACACACGATTGTTATTGTGTTGGACAAATAGATTTTTTTCAGCAAGTTTTGGGTCGTTAGCTCAGCTGGTAGAGCAGCGGACTTTTAATCCGTTGGTCGCAGGTTCGAATCCCGCACGGCCTACCAAGACGAAGGACTCAGGTGAAAACCTGAGTCCTTTTTGTTTTTCAGCCGGTGTTTTGGCGAGTGCTATTTATTCATCGTCGGCCGCTTCTTGCCGGCTCAAATCGCCTATCATTCCTGATCAGTTCAACGGAATCTTTCTTATGCAACAGTCAGCAGCCAAATCTGTATCCAAACCAAAGCGGAAAGACATCGCGGCCACGAGTGCTGCGGCGGAAAAACACGAAATTCGTCCTGGTCAATCGCTGGAATTACTCAAAGAATTGCATATTCTTACGCGTGACGGTAAATTGAACCAAGACAGTCGCCGCAAGCTCAAGCAGGTTTATCATTTATATCAATTCATTGAACCGTTGCTGCTCGAATTGCAGCAAGATCATGCTGCCATCAGTTTGGTCGATCATGGCGCTGGCAAATCCTACCTTGGCTTCATCCTGTACGACTTGTTTTTCAAAGCGCAGCAGGCTAACAGCCAAGCGCGTATTTACGGTATCGAAACACGCGACGAGTTGGTGCAAAAATCGACCGAGCTGGCGCAGCGGCTGGGCTTTCCCGGCATGTCGTTTTTGAATTTGTCGGTGGCCGCCTCCACCACCTCGGCGCTTTTGCCTGCTAGCATAGACATCGTCACCGCGCTGCATGCCTGCGATACTGCGACCGATGATGCGATTGAGTTTGCCCTGAAAAAACGGGCCAAATTCATCGTCTTGGTACCGTGTTGCCAAGCCGAAGTAGCGGCGCATCTGCGCAGCCTGAAAACACTTGTGGCACGTGATAATCCGTGGTCGGAAATGTGGCGTCACCCCATCCATGCGCGCGAGTTCGGTAGCCAGATCACGAATGTGTTACGTTGTTTGCAGCTGGAAGCACATGGTTATCAAGTGCGTGTCACTGAGCTGGTAGGATGGGAACATTCGATGAAAAACGAATTAATCATCGCGCAATACAAGGGGACCCCGGCGAAACGCCCCGGTGAACGTCTCGCTGAAATTTTGAGCAGCACCGGACTCGACGCGATGGGCCAGCGCTTTTTTACGCCCGAGTGAAGCGCCGGCGCTGTCAGCGGGTCACCATGAGGTCATAAAGAATGATTAGTATCATTTAATACGCGGGCTCAGCTTAGCCCCGGAATTTACCGTTAAAAAAGGATAGAGCCATGCTGGCTGCCGTCGACCTGGGTTCCAACAGTTTCCGTATGCACATCGCACGCCACGAAGGCGGGGTGATTCGTGTGGTGAAAAGTGCCCGTGAACCGCTACGCTTGGCCGCAGGGCTCGATGCCGACGGTAATCTGACTGAGGAGGCCATGCGTGCGGCAATTGCTTGCCTGGGCCGTTTCCGTGCCATTCTCAATGCCTACCCGATCGATCAACTGCGCGTGGTGGCGACCAATACGATACGCATCGCTAAAAATGCGGCGATTTTACTGCCGCTGGCCGAAGCGGCGATCGGTTCGAGCATTGAAGTTATTTCCGGCGAAGAAGAGGGCCGACTGATTTACATGGGGGTCGCCAATGCCGTCGCCATTGCCGGCGAACGGCGCTTGGTCATGGACATCGGCGGGGGCTCGACCGAAGTCATACTCGGGCGTGGACAAGACATTCTGCGGGTCGAATCGTTCAGCATCGGTACGGTGCGAACCAGCGCACAGTTTTTTCCAGATGGCAGGCTCACCGAAGCGGCGTTTGCCGCTGCCGTCTTATCGGCCCGTTCGATGTTCGAAGATGCCGCGCATTTTTATCAACCACAGCACTGGCGTAAAGCTTACGGCTCGTCCGGTACGATGCGTGCGATTGCCGATGCGATTGCCCGAAATGGGCTGGGCGACGGCAAATTGACGCTGGCTGGCCTCAATGCGCTCAGACAGTACTGCATACAATGTGGTCACATCGACGCCTTGGAATTAAACGGTGTCAAGCCGGAACGCGTGGCCATGCTGGTTGGCGGTTTGGCGGTATTGATAGGCTTGATGAGCGAGTTCAATATCGAAATCCTGCAACCGATCGAAGCCGGCTTGCGTTTGGGCGTCATGTGGGATCTCTATCTACGCTCGACCAAGCGTGATCGCCGCGAAGTCTCGGTGCAAAAGATGGCCGCCTTGTTTCACACCGATCTGGCACGCGCCAATCGCGTGACCGACATGGTGAAGTCACTGTACCAGCAACTCAAACCGGCCAGCGATGAGTACCTGCCGGTGCTGATCTGGAGCGCCAAATTGCATGAGGTTGGCATGGTGGTGTCGCATACCGGTTACCACAAGCATGGTGCGTACATGATAGAAAACGCTGATCTGGCCGGTTTTACCACCAGCGAGCAGCGCATCATGAGCAAACTGATACTCTGTCAAAAAGGGAATCTGCGCAAGATCGGCGAGGGTTTGACCGATCCCGATTTTGCCAAGGCGGTGTTGAGCATGCGGCTGGCCGTGATGCTGATGCACTCGCGCGCCGAGATCGATTACCAAGACATACGCCTGAAGATGAAAAAAGGCATAGAACTCGAAATGCGCCGCGCTTGGGTCACCGTGCATCCGACCGTGGCGTATTGGTTGCAGAAAGAAATAGAATGCTGGCGCGAAGTCGGGGTTGACTTTCTGGTGCGTGCCAATGTCTGACGAGGTGCAACACTCGGGTGTTGGTGACTGGTTTGGAATCATCAGGAAGGGAGCTATCCATCGCCGCCCTGAAGAGGCTGTCGCAAAAGTCTGATGGACGCATTTTTATACCTGAAACACCGCACACCTTGTCATTCCCGCATGCCGCAGCCTCGTCATTCCCGCATGCTTTTGGCGGGAACCCAGTGTCGTTTTTCGCACTGAAAACGCGATAATTTCCGGCATTTTCAGTTAAGCACGAACGTCGCTGGATTTCTGCCAAAAGCGCGCAGGAGCGACGTGACGGTCGCTTGGAACCAAGTTTTGCCAAGATTGCCAATCGGCATCAACATCAACATCAAGGGCGTGAGTTAAAACTCAAACTGCGCCGACAATTTGGCAATCCGCGGCGCGCCCGGGAATAAATAGCCGCCCAAGGATTGCGTCGCATCGCGCCAGTAGAATTTATCGAAGACATTATCGATGTTCAAACGCAGTGTGGTGCGGGTATGGCCGATCATCGTCACATAGCGTGCGCCGAGGTTGAAGACTTGGTAACCGGGCACGATCACGCTGTTGTCGGGGTTGTACGCCTTGTTACCACTGTACTGCCAACTGGCATTGAGATTGACGCCGTTGGCGACGGCGTAGTCGACATATACGGTCGACTTCCATTGCGGCACATTGAGCACGCGTTTGCCATCGAGCATAGCCTCACCGGTATCGCGCTGGGTGGCTTTGAGCCAGGCTGCACTGGCACCGAGCTGCCATTGCGGTGCCAGTTTGACTTGGGTGGTCAATTCCATACCACGATGTCTGGCCGTGCCATTTTGTACGTAGACATTGCTGCCATTGATGTACTCGAGTGTTTTTTTAATTTCGAACAAGGCCAGATTCACACTGACGTCGCGCGAGACTTCGCGCTTGACGCCGATTTCCCATTGCTTGGACTTGCTGGGATTGAGCATATTGTTGGCATTGACGGTACCGAACGGGGCAATGCCACCATGTTCCAAACCTTGTGCAAACGATGCGTACAAAGCCAGTTTCTGAACCGGTTGGTAGACCACGGCGCCATTCGACAGCAGATAGTTGTTGTTATACCCGGGATTGTCGAGCTCGCGCCGTTCGATCTGAACATGGCGTAAGCCTAAGTGTAATTTCCAGTCCGGTGCCAAGCTGACGATATCTTGCGCGAACACGGCGCGTTCACGGTCGGTGCGACGCCAGGTGGCGGCACCCTGTTGATTGGGCGACGCTGGCAGTGCGACCGTTTGGTAAATGTTACTGGTGCCGACAAAATCATAGACATAATCGGCGAAATAGTCGCGTCGCTCGCTGCTGCTGATACCGCTGGCGAATTCATGCTGCTGCCCAGAGAGTACGAAACGACCCTTGAGCAAGGCTTGCATGGCGCTTAAAGTTTTTGATTCATTGAGACTGCGATAATCATACACATCGTAGTCACCGTTGGCACAATAACCAGCCGCACCGTTGCATCCATAGGGAAATGCCGTGTAATCGTTGCGTTTGAATTGATGTGTGTTGGCCGCGGCGCTGGCGCTCCAGTCATCGTTGAAACGGTATTCAAAACGTGCGCCGAGGTTGCTGTCGCGCGTATCGACCGGTTTGGCCCAAGCTTGGTTATTGAGCATCGTGTCGGCACGGATACCTTGCGGCAGATTAGTCCCATTGGTCAATTGGAAACCCGGCACCGAAAGCTGAGATTTGTGCTGGTAATCGACGTCAAGTTGCAGCAATGCTTGGCGCGACAAATGCCAGTCGAATGCTGCCGAGAAAAATTGGCGTTCGCCGTTCGCGCCTTTCACATACGAGCGCAGGCGTTCCTCGGCGACATTGAAGCGGTAGCCGAATTGGCCATTGCCAAACATGCCACCGAGGTCAGCCGCACCATAGAGTGTGCCGCGTTCCGATATTTCGGTGTTGATGGTGCGTAAATCGCTCGTGGTCGGCCGCTTGGTGACGTAATTGAGTATACCGCCCGGTGTCGCCAAGCCCGATTGGAAACCGGACAAGCCCTTGAGTATCTCGACTCTTTCCTTGTTTTCCAAGGGGATCGAGGCATCACCCGGAATCGCAAAGCCATCTTTGCGGTAACTGCTCTCATTGTTGAGTGCAAAGCCGCGTATCGAAAATTGCTCGGCATAGCCGATCGCATTGTAGGCCTCATTGACGCTGGCATCGTACTTCATGAGGTCGGTGCTTTGTCGTACTTGCCAATCTTGCATTTTCTGGGCTGACCAAGCATTGATTGAAAACGGTACTTCTAACGCGGGTGTGTCGAGGTAGCCGCCGCCATAGCTATTGTCGGCTACCGCTGCCTTGTTGCCGCTGATGGTGACGGCTGCCACACCAGCATTGTCGGCTGCCAGCGCCTGCGGTGCCAATGACCAAGCCTCAAGGATGGAGAAGGCCAGCACAGAGCGGCGCAGCAGACGGGACGACAAGGGAATGGGGGGGAACATGGTGTTTGGCTCTCAAGGCGGTAATGACCGGCGTGGGAGCAGACAAAGCAGGGGGAGACTTTGCGCTTCCCTTCGCTGGCATTATCCAGATCAGGTAGAAGGGACTCTCTCACCCGGAAAATACTCCAGGACCCCTAGCGAAGCGCGACTTTACCATAAAAAGGAGGAGCTTGCCTGATTCCAGGCTACTCCCCCTGATTGCCTTGTCAGCGTGTTGCGCTGCGCCAACCTACCCATAAACCTTCGGCTGAAAAGATCAGCAGTCCTAACCAAATGGCGGCAAAGCCGAGCAATTTATGCGGATCGAGCACTTCGTGGAAGACCAAAATAGCCAACAAAAGCTGTACCGAGGGAGCGATGTATTGCAAAAACCCAAGTGTGGTCATCGGCAAGCGGCGCGCACCGGCGGCAAACAAGAGCAGCGGAATGGCCGTGACCGGCCCGGCCAGCACCAGTAACAGGCTGACCTCGGTGCTGCTGCTCAGTAGCGCATTCTGACCATGCCAAGTCAGCCACGCCAGATAGGCGATGGCAAATGGGAACAGCAAGGCCGTTTCCAGCGACAAGCCTTCGAGTGCACCGAGTGGCGCGGTTTTACGCAGCAAGCCATAGGTGCCGAAGGTGGCTGCCAACACCAGTGCCACCCAAGGTAGATGACCGGTTTGCAGCGTCATCCAACACACACCGACGGCAGCTAAGGCGATGGCGATCCATTGGCCGGTGCGCAGTCTTTCCTTGAGAAACACCGAACCGATCAAAATATTCACTAGAGGCGTCATGAAATACCCGAGGCTGGTATCGATGACGCGGCCATCATTGATGGCCCAGATATACACAAACCAGTTACTCGACAAAAATAGTGCGCTGAAAATAAAGCGCGCGATCAAGCGCGGCTGGCGTCGCGCCTCATCGATCCAACTCCATTGGCGGCGTGCGGCCAACACCATCATTAAGAACAGCAAGGACCAAATCATGCGGTTCAATAAAATTTCCAGCGAAGGCACGGTGTGCAGTAATTTGAAAAATACTGGGAATAAACCCCACAGCGTGTAAGCCGAGCCGGCCAAGAGTATGCCTTTACGCATTTTTGCTTTCTGAAAAAAAGGAGTGTTGTAGCTTGCGGGGTAAGGTCGCTGAGAGCGGTCGTATTGTGCTCGGAAGGAGAGCTGGCTATGGTTTGCGTACTTGAGCGATCTCTTTGCACAGCGCCTCAGTACCGTCGAGAATACGGGGACCGGCACGATTGAGCCAGTCGGCCTTGATGGCCACCAAATGATTCTTGCGTACCGCTTGCAAGACCGGCAATGTGCGCCACTGCATCAGACTGTCGGTATTGTCGGCACCGGTGACGATCATCGCCGGATCGGCAGCCAGCACGGCCTCGGTCGTGATGGTCGGACTGGTTTCCTTGAGCAGGCCGAAAGGATTTTTTCCGCCGCATAAACGAATCGCGGCAGAAATCAGGTGCTCGTCATTCAGAGTCATTAACGGTTGCTTCCAGACTTGATACAACACCGTCAGCGGCGGCGTTGAAGCCGGTTGGCGGTAGCGTTCACGCAGCCCCGCCAAGCGTTGCCGAAACTGGGCCGCAGCCGGTCGGCCGAGCGCCTCGGTACCGGCCAACAAGGCCAAGCGTTCGATGGAACTGGCTACCGTCTCAAAATCGCGCGGTTCACTCTCAAACACATGGATATGCTT
Organism: Undibacterium sp. CCC3.4; assembly: GCF_034347425.1. Lineage (GTDB taxonomy): Bacteria > Pseudomonadota > Gammaproteobacteria > Burkholderiales > Burkholderiaceae_D > Undibacterium. The sequence continues at coordinate 2,574,455 of NZ_CP133779.1, forward strand.
GTTACGCAACTGCTGCGCCAATTGACGTGCATTGCCGGTACCCCAGATGACGACCAAATCCGGTTGAATTGCCAACAAGCGCTCAGTATCGATGGCGAACACATTGCCTATCGAAGGCAAGTTGCGCGCTGCCAGCGGGTAATCGCTGTAGTCGCTGACGGCAATGACGCGCGTGGCGGCACCGGCGGCGAATAATAATTCGGTCGCATGCGGTGCCAAGCTGACGATACGTTGCGCCGGCCGCTCCAGGCAGACATTGCGGCCGGCATCGTCGATTACGCACAGTGCCGCACTAGCCACAGAACTGGCCAGTAGGGTAAGGATACACAGAGCCAGACGCGCCGGGAGCTGCATCAAATTTCCAGGTTATCGATCAGGCGGGTATTGCCGAGCTTAGCTGCCGCCAAAACCACTAACTGGCTGGCCTGCGCCAAATCGTCGGCTGACGGCGCTTGCAGATCAGCACGCTTGCGTATCGAAATATAATCGGGCTGCCAGCCATGCTGCGCCAGTTTGGCCATCGCATTGCGTTCGAGTTCACACAGATCGAGCTGACCGTTGCGGACTTCCAGCGCGACTTCTTGTAGCGCTGCATACAGGGCCGGTGCTTGTGCTCGCTCTTGCTGCGATAAATACATATTGCGTGAAGACAGCGCCAAGCCATCCTCGGCGCGATAGGTGTCGGCCGCGATGATTTCGGTTGGCAAGGCAAACTGCTTGCTCATATTGCGGATGATCATTAATTGCTGATAATCTTTCTTACCAAACACCGCCACCCGCGGTTGTACGCAAGAAAATAATTTCAATACCACCGTGGTCACGCCGGTGAAAAAACCGGGGCGGAATTCGCCTTCGAGAATATTGCCGATATGGTCAGGGGTGCGAACGCGAAATTCTTGCGGTTCCGGATACAAATCTTTCTCGGTTGGTGCGAACAGCACGTACACGCCTTCTTTTTCCAGCTTTTCTACATCGTCTTGAAAGGTCCGTGGATATTTATCGAAATCTTCATTCGGGCCGAATTGCAGACGATTGACGAAAATCGATGCGACCACCGGGTCGCCATGTTTCTTTGCCAGACGGATCAAGGACAGATGGCCTTCATGCAAATTGCCCATGGTCGGTACAAAGGCGGTGCGCAACTGACCGCTGAGCTGGTCGCGCAATTCTTCAATGGATGAAATGATTTTCATGGTCAGGGAGTAAGTCGGTTAAAGGTAACAATGCGTACGGCCGGCGTTTACGCGGGCGAGTAGGCGAGGCGGACATAAATGGGCGCGAAGGCGGCCGCTTGGGTAATTTCTATCAGAGTTTCTTTAGCCAATTCGAGTAAGGCGACGAAGTTAACCACCAGCACCGGTGCACCGCGACTGGGATCGAATAAATCGGAAAATTCGACGAACTTGCTTGATTGCAGCTTGCGTAAAATACTGCTCATATGCTCACGTACCGATAATTCTTCGCGGCTGATCTTATGATGGGCCACCAGAGTCGCGCGTTTCAGAATATCGGCCCAAGCCGATTGAATATCGGCGATGTCGACTTCAGGCCAGTGCAACACCGTATGCTGCTCGACGAAAACTTGGGCATGTAGAAAATCACGGCCAAGTTGCGGCACGCTGTTGAGATCATAGGCCGCCAGTTTCATTTGCTCGTACTCGAGCAAGCGGCGCACCAGTTCGGCACGCGGATCACCGGCCTCATCGCCATCGCTGGCCTTATTTGATGGCAACAGCATGCGTGATTTGATTTCAATCAGCATGGCCGCCATCAGCAGATATTCGGCCGCCAGTTCCAGATTATGCTCACGGATTTGCTCAACATATTTCAGATACTGCTTGGTGACTTGCGCCATCGGAATATCGAGAATATTGAAATTTTGTTTGCGTATCAGGTACAGCAGTAAATCCAGCGGCCCTTCAAATGCTTCGAGGAAGACTTCGAGCGCGTCTGGCGGTATGTATAAATCGTTGGGTAATTTAAACAAGGGTTCGCCATACAGGCGCGCAAACGCCATGCCATCGACCACGTCGGGCGTACTGTCACCGCCGACCAGTTCGGGTAGGGTAATGGCAGCGAGATCGGCAGTGCTCACCGGATTACTTCCGAGCCGACTCAGCCTTTGTTTTGATAAACGTAGGCGGCTTGCGGCACATCCGCAGCGAGATACTCTTTTTGTACCGTCAATGCGACCGGTTCTTTGTCCCACAGCAGGGCGCGACCATCGCGTTGACTTTGCTCAAGCGCTGGATTGGCGGCTTTCAAGCTTTGTATGAATTGCGTGGCTTCGGATTGATACAGAGAGAATTGCTTGGAGAATTTCATGATTTTGAAATAAACACTTAAAAAGACGAATGAAGCCGCATTTTACTCTGTATTTGGCGGAAAACCGCATTTTAAGACCGCCAGCGCCAGCGCGGCGATTACAAGTCGCGCTGTGTGACCCATTTGTGCCGTGTCGGCGCTTGGTAAGTGGAAAATTTTTCCAATAAGGCGGCGGCTTCAGTTTCTGCAAACAGCAAATCAAGGTGCGTACTGAGTAAAAAACCTTGGGTTTGCGCATGGCTGAGGAAAGTCAGCAAGCCATCATAAAAACCGGCGACATTGAGTAAGCCCAGAGGTTTGTTGTGGAAGCCAAGTTGCGCCCAAGTAAACACTTCAAACAATTCTTCCAGCGTACCTATGCCGCCCGGCAGCGCAATGAAGGCATCCGACAACTGCGCCATCAATGCTTTACGTTCGTGCATATTGTTAACCACATGCAATTGCGTCAAGCCGGTATGGCCGACTTCTTTATCCATCAGCGCTTGCGGTATGACACCCGTCACACGGCCACCGAGACGCATGACTTCATCGGCTACAATGCCCATCAGGCCGACGTTGCCGCCGCCGTAAATCAGGTGTAAGTCTTGTGCTACCAAGGTGGCGGCGAGCTCACGCGCCGCCGCGGCATAGGCCGGGCTGACGCCGGCGGCAGAGCCGCAATAGACGCAGATAGATTTCATTGGGGGCTGATCTTCCGTAAGTAATCTTGCGACAACTGTTCAAAGACTTGCTTGGTTTCACCGCGCAGATACGGGCTGATCTGCGAAATGACTTGGTAGCAACCGCGTGCCAGGGATTCCGACATAGTTTGTAATTCCGTGTACTTACGCGGATTACGCACGTATTCATACGATAGCCAGTAAGTCGCCACGACGACCATATTGGTTGCCAGCGATTCAATATCCCTATCGGTGGCGGCAAATTCTCCATCGGCGCGCAGATCATTGCACAGTTCGGTCGCGACTTTGATCTTGTGGGCGAGGATGAGTTTGAAGTTGAGTTCGAGTGTGCGATTACGCGACAATAAATCATTGAGGTCGCGATAAAAGAAGCGATAGCGCCACACCAACTCAAAAGTCAGGTGCAGATAGGTCCAGATATCCTGAATATTAGCTTTGCGGCCATGAGGAAATGCCAGTTTTTTATTAATTTCCGCTTCAAACTGCGTGAAGATGGAATTGACGATATCGTCTTTATTGCGAAAATGATAATATAAATTGCCAGGAGAAATGTTCATTTCTTCGGCAATCACGGTCGTGGTGATATTCGGTTCGCCGAATTCATTGAACAGGCGTAGCGATAATTCGAGAATACGTTCACGCGTGCGGCGCGGAGCTTTGTGTTGCATGTCATTCTACTCGTTAAATTATTTCAGCAGAATAGCATTGATCAGGCCGCGCGCAAACTACGCTGATCAACTGGTGAGAGAATTATTCTTTACGGCGACCTCAGTCAGGCGGGTTTTGGCCAGTCTGTCATGCAAAAATTGACCATCGGGCGACATCCGCACCGTCATGGCCCAAGCCAGCATGCCGAGCGCCAGCGCGATCACCATGTTCCAGCCTTGCAGTTCAAATTGATACGCCAAGGCCAAGGCCGGCACGAACCACAGCCAGGCCAGCAAGTACCGCAGTACGGCTTTCGGCAGCGGCAAACGGCTGCCGTCGAGATCGGTGACGCGGATACGCCAGGTTTGCATCGCCAGCGTTTGACCGCTGCGACTCCAACAAAATACAAAATACGCACCGATCACCACAAACAGACAGATCTGCCGTGCATGCCGCAAAGCCAAGGCATTGTGGCTTTGACTGAGCACATCGAATACGAAGCCGACAGAAAAAACGATGCCGAACAACAGCATCGCTTCATACACCATACAGAGCAAACGACGTCGCAGCGCCGGCGTAGTTAAGCTTGGCTTCACGGCATCGCCGAGACCAAGCTGGTCGAGGCTGGAATGGCGGCAGGCGTGCCGGCCGGCACGACAGGTTTCAGCGGTTTCGCGACAGGCGCAGGCTTGGGGCCAACCTTGATTGGCGCCAATATCTGCGGATTCTTAATGTTTTGTACCGATAAATTTGTCAGATTTTTTGGTTTTTTATGCTCTGCAGCTAATTGTTTCTTTTCTTCTTCACTCAACTGCTGGTACTGCTGCCACTGTGCAGACTTCAATTCCGGCTTGACCAAGTTGGCATGAGCAAAATTTTCGCGCGCGGCGGCCCGTTGTTCCGGGCTCAATTTTACCCAGTCACGCATGCGTTCTTGCAGGCGCGCTTGCTCATCCGGTTTCATCTGAACCGCGCGCGTCGCGATCTCCAGCCATTTCTTTTTGGAAAATTCTGACATGCGCGGCCATTCGCCAACCAGTGGTGCCAGCGTCGCGCGTTGCTGCATGGACAGGTCGCCCCAGGCGGGTTTAGTATTGAGCGCTGCGAGTTGCGCTGGCTTGCCGGCCGCGGTCACTGGCGTAGCGGCAGGCGTAGCAGACGTTGCACCGTTGGCCAGGGCCAACGCCGGCATGCAGCAGGCGATCAAGAAGCTCAACAAATAATGACGCAAACTCAGCACGCTTACTCCCCTGTTTTGTTCAGATAGGCACTAAAGCCCGTGTCGATATACGCGGCCGGCGGCAATTCATCGGCCAATACAGCGACATCGATGTCGGCCAGTTCGCTGATGCCTTGCTGTTTCTCATTTTCGTAAATTCCCATGAGTCCGACGATCAGTACCAACAAAGGAATGATCAGACCAAGCCGACCGAGCCAAGACGCCGGTCCTGAGAAGGATAAATTGGCACCACCGGCCAATACGCCGCGCCAAGCCAAAACACGGCTGGGAGCAGCTTTTTTACGTGACAGTGCCAATTGACGCGATTGTGCCAGCCGTTGCAAGGTTGCGGCTGGCAGAGTCTCGGAAGACTCATTGAGCGCGCGCTTAATTTTGTACGCAAAGTCGAGATCTTGCGCTTGTTGTGAGTAGTTCATAGCTGGATTCCTTTCGCCTTCAGTGATGCGGCCAATGCGTGAGTTGCACGGGAACAATGGGTTTTCACGCTGCCTTCCGAGCAGCCCATTGCGGAGGCGGTTTCTGCCACATCCATGTCCTCCCAATAACGCATGAGGAATGCTTCCCGTTGACGTCCCGGGAGCTTTTTTATTTCATCATCGATAATATTGAGAACTTGTTCGCGTTCAAGCTTGTCGGCGGTCGATTCCGAAGCTTGCGAGCCTTCTTCTGAGGCGTAATTTTCGAGTAAATCGAAGTTGTCATTTTCATCACTTCCGGCTGGTGTCATGCTCGAAAACAGGCTGACCCAAGTATTGCGGACTTTTTCGCGGCGAAAGAAGTCAAGTATGGTGTTTTGCAAAATACGCTGAAACAACATCGGCAGCTCATTGGCGGGCTTGTCACCGTATTTTTCAGAAATTTTGATCATGGCTTCTTGAACGATGTCCAGCGCCGATTCTTCATTTCTGACCGTATACAAGGCATGCTTGAAGGCGCGTCTTTCGACCCCCTCAAGGAAGTTGGATAGTTCTTTATCAGTAGCCATTGTTGGCAATAGTCATATTTTAGTCAGCGATTCTCAGAAATGTGCATTAAGCACTAAGGCCGCAGATGGTTTTAAAATTGCGCATATGCTAGCAAAAATAGTCCAAAGTGTCTCAAATTTTGTGAATGTAAGCAAAACTGTACGACAACGGCGAAATTATATCGATAAAGTCACTTGACCAAAATGCTGCGACGCATTACCTTATCAGTCGGCTCCTCAATCTGGGAGCAACCAATGCCTGTACGGACTGAACCACAATGTCAGTGCCAGCAGGTGCGCTTAAATTAGAAGCTGTTTGTTCTGCCCCATGCCACAAGCGTGAGAAGTCTGTCGTTGTCTGGCCCTGTCGCTGATTGAACGAGCAGATAAGTCTGGTCTGGAACCCCCTCCAACGGAGAGGTAAAGGAAAAGATGAAACTGCATAAAGGAAGATCAGCTCAAAAGCTTTGGAACGGCGATTTCGCCAGGAAAGAACATCCGATCAATCTCCTATGGACCTTGAAAGGACAATATAAAATGAGTACAGAATTTACAGGCGCAGAGATACTGGTCAAGTGTCTTGCCGAAGAGGGTGTGGAGCATGTGTTCGGTTATCCGGGCGGTGCCGTACTCTATATCTACGACGCAATCTATAAGCAAGATAAGTTTCAGCATATTCTCGTGCGCCACGAACAGGCGGCGATTCATGCGGCCGATGCTTACTCTCGTTCCTCTGATAAAGTTGGTGTGGCGCTGGTGACTTCGGGTCCCGGTGTCACCAATGCAGTGACCGGTCTGGCCACTGCGTATATGGATTCGATACCGATGGTCGTCATTTCCGGTCAGGTGCCCAGTGCCGTGATCGGGCAAGATGCCTTCCAGGAATGCGACACCGTCGGCATTACCCGCCCCTGCGTCAAGCACAATTTCCTGGTCAAGGATGTGCGCGATCTGGCAGATACGATCAAAAAAGCCTTCTTCATTGCCACGACAGGTAGGCCTGGTCCGGTGCTGGTGGATATCCCTAAGGATATCAGCATGCACAAAACCACGTTTTCTTATCCTAAAGAAGTCGAGATGCGCTCGTACAAGCCAGTCGACAAAGGGCATGCCGGGCAGATTCGCAAGGCGATGCAATTGTTGCTGCAAGCTGAACGCCCGATGATTTACACCGGCGGCGGCGTGATTCTCGCGCACGCTTCACCGGAACTCAATAAACTGGTCGACACCTTGGGTTTTCCATGTACCAATACCCTGATGGGTTTGGGGGCGTTCCGTGCCAGCGACGATAAATTCGTCGGTATGCCGGGCATGCATGGTACCTACGAAGCCAATATGGCCATGCAACATTGCGACGTGCTCATTGCTATCGGCGCGCGCTTCGATGACCGTGTGATCGGCAATACCAAGCATTTCGCTTCAGTCCCGCGCAAGATTATCCATATAGATATCGACCCATCGTCGATTTCGAAACGCGTCAAAGTCGACATTCCTATCGTTGGCAATGTCAAAGACGTGTTGCAGGAAATGCTGGCCCAACTGAGTGCCAGTGATACGCGTTCGGAACCGAAAGCCTTGGCGGCCTGGTGGAAGCAGATCAATGAATGGCGTGGTCGCGACTGTCTCCAGTATCCAAGCTCGGATTTGCTCATCAAGCCGCAATCGGTAGTGGAAAAAGTATGGGAAGTAACGAAAGGCGATGCCTTCGTGACCTCTGATGTCGGCCAACACCAAATGTGGGCAGCGCAGTACTATCGTTTCGACAAACCGCGTCGTTGGATCAATTCCGGCGGCCTCGGCACCATGGGTGTCGGCTTGCCGTATGCGATGGGCGTGCAAATGGCCAATCCTGATGCGACGGTCGCCTGTATTACCGGTGAAGGCTCGATACAAATGTGCATCCAAGAGCTGGCAACCTGTAAACAATATCACCTGACACCGAAAATCATTCTGCTCAACAATCGTGTGCTCGGCATGGTCAGACAATGGCAGCAAATCGATTACGGTTCGCGCTATTCGGAATCCTATATGGATTCTTTGCCTGATTTTACCAAACTGGTCGAAGCTTACGGTCACGTCGGTATGAAAATTGAAAACCCAGCCGACGTTGACGGTGCGGTACGTGAAGCATTTGCGATGAAGGATAGACTGGTGTTCATGAATTTCATTACTGATCAGACTGAAAATGTGTGGCCTATGGTGAAAGCCGGTAAGGGCCTCACGGAGATGTTGCTCGGTTCGGAGGATCTGTGATGAGACATATCATTTCCATTCTCCTTGAGAATGAAGCAGGGGCCTTGTCGCGCGTGGTCGGTTTGTTTTCGGCCCGCGGTTACAACATCGAAACCCTGACCGTCGCACCGACCGAAGATGCCACCTTGTCGCGCATGACTATCGTCACCAGCGGATCGGATGACATCATCGAACAAATTACCAAGCATCTCAACCGTTTGATCGAAGTGATCAAAGTGGTGGATCTGACCGAAGGTGCGCACATCGAGCGCGAGCTCATGCTCATCAAGGTCAGAGCAGTTGGTAAAGAACGCGAAGAAATGAAGCGTACCGCCGACATTTTCCGCGGCCGCATCATCGACGTCACAGAAAAAACCTACACGATAGAATTGACCGGTAACAAAGGCAAGCTCGACGCCTTCATCGATTCCATCGATCGCGCATCCATACTCGAAACCGTGCGTACCGGCGGCTCGGGCATAGGACGCGGCGAACGCATTCTCAAAGTATGAACCGGGCTGTTCACACAGCCGTTTGCAAAAATCATTTAAATTAAACAGGATATAAAATGAAAGTTTTCTACGATAAAGATTGTGATCTCTCCCTGATCAAAGGCAAAAAAGTCACCATCATCGGTTATGGTTCGCAAGGCCATGCCCATGCACAGAATCTGAATGATTCCGGTTGCCAGGTCACGGTTGCGTTGCGTAAAGGCGGCGCTTCATGGGATAAGGCAAAAAATGCCGGTCTCAATGTAGCCGAAGTCAATGACGCGGTCAAAGCAGCTGATGTCATCATGATTTTGCTGCCAGATGAAAACATCGCTCAAGTGTATGCTGAAAACGTCGCACCACATGCGAAACAAGGCGCGGTGCTGGCCTTCGCCCATGGCTTCAACGTTCATTACGGTCAAGTCGTGCCACGTGCCGATCTCGATGTCATCATGATCGCACCGAAAGCACCAGGCCACACTGTGCGCGGTACTTACGCTCAAGGCGGCGGCGTGCCTCACCTGATCGCCGTGTACCAAGACAAATCCGGTTCGGCCCGCGACATCGCTTTGTCGTATGCCATGGCCAATGGTGGCGGTCGTGCCGGTATCATCGAAACTAATTTCCGTGAAGAAACTGAAACTGATTTGTTCGGTGAACAAGCAGTTCTCTGCGGCGGCGCCGTAGAACTGATCAAAGCTGGTTTTGAAACATTGACAGAAGCCGGTTATGCACCTGAAATGGCGTATTTCGAATGTCTGCATGAATTGAAATTGATCGTCGATCTGATCTATGAAGGCGGTATCGCCAACATGAATTACTCGATCTCGAACAATGCCGAATACGGCGAATATGTAACCGGCCCGAAAGTCGTTACATCGGCAACCAAAGACGCGATGCGCCAATGTTTGAAAGATATTCAAACCGGTGAATACGCGAAAAGCTTCATCTTGGAAAACAAAGCCGGCGCACCGACACTGATCTCCCGTCGTCGCTTGACTGCTGAGCATCCGATTGAAGAAGTGGGGGCGAAATTGCGTGCCATGATGCCATGGATCGCTAAAAACAAACTCGTCGATCAATCGAAAAACTAACTTGGTATAACGCCGGGCATCATCCACCGTGCGCAAGTATGCGCACGGAGCTTGAAGGCTAAAAATCGTCCGCAGGGACGATTTTTTTTACGCCTTCAAGTGCACTTGGATCGCTGAAAACAAACGCGGCTATCAATCGAAAAACTAACTTGTTATAACGCCGGGCATCATCCACCGTGCGCAAGTATGCGCACGGAGCTTGAAGGCTGAAAATCGTCCGCAGGGACGATTTTTTTTACGCCTTCAAGTGCACTTGGATCGCTGAAAACAAACGCGGCTATCAATCGAAAAACTAACTTGTTATAACGCCGGGCATCATCCACCGTGCGCAAGTATGCGCACGGAGCTTGAAGGCTGAAAATCGTCCGCAGGGACGATTTTTTTTACGCCTTCAAGTGCACTTGGATCGCTGAAAACAAACGCGGCTATCAATCGAAAAACTAACTTGTTATAACGCCGGGCATCATCCACCGTGCGCAAGTATGCGCACGGAGCTTGAAGGCTAAAAATCGTCCGCAGGGACGATTTTTTTTCTTTATGGGCGATACAAGTAGACATGAGTACGACTACTTGTAGTACCCAAGCGCAGCTTACATCGGGCAGTACTGTGCCATTCGATTGTAGACGTCCATCGCGGCAGAGTCAAACAAGGGAGAGAACTGGCTGGTTGGAAAGGCTGAGGAGATATGTGAATTGACTCCTACGGCATAATTACTGGTGGTCCACGCACCACCGCTGGCACCGAACGTCATGGGATTGTTATCCATGCGAACGGTATTATTGGAGATATCGCCTTTGGTGCCGTCCACTGTTTGCATGGTCTCGCCGAAGCCGAAATTTCCCGGGTAGCCGAGTGCCGTCAGGTTAGGATAAGGGACGTTGCTTTGCAAGCCGAGTGCGCCGCCGCGAGATTCCGAGGTCGTGCGCATGAAGCCGTAATCCACATTGAACGCCATGTTGTGGCTACGATTCACCCAAGCTGGATTAATACCTAAGCAGTACGATTGAATTCCTTGCTGACCATTGTTGTTCGGATAATTCTGACGGAATTCGAAATTGGAGAATGCCATACCGCTTACGTTATCGACGATGCAGTGTGCGGCCGTCAGCAGTGTGCGGGTATTGCCGACAAATTGAGCCGAGCAAGAATACGCTTCTCCTCTCGAGTTGACAAAGAATAGTTTCCCAGCCGTGCTGTAGGGCATGATCGCCATGTTGGCTGCCGTCGGTACACCTTGTTGCTTACCTCCGGAGAGCGGGGCGTTTGGAAACACCGGTTCTATTGTTTGCGATGTGGTATTCCAGCGCGTTTGCTGCTTTGCGTTTTTGAAATAGTAAACATCGTTCTCAGACATCTTTGGTGCTGGCATAGGAGTGGCCTGTCTGAGTCTTTCCGGGGTCCAGTAGACGCTGCGTGCGGCATTGCGCGGGACGGTGATAATCGTTGCCTCTGGTGTGACAATTTTTTGTCCCTGGGTCTGCACCTGGGGTGCGGCAAAGGCAGACGGTGCAATCAGCGCGGCGCCGATCAGTGCGTAAACGGTAGGCTTCATAAATCTCCAAGAAAAGTATTTAAAAAAAAAGGCATATAGTTGAAGCTTCAAGTTTTTGACTTGAACAACAGCTTCATTCCGTGTGTAGTGATCGAGCTATCCATTGGTTCTCAGCGGCTTGCCGAGTGCCCTGGCAGTCGCGTTCGGTGTACCGGGTAGCGGCCATCGACGACTTCAGGTGATAGCCATTTTAGGGAGGAGAAAAGTAACAAACAATCGGACTAGTACTAATAATTTAACTTTTTTTAATGCAAAGTACCAAAAAAGAAATTTTTAACTTGCCAATGATTTTTGCCATTCAGGGTATCTGACTAGGGTTTGAACCCCCGGCCTTCAGAGGCTGTCGCAAAAGGGTTTTCAGTCGGTGTCATTACCCTAACTGGTGGCCACGTCATTCCTGCGCGCTTTTGGCAGGAACCCAGCGGCGTTCGTGCTTAACTGAAAATGCCAGAGATGATCGTGTTTTCAGCGCTGAAAACGACACTGGGTTCCCGCTAAAAGCATGCGGGAATGACGAGGCTGCGGCATGCGGGAATGACGAGGTATACGGTGTTTCAGGTGTAAAAAAGCGTCCATCAGGCTTTTGCGACAGCCTCTTCAGGCCGGTGAGCGACGAAGGAGCGATCCGATGGGAGGGGATGCAAACCCGTTCCAGAGGCTTTTCCATCGTCGCTTGCGACGATCCATTAAGTTGCTTACTCTAACGGCAGACATGTCACTCCCCCGTGCTCTCGCCTCGTCATTCCTACGTAGGCAGGAATCCAGTAACGATGCGTGTTCCCACATTGATTGTGTCAGAGACGCCATTCTGTCTGTCGTGCCGACGTCAGCGTCAAGGAAACTTGGTTCCTTGACGCTGACGTCGGTAATGCTATAGCGAATGACTCAGCCGATACGCTGTAAACCGGATGGTTTAACTTTCGCTTCCAGCAGTTTGCCTTTGCGTGCGCGTTTATTGATATGCGGAGCCAGAGCGTTGGCCGAGAGGGCGATGTCCTGCGCTTTGCCGGCGCGTCCGATGCCGCTCACGCGTACCCCTTTCTGGCTGATCGGGATCGCTGCCAGCAGTTTTTCCTCGGCTTCCAAATCGATCAAGGTGACGCCGCGTCCGCCGCTGGCGAGGGTTTTGATTTCACCCAAGCCGAATACCAGCAAACGACCTTTTTCCGATAAGCAGGCAATCGCACTGGCATCGTCGGCCACTGCCGTCGGCACCAGCGGCAGATCGCCGGGCTCGAGCGTCATGAAGGCTTTACCGGCTTTCATGCGACCGACCATGTCGGCGATATTGGCACAGAAACCGTAACCGGCGCTCGATGCCAGCAGCAGCGTGCGCTCGCTCGGGCCGGCATAGTAGTGCAAAATCTTGCTGCCGGCGGCTAAATCGATGAGGGTGGTGATCGGTACGCCATCACCACGCGCGCCGGGCAGGGCCGACACTGCTACCGAATACACGCGTCCGTTGGAACCGAATACCAGCAATTGGTCGACCGTGCGGCACTCGAACGTGCCGTACAGACTGTCGCCGGCTTTGAAACTGAACTGTGCTGCTTCATGCGCATGGCCGCCGCGCGCGCGTACCCAGCCTTTGTCGGAGATTACCACGGTCACCGCTTCATCGATGATCTTGGCTTCAGTCGAGGCGCGTGCGGCTTCTTCGATGATGGTGCGGCGCTCATCGCCATACTGCTTGGCATCGCTCTCGATTTCCTTGATCAGCATGCGCTTCATGGAATTCGGTTGCTCGAGCAAATCTTGCAGCCCCTCTTTTTCTTTGCGTAATTCGCTCAATTCCTGCTGGATCTTGATCGTTTCCAAGCGCGCTAACTGACGCAAGCGGATTTCCAGAATATCTTCGGCCTGACGTTCCGACAAACTGAATGCCGTCATCAGCGCCGGTTTCGGTTCATCCGATTCGCGGATGATACGGATGACTTCATCGATATTGAGCAAGACCGCTTCGCGCCCTTCCAAAATATGGATGCGGTCGTCGACTTTCTTGAGGCGGAACTGGGTGCGCCGGGTGACGGTGATGAAGCGGAAGGCGATCCATTCATTGATGATATCGAGCAGACCCTTCTGACGCGGACGGCCGTCGCCACCGATCATCACCAAATTGATCGAGGCCGAGGTTTCCAGCGAGGTATGGGCCAATAACATCTGCATGAATTCAGCTTGATCTTGGTTTTTCGATTTCGGCTCCAGCACTAAACGCACCGGCGCATCTTTGCCCGATTCGTCGCGTACCGTATCGAGTATCGCCAGGACCGATTGTTTCAGGCTGACCTGTTCCGGCGACAAAGTTTTTTTACCGGTCTTGATTTTTGGATTAGTGATTTCTTCGATTTCTTCCAACACCTTTTGCGAAGAGGTACCCGGTGGCAGTTCTGTCACCACCGCTTGCCACTGGCCACGCGCCATTTCTTCTATCTTCCAACGCGCCCTTACCTTCATGCTGCCACGTCCGTTGGCATACATGTCGGCAATCGCGGCGGCTGGCGTGATGATCTGACCGCCGCCGGGGAAATCCGGTCCTGGTATCATGCCCATGAGTTCGGCATGTTGCATGCTCGGGTTGCGTATCAGTGCGACTGCCGCGTGCGCCACTTCGCGCAGATTATGCGACGGAATTTCAGTCGCCAAACCGACTGCGATGCCGGAGGCACCATTGAGCAGCACGAAAGGCAAGCGGCTCGGCAGTAACTTCGGTTCTTCGGTGGTGCCGTCATAATTGGGCTGAAAATCGACCGTCCCTTGATCGATTTCATCCATTAATAATTTGGCGATCGGTGTCAGACGTGCCTCGGTATATCGCATCGCCGCGGCACCGTCGCCATCGCGCGAACCGAAATTACCCTGACCATCGATGAGCGGATAGCGCAAGGAAAAATCTTGCGCCATTCGCACCAGCGCGTCGTACACCGATTGATCGCCATGCGGATGCAGCTTGCCGAGTACATCGCCGACCACGGCCGCCGATTTGCGCGGCTTGGCCGCGGCATTGAGACCGAGTTCATTCATCGCATACAGAATGCGGCGTTGTACCGGCTTTTGACCGTCACAAACATCGGGTAAGGCGCGACCTTTGACTACCGAAATGGCGTAATCGAGGTAGGCGCGCTCGGCGAAGGTGGCCAAGGTCAGTGTTTCACCATCGATCGGTGGCGGGCTGGATTCAAATAAATTTGCTTGATCGCTCATAAGTATTTTGTATTCTTCAATTCAGGAAAACAGCTGGTAATCAGATATCGGCTTCGACGGCATTGCCGTGTTCTTCTATCCAGGCGCGTCGGGCAGCGGCTTCGCCTTTACCCATGAGCATATTGAAGCGTTCGGCGGAAAACTCCTGATCGAATTCACCGAGTGCTACCGGCAATAAGCGGCGCGTATCGGGATTCATCGTGGTTTCCCATAATTGCACGGCATTCATTTCACCGAGACCCTTGAAGCGGGAAATGCTCCAAGCGCCATCCTTAACCCCATCTTTACGCAGCTTGTCTTCGATCGCCGTCAACTCACCGGTATCGAGCGCATAGATTTTTTGTGCCGGTTTTTTACCACGCGCCGGCGCGTCAACACGGAACAGCGGTGGCCGCGCCACGCAGATGTGGCCGCGCGCGATCAGTTGTGGGAAGTGTTTGAAAAACAGCGTCAGCAACAACACCTGAATATGCGAACCGTCGACGTCAGCATCCGACAAAATGCAGATTTTCCCGTAGCGCAGATTACTCAGATCCGGATTGTCTTTGATACCATGCGGATCGACGCCGATGGCGACGGCGATATCGTGAATTTCATTGTTGGCAAACAGGCGATCACGCTCCGCTTCCCAGGTATTGAGTACTTTGCCGCGCAAGGGCAGAATCGCTTGAAATTCTTTGTCGCGGCCCATTTTGGCAGAACCGCCGGCGGAGTCGCCCTCGACCAAAAACAATTCATTGCGGGTGATGTCGTTGGATTCGCAATCGGTCAGCTTGCCCGGTAAAACAGCGACACCCGAGGATTTTTTCTTTTCCACTTTTTGCGCCGAACGCAAGCGCGTTTGCGCTTGTTTAATTACCAGCTCGGCCAGTTTTTTACCGTATTCGACATGCGAATTGAGCCACAGTTCGAGCGGCGGCTTGGTGAAAGTCGAGACCAAGCGCACCGCATCACGCGAGTTCAGTCGCTCTTTGATCTGCCCTTGAAACTGCGGGTCCAGCACTTTTGCTGAAAGCACGAAGGAGGCACGCGCGTACACATCTTCCGACAACAGCTTGACGCCCTTCGGCAGCAGCGAATGCATTTCGACGAAACTCTTGACGGCACCGAACAATCCTTCGCGCAAGCCCGATTCATGGGTGCCGCCGGCCGGTGTCGGAATCAGATTGACATACGATTCGCGGACTACATTACCTTCTTCGGTCCAAGCCACCACCCACGATGCGCCTTCGCCATCGGCAAAGCCGTCATGGTCGGCATTGGCAAACTGCTCGCCCTCAAACATCGGAATCAGCGGTTCGGCGTGCGAGGCATGTGCCAGCGCTTCGGTCAAGTAGCCGCGCAAGCCTTGATCATACTGCCAAGTTTGCGTTTCACCGGTCTTGGCCTGGCTCAGTGTCACCTTGACGCCCGGTAACAGTACGGCTTTCGAACGTAGCAAGCGCTGCAATTCCGCCAGCGGCACGGCGGGGCTATCAAAATATTTGGCATCGGGCCAGATCGTGACCCGTGTTCCCGATTTTTTTTCGCCGCGTCCTAAAGCCTGACTACGCAAGGGCTCGATCACGTCGCCATCGGCGAAGGTCAATTGATGCATGCCGGCTTCGCGCCAGACGGTGATTTCCAAGCGTTTCGATAAAGCATTGGTGACCGACACGCCAACCCCGTGCAAGCCGCCCGAGAACGCATAGGCACCGCCCGAACCCTTGTCGAACTTACCGCCGGCATGTAATCTGGTAAACACGATTTCCACGGTTGGCACGCCTTCCTCTGGGTGCAAGCCGACCGGGATACCGCGGCCGTCATCTTCAACGCTGAAACTGCCGTCGCTGTTGATGGCCACTTGTATATGCTGGCAATGTCCGCCCAAGGCCTCATCAGAGGCATTGTCGATCACCTCTTGAATGATGTGCAGGGGGTTTTCGGTCCGGGTATACATACCGGGACGCTGTTTGACCGGTTCCAGACCTTTCAAGACACGGATGGAGGATTCGCTGTAGTCAGAGGGAGAAGTATTTTTTTTAGTGGCCATGCCAATAGGAATCTGTTGTTTTGGTTGAAATGTGATGAAGTTTTGCAATTTGTTTGATCGGACTTACATCATTTGGATGTATTCTTGCATACGTTTTTGCAGCTATTGTAGCTGTATTGAGTAGATGGATAAACGATGTCACAAAAAACTCCAACGATCGCTATCCGCTTGCTTGGATTTTCGGCCAGTGAAGAAGATACTTTTTTCAGTGTTTTGGCGGTTGCGCGCGAAACCGGGTATAGCTATACCTGCCTCAAACGAGGCTGCCTGCAAGATCCTGACATGTATATTGTGAATGCGGGTGAATTAAAAGCGCTCGCAACTTTATCGGATTTACACCCTGGTGTGGCGCAGCCGGTGTTGCTTATTGGTAAAACTGAGGTCGACTTGCCGTATCGGGTGATGCCGCGGCCTATTCGCTGGCGCAAAATTTTCACCTTGCTCGATGAAATGATCGATCAACGCACACTGGTGCTGACCGGTTTGAGTGCACGTAAAACCGTGTCCGTTCATGAGCGACGCCGCGACAAGCGGCTCGATCTCGATTTGACCGATCCCGATGTCTATGCCAAAATGCGCGCGCAAGCGGTGGCCAAGGGCGGTATCTTGGTGGTGGATAAGGATACCCAGTTTCGCGAGTATGTCGCCGCCATGATGGATCCGTTCGGCATCAATGTCACCTTAGCGACCGATGAGCGCAGCGCCCTCATGCTCGATGGGAATAATCAGCATGCGCTGACCCTGATCAATACCTCGATGCCGCAGCTCGATCCCTATGCCCTATGCGCCGAGCTCAAACGGCAAAACCTCGGCTTGCGGACTACGGTCATCTTGCTGGTCGATAAGTCGTTTGAATACCAGATCGAACGGGCCGCGAAGGTCGGCTGCAGCGGTTTTCTGGTTAAACCGCTGACGCGCCTGGTGTTGCTCAACACAATGAAAAAATCGCTGCAACTGTACGATTGATCACTTGCTCAAGGTCCGCATGGCGCGCGCCAAACCTTCCAATGTGACGGGAAACATCCGCTCGCTCATCAACTGGCGCACCACGCTGATCGATTGGCGGTACTGCCAAACCGCTTCCGGTTCCGGATTGAGCCACACATATTTGGGGAAAGTGCTGGCGAAACGCTGCAGCCAGACGGCGCCGGCTTCTTCATTATTGTATTCAACCGAGCCACCCGGCTGCAGGATTTCATAGGGGCTCATGGTGGCATCGCCAACAAAGATCAGCTTGGTATCGGCCGGATACTTGCGCAAAATATCCATGGTGGGAAATTTTTCGGCATGGCGGCGTCGATTGTTTTTCCATAAATAATCATAGACGCAGTTATGGAAGTAAAAAAATTCCATATTCTTGAATTCGGTCTTGGCGGCGGAGAATAATTCTTCGGTCTGGGCAATATGGTCATCCATGGTGCCGCCAACATCGAGCAACATGAGCACCTTGATGTTATTTTTTCGTTCCGGCTGCATTTTGATATCGAGATAGCCGGCATTATTGGCCGTCGCCTGTATCGTCGCATCGAGGGCAAATTCTTCGGCCGCACCGTGGCGCGCGAATTTACGCAAGCGGCGCAGCGCGACTTTGATGTTACGCGTGCCGAGTTCGCGTTCGGCATCGTAATCTTTGAATGAACGTTCTTCCCACACCTTAACCGCACTGCGCTTACCACCTTGGCCGCCGATGCGTATGCCTTCCGGGTTGCTGCCACCATTGCCGAATGGCGAGGTGCCACCGGTACCTATCCATTTGCTGCCGCCTTCATGGCGCTCTTTTTGTTCTTTCAGTAAATCTTTGAGCCTGTCCATCAGCTTGTCGTAGCCGAATTTTTCTATGGCGGCTTTTTGCTCATCGCTGAGTTCGCGCGCCAGTCGTTGCTTGAGCCAGTCGAGCGGAATCTCGGGATGTTTTTCAAACAGTGTGTCTATGCCCTTGAAATACAGGCCGAAGGCGCGGTCGAATTTATCGTAGTGGGCTTCATCCTTAACCATGATGGTACGCGCGAGGAAATAAAAATCATCGAGCGACATGCTGATCAAGCCTTTTTCCAACGCTTCCAGCAACATCAGAAATTCTTTGATCGATACCGGCACTTTGGCATCTTTGAGCGTAAAGAAAAAATCGATCAGCACGTAAAGGTTCTCCCCAGACCAAGCGCCGGCAGCGGCGCGGTGATTAATTGCTCAAGCGCGGCGATCGAGCAGATACTGCAGATTCTGTTCGACGCCGGCCCATTCATTTTGCAAGATACTATACACAACAGTATCACGGATGCGTCCGTCCGGCATGACCATGTGATTGCGTAAGATACCATCACGCTTGGCACCGAGGCGTTCGATCGCCGCTTGCGAGCGATGGTTGAAAAAATCGGTACGAAATTCGACTGCCAGGCAGTCCCACACTTGAAAGGCATGCCGCAGCATCAGTAATTTCATTTCTGTATTGATGCCGCTGCGCTGGGCTGAGCGGGCCAGCCAGGTATGGCCGATTTCGAGACGGCGATGTTCGCGTACCAAATTAAAAAAACGCGTGCTGCCGACAATTTTACCCGTGGCCAGATCGCGGATCGCAAATGGCAGCGCCCGCTGCTCGGCCATCGCCGTGAGGGCGTTGCTGAGCCACTGGGTACAGTGTTGCGGTGCTGGTACAGAGGTGAAAAATAATTTCCACAGTTCGCCATCGGCCGCGGCCGTGGTGATTTCATCGAGATGCGCAGGCGTCAATGTTTCGAGGGCGACGCGTTGAGCGCTTAATTGCAGGGGCAGGCATTGCATGATAACTATCCTTATAGGGAACGATTGCCTTACTTTCCCATAGAAGCGCGGCGGGCGACAGTTACAGTGGCAGAAAAAAATTAACGATACAGTAGGCCTTGCGAGTGAGTGCGCAATCTGCCAAGCCACAGTAATGCTTGCTAAGAAAAATAAAAGTCGTTATACTACAAAGCTGTATAGAATTTTGCGGCGTGGCATTTTATCAACTTGCTTTGACCTCGTCGCTTTGACCACGTTTAGGAAATCTCATGGCAAATACCGCACAAGCACGCAAACGTGCTCGTCAAGCAGTAAAACAAAACGCACACAACTCCAGCCAACGCTCGACTCTGCGCACAGCCATCAAAGCTGTTCGTAAAGCGATCGAAGCCGGTGACAAAGCCGCTGCTGCAGTTATTTTTCAAACATCCGTATCGACTATCGATCGTATCGCTGACAAAAAAATCATTCACAAGAACAAGGCAGCTCGCCATAAGAGCCGTCTGGCTTCCGCTTTGAAAGCACTGGCTGCGTAATTAACTGAGTCTTGTTGACTCTGGTCGGGTGCTAAGGTGCCAAACCGGACGGCAAGCTTAAGCGCAGCAGTACAGATGGGCAGTGAAAAAAAACCGCAGATACTGCGGTTTTTTGCATTGCAAGAAGCTATTGTGATTAACGTGCCAGCGGCAAGCCCTCGATTTTGGTACCCGGTTTGATATTTTTTTGCTTGAACCAACCGAGATTCATTTCCAGTGCGTATTGCACGGTGCGTTTGGCGCAGTGTGAGTCGAGTGATTCCGGTGCCATGTCTTCGATATTGACGATCACGCCATCGCGATCGATGAAGGCCACCGATAAAGGGATCAGGGTATTCTTCATCCACATGCACACCCCGGCCGGCGCATGAAAATCAAACACCATGCCTTCATTGCCCGCCATTTTGGTGCGCAACATCAGACCTTGCTCGCGTTCTGCATCACTGCTGGCCACTTCGGCTTGAATCACATACATACCGGCTGACAATTGTTTTATTGGCAACTTTGTTTGCGCGCTGACGCCAGCCGCGCAGACGGAAAAAGCCAGCAGGGTAGCGAGGCGGAGCAGGAAATGTTTATTCATGATTAATCAGGGTGAAAAAAAGGTGAAGGCCGTATCGTACCGCAAATAAAAAAAAGGCAGTAAACCTAAGCGCTTTACGCTCGATTTACTGCCTTTTTTAATGCGGTAAAGCTTATTTGCTGGCTGCTGCGGCTGCCGCATCGGCTGCAGGGGCAGCTTTTTTCGCTTTCTTGGCTTTTTTAGCCTTCGGTGCCGCGGCTTCGGCGGAAGCGGCAGGGGCTGAAGCAGGGGCGTCAGCCGCAGCGGCAACTTGAGCAAATGCGACGGAAGCAAACAGACCAGCAAGCAAAACGGCGATCAATTTTTTCATGTTCATTCCTTAGAGTAGGGGGGTAACAGCATGATGATTTCAGTGCAGCACTGATGAGAACGGCGTAGTAGTGTTGCCGGTTGACACGATTATTCAAGAAATGCAAAATAAACCCACGTCTAACACGCCTGTCACCGTCTGCTTGCAGTGTCACAGTGTCACTTGTTGCCATTCTCCCGGCATGAGCGGGTGGCTGGCCAAGGAAAAGCCGCTGATAGCACTGCGCACCAAGCGCAGGGTAGGCAGGCCGACCGCCGCCGTCATTCGCCGCACCTGGCGATTTTTTCCTTCCGACAGGGTCAAGCTCAGCCAAGCCGTGGGTATTTGCGCGCGTTCGCGGATCGGCGGATGGCGTGGCCACAGCCAGTCGGGCGGCATGATTTGTACCGCTTGGCATGGCTGCGTCACAAAGTCACCTAAATCCAAGGGCGCGCGTAAGGCCGCCAGTTGCGCTGCAGTCGGGCTGCCTTCGACTTGTACTAAATAGGTTTTCGCTTGTTTGTGATCGGGGTGACTGATGCGGTTCTGCAGTTGCCCATCATCGGTCAGTAAAATTAATCCTTCGCTATCAGCATCAAGCCGCCCGGCTGGGTATATATTAGGTAGGCTCAGATAATCGGCTAGAGTTTGGCGGCTGGGATGGGCCGAAAATTGGCACATCACGTTGAAAGGTTTGTTGAGTAAGATCAGTTTCATGGCAATATGGTAAGCGCAATTTGGTAAATTGATGGCACACAGTAAAATACTAGTGCATAATACGAAATGCTGGTCTTGTGTCTTATATAAGAGTTAACAAGGGTTAACGAGAGTTTTTGGCGCAGAGTCGATCGCGCACCAGTCTTGACGCCGACTTTCGTTATTATATAGAGACAAGACATATTTACGACATAACACAACTCAGCGTACCCAGCGCACCCCGCTTGTTCGCTTAACTACGGAGAAAACGATGTATCAACATATTCAAGTTCCTGCTGAAGGTAAAAAAATTACCGTCAATGCCGATTTCTCGCTGACTGTTCCTGACAATCCTATCATCCCGTATATCGAGGGTGATGGGACTGGCGTGGATATCAGCCCGGTCATGATTAAGGTGGTTGACGCCGCAGTTGCCAAAGCTTACGGCGGCAAGCGCAAAATCAGCTGGATGGAAATCTTCGCTGGTGAAAAATCGACCAAGGTTTACGGCCCTGACGTCTGGTTGCCGGAAGAAACGCTGACAGTCTTGCGCGACTACGTTGTTTCTATCAAAGGCCCACTGACTACGCCAGTCGGCGGCGGCATTCGTTCGCTCAACGTCGCCCTGCGTCAGGAACTTGATCTCTACGTTTGTCTGCGTCCAGTCCGTTATTTCAAAGGCGTGCCATCGCCAGTCCGTGAACCGGAAAAAACCGACATGGTAATTTTCCGTGAAAATTCGGAAGATATCTACGCCGGTATCGAATTCGCACAAGGTTCCGAACAAGTCAAAAAACTGATCGCTTTCCTGACCACCGAAATGGGCGTCAAGAAAATCCGTTTCCCAGAAACTTCGGGCATCGGTATCAAACCGGTTTCCATCGAAGGCACTGAGCGCTTGGTTCGTAAAGCAATCCAGTATGCAATCGACAACGACAAGTCATCGGTGACGATTGTACATAAAGGCAACATCATGAAGTACACCGAAGGTGGCTTCCGTGATTGGGCCTATGCATTGGCACAAAAAGAATTCGGTGCAGAACTGATCGATGGCGGCCCATGGTGCAAATTTAAAAATCCTAAGACTGGCAAAGATATCGTCGTCAAGGATGTGATTGCCGATGCATTCCTGCAGCAAATCCTGTTGCGTCCAGCTGAATACAGTGTCATCGCTACCCTCAACCTGAACGGCGATTACATCTCCGACGCGTTGGCAGCACAAGTCGGCGGCATCGGTATTGCACCGGGCGCGAACTTGTCCGATTCCGTGGCCATGTTCGAAGCAACCCACGGCACAGCACCGAAATACGCTGGCAAAGATTATGTCAACCCAGGTTCCCTGATCTTGTCGGCTGAAATGATGTTGCGTCACATGGGTTGGTTGGAAGCGGCGGACTTGTTGATCTCGGCAACCGAAAAATCCATCACGGCCAAGAAAGTCACTTACGATTTCGCCCGTCTGATGGAAGGCGCTACGCAAGTATCGTGCTCCGGTTTCGGCGATGTCATGATAGAAAACATGTAACTGTTTGCATGGTAAACAAAAAGCCGGCGTAAGCCGGCTTTTTTCATTGGTATCGCTGTATTACTGCGCTAGATTGTTGATGGCATAGCGGATCAGATCGGCCTGGCCATCGATATTGAGCTTGCGTTTGATATTGAGCCTGTGGGTTTCGATGGTGCGCACGCTCAGGCTCAATTCGCGGGCGATGTGCTTGTTCGATTTGCCGGTGGCGATACTCTCTAGTATACATTGCTCGCGCTGAGTCAGTAATTGCGTCGGTCGTTTGCGGTTGGCTTCACTCTGCAGTCCGGCGCTGAAATAGCTGCCGCCGGCGATGACGCTTTCGATGGCGTGGATAATCTCTTCTGCCGGGACATCCTTAAGTACATAGCCGCGCGCACCGGCTTGCACCGATTGGCTCACGTACTCAGCCTTTTCGTGCATCGACAGCATGATCACGGCGATCGCCGGGTAATCTTGACTCAAGCGCGCGGTCAGACTGATGCCGTTGGTATTGCCGAGATTAATATCCATCAGGACCAGATCGAGCGCTTGTTCTGCAATGATCTTCAGCGCTTCCG
Organism: Undibacterium sp. CCC3.4; assembly: GCF_034347425.1. Taxonomy (GTDB): domain Bacteria; phylum Pseudomonadota; class Gammaproteobacteria; order Burkholderiales; family Burkholderiaceae_D; genus Undibacterium. Next base: position 2,597,861 of record NZ_CP133779.1, read on the forward strand.
CGGCGCTGCCGGCCTCGCCACAAACCTGAAAGTGCGGCACGCTTTCCAAACGGGCGCGCAAGCCGTCGCGTACCAGCGGATGGTCATCCACCAACAGTAGCTTGATCGGGGTGGTCTGATTCATTACTTATTATTCTCCGTGAGGGATACTGGCCACGACACGCGTGCCTTTACTGTTTGATTGCAGCAGCAACTGCCCCTGTACCGTCGCCAAGCGTTCGCGCATATTCGACAGGCCGATGCCACGCTTGGGGTGCTCGGCGATGCCTTGAGCGTCGAAGCCGCTGCCATTGTCGATAATACAGAGTGTGACGGTGTTTCCATGCGCACGCAATTCGATTTCCACTTGACTCACTTGCTTGGCATGTTTATGGATATTCGTCAGCGCTTCTTGCGCTACCCGGTACAGCACCGTGCCGCTGATTTCCGATAAGCCGTGAAACTTCCCTTCGGTGACCAATAATACCGGCAGGGCGGTGGCGTTTTCAAATTCGGCTGCCAGATGCTCAAAGGCGGCCACCACCCCGAGGTCGACCAGCATGGCTGGCCGCAGGTCGTGGGAGATGCGGCGCACCTCTGCCAAGGCTTCGTTGAGCTGTTTGGTAGCGCGCGCCAGCGCGATGCGTGCGGCCTCTTGGGCAGGCTGTACCGGGGCCAGCTTGGCGACGCCCGATTCGATCTGCAGTTTCACCGACACCAGCAATTGACTGAGCCCATCGTGCAGATCGCGCGACAGCCGTGCACGCTCATCTTCTTGCGAGCTGACGATGCGCCGCGTCAGGACCTTGAGCTTGGCATCGGCCAAGCGTGATTGGCTGATATTGAGTGCCAAGCCGGCAGCGGCGATGGCCAGAGCGCAGGCCAGCGTAATGCCGACGATCCAAAACATGGTGTTATGGATATTCGCCGCGCCTTGCACATCGATGCGGGTCAGCGCGCTCTCGACATCATCGAGATAGATCCCGCTGCCGAGTACCCAACCCCAGCGTTCCAGCGGAATCACATAACCGAGTTTGGCCGCCATCTGATGGCTCGATGGTTTTTCCCACAGATAACGGACGGCACCGCCGCCTTGGTCGGCTGCGTGGATCAGTTTTTGTATTGTCAGTTGCCCTTGTGGATCAGTCATATTCCACAGATTGCGCCCGACCAGTTCGGGCTGACGCGGATGCATCAGGTTGTTACCTTGCCGATCGTAGATGTAAAAGTAGCCATCATCGCCGAAATCGAGTGAGGCTAAAATTTTCTTGGCTTCTTCCTGATTGCGTGGCGTGCCGTGGTCATGCTCGTAGAGGTGGGCGATAGCTGACTTGGCTAATTTGACGTAGTGCTTGAGTTCGAGTTCTTTGCTGGCCAAGTAGGCTTGTTCGACGCTGTGGCGCTGTTGCTGTGCCAATTGGGTCGATTGATAAAACACCGCAGTAGCGATGCCGAAGAAGGAAAGCAGCAGCGGAATGATCGCGAAGAGGATGAATTTATAACGCAGTGTCATGAGGCTGCAGCGGAGTGAGGGCAGTGCAAAAAAAAGCCCCGTCAAAGCGGGGCTTTTCGAAATTCCTGATCCGAAAATTACGGATTTTGGATGTTAGAAGCTTGCTTGCCTTTAGGGCCTTGCGTGACTTCGAACGATACTTTTTGACCTTCTTTCAGAGTCTTGAAGCCGTTCATCTGGATTGCGGAAAAGTGGGCGAACAAATCCTCACCACCGTCGTCCGGAGTGATAAAGCCGAAGCCTTTGGAATCATTGAACCACTTGACGGTACCTGTTGCCATAATGCATCTTTCAAATAGAATCTAATCACACGAGCCGTAAAAGCAAGAAACCTGGCGACATGCCAGCCCTCCCTAAACCTGCCCCCTTCGTGTTAACTAATAAATACTAACGTAGCCAACTGATATCATTCTTGGCGGAAAAAAACCTCATGTCAAGAAACTTCTGGCCTAGGGTGTTGTATTGTTGTATTTTTAATTGAGTTTAACAAATTAGGCCGCTCTGACTAAACGTCTCCCTAACGTGATTCCGAGCTTGATCTCTGGAAAATGATCACCATCTGTGAAAAGTCTTGAAAGCGAGTAACATTGATTGAAGTCTAGAACTTGGCTGTCTTTATTCGCTTATTATTCACTTCTCGCATCGATCAACGTACTAAAATAGGCGTATGGGAAACAAGCATGAAAACAGTACGATCTTGGAACGGCAAGCGCAAAAGCTCAAGCCGCCTTCCATGTATCAGGTACTATTATTAAACGACGACTACACTCCGATGGAGTTTGTAGTGACGGTTGTTCAGGAATACTTTAATAAAGATCGTGAGACTGCGATGCAGATCATGCTAAGAGTACATCGTGATGGCAAAGGCGTTTGCGGTGTTTATTCGAAAGACATTGCACTGACCAAAGTGGAACTCGTTTTGACGCACGCTCGTAAGGCAGGACACCCCCTGCAATGTGTGATGGAGGAAGTATGATTGCGCAAGAATTAGAAGTTAGTTTGCATATGGCGTTTGTCGAAGCCAGGCAGGCTCGTTATGAGTTCATCACCGTTGAGCATCTGCTGCTGGCACTGCTCGATAATCCCTCGGCTGCGGAAGTCATGCGCGCTTGCGCGGTCAATCTCGATGATCTGCGTAAAACGCTGGGTAACTTCATTACCGACAATACGCCTACCGTACCCGGTAGCAGCGAGGTCGATACCCAGCCTACGCTCGGTTTTCAGCGCGTCATTCAGCGCGCGATCATGCATGTGCAATCTTCGTCGAATGGCAAAAAAGAAGTCACCGGTGCCAATGTACTGGTGGCTATCTTCGGTGAAAAAGATTCGCATGCCGTGTATTACCTGCATCAGCAGGGCGTGACGCGGCTCGATGTGGTCAATTTCATTTCCCACGGCGTGCGCAAAGATAATCTGACGGAACCGCAGAAAGCCGACACTGGTGGCGAAGAACCGGCTGCCGAGGCGCAGGCGAAAGAAAGCCCGCTCGATCAATTTACCCAAAATTTGAACAAGCACGCTGCTGAAGGCAAGATCGACCCGCTGATCGGCCGCGACAGCGAAGTCGAACGGGTAATTCAAATTCTGTGCCGTCGCCGGAAAAACAATCCCTTGTTGGTCGGCGAAGCCGGGGTCGGCAAGACCGCGATCGCCGAAGGCTTGGCCCTGCGTATCACGCAGGGTGATGTGCCTGATATCTTGAGCAACGCCGTCGTGTATTCGCTCGATATGGGCTCTTTGTTAGCCGGTACCAAATATCGGGGCGACTTCGAGTTGCGTTTGAAGGGTGTCTTAAAACAATTGAAAGATACCCCCAACGGTATTTTGTTCATCGATGAAATTCATACCATCATCGGTGCCGGTTCCGCTTCCGGCGGGACGCTCGACGCCTCCAATCTGCTCAAACCGGCTTTGTCCAGCGGTCAGCTCAAATGTTTGGGTGCCACCACCTACGCGGAATACCGCGGCGTGTTTGAAAAAGATCATGCACTGTCACGTCGCTTCCAGAAAATCGATGTCAATGAACCGACGGTGGAGCAAACTGTGCAGATTCTGCGCGGCCTGAAATCGAAATTTGAAGAGCATCATAACGTCAAGTATTCGGCTTCGGCATTGACCACGGCGGCTGAATTGTCAGCGCGTTTTATCAATGATCGTCATTTGCCGGACAAGGCCATCGATGTCATCGATGAAGCTGGGGCTGCGCAGCGTATTCTGCCTAAGTCCAAGCAAAAGAAAACCATAGGCAAGGCTGATATCGAAGATATCATCGCGAAAATCGCCCGAATTCCGCCACAAACGGTTAACCAAGATGATCGCAGTAAGCTGCAAACCATAGACCGTGACCTCAAAAATGTGGTGTTCGGCCAAGAGCCGGCGATCGAAGCCTTGGCTTCATCGATCAAGATGGCACGTGCCGGCTTGGGCAAGACTGACAAGCCGATCGGCTCTTTCCTGTTCTCCGGTCCGACCGGCGTGGGCAAAACCGAAGTGGCGAAACAGTTAGCCTTCACGCTCGGCATCGAGTTGATCCGCTTCGATATGTCTGAATACATGGAGCGCCATGCGGTCAGTCGTTTGATCGGTGCGCCACCCGGCTATGTCGGGTTTGATCAGGGTGGTTTGCTGACTGAAGCCATTACCAAGAAACCGCATTCGGTACTCTTGCTCGATGAAATAGAAAAAGCTCATCCCGATGTTTTCAACATCTTGTTACAGGTGATGGATCACGGTACTTTGACTGATAATAATGGCCGTAAAGCGGATTTCCGCAACGTCATCATTATCATGACCACCAATGCCGGTGCGGAAAGTTTGCAAAAGCGTTCGATTGGTTTCAACGACAATAAACAGGCTGGTGACGAGATGATCGACATCAAACGCATGTTTACGCCGGAGTTCCGCAACCGTCTCGATGCCATCATCAGTTTCCGTGCACTCGATGAAGAAATCATTCTGCGCGTGGTCGATAAATTCCTCATGCAACTCGAAGAGCAATTGCATGAAAAGAAAGTCGAAGCTACCTTCAGCGACAGTCTGCGCCAATTCTTGGCCAAGAAAGGTTTTGATCCGCTGATGGGTGCCCGACCGATGGCGCGCTTGATACAAGACATGATACGCAAGGCCTTGGCCGATGAACTGTTGTTCGGCAAGCTGGTTTCAGGCGGTCGCGTCATCGTTGAACTTGACGATGATGACCAAGTCAAGTTAATCTTTCCTGCACTCGATACCGCATCACCGGCGGCTTCGCCGGAAGTAGTCGAAGTAGAGTAAGCGAAGCGCGGGCACACAATATGGCATATGGCATATGGCATATGGCATATTGTGCCGGTTTCTGATGACACCTGTTTCGGAGGATATATGGCTGGATTTGCACCACCTTTGTATGTACTGGAATACACCTCAAAAACCATAGAATCGGTACTGTCCGAGGCGGCCTTGCAGGGGAAAGAAGTCGAAGTCGATGTGTACGACAGGCGCGATGTGAGTCGCAAACATACCGCCTTCGGCCGTCGTATCCCCGGTGGTGAGGATATTTTTCGCGTTATCGTCGAAGGCGATGCCGGTGCCCACGAAGATGAATGGAATTACACCATTTTGCGTGATTCAGCCGGGCGCAGCCGCAAGCACAAACACTGACAGCCGGCTCTGATAATAAAGCCCGCAACTGCGGGCTTTATACCATCGAACGGGGGGCTTGCTTACTGCTGGCCGGTACTGCCAAAACCACCGCTACCGCGTATGCTGTCGCCGAATTCTTCGACGATGTGAAAACCGACTTGCAATACCGGCACGATCACCAGTTGCGCCAGCCGTTCCATCGGTTTGAGCACGAACGCGCTGCTGCCGCGATTCCAAGTCGAGACCATCAACTGTCCTTGATAATCAGAATCGATCAGCCCCACCAAATTGCCGAGCACGATGCCATGCTTATGGCCCAAGCCGCTGCGCGGCAGGATCATGGCAGCATAGCCGGGATCAGCCAGATGAATCGCCAGGCCGGTTGGGATCAGCACGGTTTCACCGGCGGCGATGCTGATGTCGCTGTCGATACAGGCGCGCAGATCCAAGCCGGCGCTGCCGGGCGTTGCATAGGCCGGCAGTAAATCGTGCAGACGTGGGTCGAGTAGTTTGATGTCGATGTTTTTCATAATAAATCGCTTAAGGTAAATGGCTAAGCCGCGCGGCGATATCGGCGACGAGTGCGCGCGCCAGCGTGGCTTTGTCCGCGCGTGCCAAGCTGCGGTGGCCGGTGGCATCGAACAAGACCAGTTCGTTGTCGTCCTGGCCGAAGGTTTGATGGCCGATGTTACCGACCAATAAGGGAATCTGCTTCTTCAAGCGTTTCGCTGCGCCATATTCGAGCAGACGTTCCGACTCGGCGGCAAAGCCGACGCAATATGGTGGCTGCGGCAGCGCCGCGACGCTGGCGAGAATATCGGGGTTGGTTTCAAACAGCAGTTGTGGAGCAGCGCAGTCCTCGGTTTTTTTCAGTTTCTGCGTGCTGGCATTAGCCACGCGCCAGTCCGCTACGGCGGCCACGGCGATGAATACATCGGGCGTCTGCCGTATTTCCTGCAGCACTGCGTCATACATCTGTTGCGCGCTTTGCACATCGATGCGCTGCACTCCGTAAGGTCGCTCCAGTGCGGTAGGGCCGGATACCAAGGTCACGGCAGCGCCGGCTTCCCATGCTGCGGTAGCGAGCGCATAGCCCATTTTTCCAGACGACAGATTGGTGATGCCACGGACCGGATCAATCGCTTCGAAAGTCGGCCCGGCAGTGATCAGCAAGTGTTTGCCGCGTAAAGATTTTGCTGCGAAGGAAGCGATGATTTCGCTCAGCAAATCGGCCGCTTCGAGCATGCGCCCCATGCCGGTTTCGCCACAGGCTTGGGCACCTGCTCCAGGGCCGAGCACATGGATGCCATCGGCGCGTAATTGGGCCACATTTCTCTGGCATGCCGGGTTTTGCCACATTTCTACGTTCATGGCTGGCGCGATCAGTAAGGGAACGGCCGCTGGGCGGGCGATGCACAGAGTCGAAAGTAAATCATTGCAAGCCCCGTGCGCCAGCTTGAAAATGAAATCGGTACTACAGGGGGCAATCACGATGGCATCGGCATCGCGCGTGAGGTCGATATGCGGCATGTTATTGGCGATGCGCGCATCCCACTGGTCGGTCCACACCGGCTGGCCTGACAGCGCTTGCATGGTGACGCTCGTCATGAAGTGGGTGGCCGCTTCAGTCATCACCACATGCACGGTTGCGCCGGCTTTGATCAGCAAGCGCGTCAATTCCGCCGCCTTGTAACAGGCGATGCCGCCGCTCAGACCCAGGATGATTTTTTTTCCACTCAGTCGCTGTTGCATGTTAGCCGTCCTTATTTGCTGATTGACTTGCTTACTTCTTCACCCGTCGTAACTCATCGAGTATGAACAGCGCTGCACCCAGACAAATCGCACTGTCGGCCAAATTGAAAGCAGGGAAGTGATACTGTTCGAGGTAATGGAAATCGAGAAAATCGATGACATGCCCGTACAGCAGACGGTCGACGACATTCCCCAATGCGCCGCCCATGATCAGTGCCAGTGCGCTGCAAAATAATTTTTGTCCGGCATGTTGCTTGAGTAAATAGGTGATGTAGGCAGCGGCGATCAAACCGATGGCAGTGAAAAAGTAACGCTGCCAACCGGCTTCGGTGGCAAGGAAGCTGAAGGCCGCACCTTTATTGTAGACCAGCGTGAGATTGAAAAATGCCGTCACGCGCAGAGATTCTGCATAGACGAATAATTTGCTGATGGTGATCTTGCTGATTTGGTCGAGCAGCAGCACGACGGCGGCCAGCCCTAGCCAAGGCAGCAGCGAAGAAGACGAGGTGGCGGCTTTACTGCGCGGCGAGAAGTTGCTGGATTTTTTTGTGGCCATAATCGGTAGAGGTCTGGTGGTTGTACGGTGTGGGGCGGCGCTGCCACCCCACACGCGAAAGATCAGTCGTATCAGGCGCAGCGACGGCTCTCACCGCTGCCGAACAAATTGGACACGCAACGCGCACACAAGCCACTATGGGCGGCGGCGCTGCCGACATCGGCGCGGTAATGCCAGCAACGCTCGCATTTACTGTAGACCGAGGCCGTTACGCGTACCTGTTCTTGCTCAGCGCTGGCAACTTGTTCTAGCGTCGCTGCCGAAGTGATCAGCGCAAATTTCAAATCGTCACCGAAACTCTCGAGTACTGCAAACTTGTCACCACTGGCCGCGATCACCACTTCTGCCTGCAGAGAAGAACCGATGCTGCCGGCTACCCGTACTTCTTCGAGCTGCTTGGTCACATCGGTACGTACGGCCCGCAAGGTGGCGAATTTTTCCAGCAAGGCGGCGCTGTCGGCTACGGCCGGCAAGGCATAATAAGTTTGCGTGAAAATCGTTTCATCACTGGCCGCATAGGCCTCGGGCGTGGCAAAAAACTGCCAAGCTTCTTCGGCGGTAAATGACAGCATCGGTGCCAACAAACGCAATAATGCTTGAGTCAGGTGCCAAATCGCAGTTTGTCCGGAGCGGCGCGCTAAAGAATCGACACCGCTGGTGTACAGACGATCTTTGAGGATGTCGAGGTAAAAGCCGCCGAGATCTTCCGAGCAGTACGACTGTAATTTGCTCACTACCGGATGAAATTCAAATTGTTCGTAATGCGCCAACACTTCGCTCTGCAATACTGCCATGCCAGCCAGCGCATAGCGGTCGATTTCCAGCATGTCTGCAATGGCGATGGCATCTTTGCTGATATCGAAATCCGAGGTATTGGCCAGTAAAAAGCGCAGCGTATTGCGGATGCGGCGATACGATTCGGTGACACGTTTGAGAATTTCATCGGAAATCGATAACTCGCCCGAGTAATCGGTCGAAGCCACCCACAGACGCAGGATATCGGCACCGAGGGTGTCGGAAATCTTTTGCGGTGCCATCGTATTGCCCAGCGATTTAGACATTTTCTTGCCATTGCCATCGACCGTGAAACCATGCGTGAGCAAGGCTTTGTAGGGTGCGCGACCATCGAGCATGGAGGCGGTCAGCAGCGAAGAATGGAACCAGCCACGATGTTGATCGGAACCTTCCATGTACAAATCGGCCGGGAATTGCAATTGCTCGGCATGCGAGCCGCGCAGCACGGTTTGATGGGTGACGCCGGAATCGAACCAAACATCGAGGGTGTCGCGGTTTTTTACATACATCGGCGCTTCATCGCCAAGCAAGTCGGCGACTTCAATTTTTTGCCAAGCTTCGATGCCTTCTTTTTCTATCCGAACAGCGATCTGTTCCAGCAATTCTGCCGTGCGCGGATGCAGCTGGCCGGTTTCTTTATGCAGGAAAAATGCCATCGGCACACCCCACTGACGCTGACGCGACAGCGTCCAGTCGGGACGGTTGGCGATCATGCCGTGCAAGCGTGCCTGACCCCAAGCGGGGAAGAAGGCGGTTTCAGCGATCGCCTTGAGAGCAGTACTGCGTAAGCTGGCACCACCGTCTTTCGGGGTATTGTCCATGCTGGCGAACCACTGCGAGGTGGCGCGATAAATGATCGGCGTTTTATGCCGCCAGCAATGCATGTAACTGTGTTCGAACATGGTGAGCGAAAACAAGCTGCCAGCCAAGCGTAATTGGTCGCAGATCGGTTTCGAGGCTTCCCAGATCGTCAGACCGGCGAACAGCGGCAGACTCGAGGCGAAGCGGCCGTCGCCCATCACTGGCGCGATGATCGCGTCATCTTGCATGCCATGCGCTTTGCAGGACAAGAAATCTTCGATACCGTAGGCCGGTGCCGAGTGGACGATGCCGGTACCGCTCTCGAGTGTGACATAGTCGCCGAGATAAACCGGCGACAGACGGTCATAACCGGCGTCGACGCCGGCGAGCGGATGCTTGAAGCTGATGCCGGCTAAGGCCGCGCCCAGACAGGTGGCCAGCACGGTGCCAGTGAGGCCGTAACTGCTCAAACTTTTTTCTACCAGATCACTTGCCAAAATCAGCAGCGTGGCGACGCCGTCGCGCACCGTTTCGACCAAGGCATACTCGATCTCGCCATGCATGTTCAAGGCTTGATTGGAGGGAATGGTCCACGGCGTCGTGGTCCAGATCACGCAATACCCGGGCAGCGCCGGTAGGGCGGCCAGGCCGAAGGCGGTCGCCAGTTTTTCCGGTTCGGCAAAGGCAAAACCGACATCGATCGATGGGTCGCGCTTGTTTTCGTATTCGACTTCGGCTTCAGCTAAGGCAGAACCGCAATCGAAACACCAGTTGACCGGTTTCAGGCCACGATACACATAGCCTTTTTCCAGCAACTTACCGAGCGCACGCAACTCATCGGCTTCATTACCAAATGCCATCGTTTTGTAAGGATTATCCCATTCGCCCAGCACACCGAGGCGGATGAAACCGGCCTTTTGGCGTTCTATCTGTTCATCGGCATAGGCGCGTGCTTTCGCTTGGACTTCCGCGACCGGCAGGCTTTTACCGTACAGTTTTTCAATCTGAATTTCGATCGGCATGCCATGGCAATCCCAGCCCGGCACATACGGCGCATCGAACCCGGCCATGGTACGGGCCTTAACGATCATATCCTTGAGGATTTTATTGACGGCGTGACCGAGATGGATGTCACCATTGGCATACGGTGGGCCATCATGCAGAATGAATTTCGGGCGGCCAGCGGCGGCCTTGCGGATACGCGCGTAGATATTTTTCTCTTGCCATTGCTTGACCCAGTGTGGTTCGCGCTTGGCCAAATCACCGCGCATAGGAAAAGCGGTTTCGGTCATGTTGACCGGGTATTTACTCGCGACTTTGGCTGTTTTGTTTTCGGACATGATGAATTTTCAGGTAGTGATAGGGGGGCGAAGCAAGCCAGGTGGTATGCTTCAAATTCGGTCGGTGGCGGTGATGGCCGGGATGCGCTGGCTGGCGTCGAAATAGGCGCGTGCTTGCGCTGCGTCGTGGTCGATCGCTGCGGTCAGCGTGGCCAGATCGCTGTACTTCGCTTCATCACGCAATTTTTCCAGAAATTCGATCTGCACCACCTTGCCATAGGCGTGGCCTTGATAATCGAATACGTGGGTTTCGAGTAAGACGCGGCCGCTGTCGTCGACTGTTGGTCGCACACCCAGACTGGCCACACCAGCTAAGGGCGTATCGGCTAAACCGTGGATGCGCACGATGAAAATGCCGCTCAAGGCCGGGCGATGGTGGGCAATCCGTAGGTTGAGCGTAGGGAAACCGATGGTACGGCCGAGTTTTTGGCCATGCACGACGTGTCCGGAGATACGATACGGATGGCCGAGCAAGGCTTCGGTTTCGGCAAAGTCGGCTGCGGCCAGCGCTGTGCGCACGGCCGAAGACGAGATGCGCACACCCTTGTTTTGAACCGATGGCAAAGTGACCACGGTAAAGCCGAATTGACGACCGGCTTGCTCGAGCGTGGCAATGGTACCGGCCCGCTTGGCACCGAAACAAAAATCTTCACCGACCATCAACCATTTCACGTGCAAACCCTGTACCAGAATTTTTTCTATGAAATCTTGCGGTGATAAAGCCGCGAAATGCGCATTGAAATGCTTGACGATCACACGGTCAACACCGGCATGCGCGAGCGAGCCCATGTTGTCGCGTAAATTGGCGATGCGTGCCGGTGCCAGTGATAAATCACCGGCCGTTTGCGCGAAATAGGCGCGTGGATGTGGTTCAAAGGTCATGACGGCAGCATCGATGCCGAGTGCCGAGGCGGCCGCGCGCAAATGCGCAAGCAAGGTCTGATGACCAAGATGCACACCGTCAAAATTACCTATCGCCAGCGCGCATGGGGCGCGGGAGGCTGCATTCGGGAGTCCGCGAAATACCTTCATTGTGTCTGGAAGAATCTGCTGCAAAGCGGTAGATTATAAATGCTTTCCTAGGGAGGCGCGGATTTAATCCCCGTTTCTCCTCGTGCTCTGTGCAGATTCGGCGGACTGTCAGTGGTGATGCGCCCACGTCACGCCGTCGGAAGCCAAGTAGGAGGCAACGGCAGCAGCGTTGCCGCTGGCATACAAGTGCACCTCGCCGCAACTACAAATACCCTGATAAGGGTTGATATGGGAGCAAGCCGAGACTTTTTGCAAAAAAACTTGCACGGCTTTATTGCATTTTTTACATTTAAAAGTAAGGATACGAGCGGGTTTATTCATCGTTATAGGATTCAGATTAAAAAAGCTCGGCGCGTGCCGAGCGCTGTTATTTAACGCGCAAGCGCCACAGTGACGTGACTTCCTTGACCCGGGCCGCGTGCAAAGGATCGCTGGCATCGGTTGATTTCGGATGATGTGGCTTGATATCGAGCTTGCCGGCCACTTGCAAACCAGCTGCATCGATCAGATCGAGCAATTCACCGGGCGCGCGCAAGCCCAAATGTTCGGCAAAATCGGACATGATCAGCCAAGCTTCGCCGCCCGGCTCAAGATGTTCCGCCACGCCGGACAGAAAACTGCGCAGCATGCCGCTGTCGGCATCGTAGATCGCATGTTCGATCGGCGAATTCGGTCGTGCCGGCAGCCAGGGGGGATTACACACGATCAACGGTGCTCGGCCGGCTGGGAACAGATCGGCTTCGACCAGTTCGACGGCGGCACGCACACCGAGCCGCTGCAGATTGTCGGCCGCACAGACCAGCGCGCGTGGATCGAGATCGGTGGCGATCACGCGTTTGACCCCGCGTTTGAGCAGCAGGGCCGACAGCACGCCGCTGCCGACACCGATGTCGAAGGCCAGGGTGGTCGAAGGTAGCGGGGCCTTGGCGACGAGATCGATGTATTCGCCGCGTACCGGCGAATACACGCCGTAATGCGGGTGAATTTTGGCGTCCAGCGCGGTAATCGCCACACCGTTTTTGCGCCATTCGTGCGCGCCTATCAAACCGAGCAATTCGCGCAGCGAGGCGACGAAAGCGCTACTGGGTGCGCCATAGGCTTCTTGGCAGGCTTGTTTGACATCGGGTGCGCGGCGCAGTGAAATACTGTAATCGGCTTCGAGCGGAATCAAAATCATCGCCAACACGCGCGCGCGCTGCGATTGCGCTTGACGGTGCAGATGGAAGGCTTCCTGGGCGTTGGCCGGCGGTTTGGCTTTTTTATTCGCTGGTTTTTTATCGATGCGACGTGCCAGTGCTTGCAGCAATTGCTTGGCATTTTGGAAGTCGCCACGCCACAGCAAGGCCGTGCCTTCGCAGGCCAGTTTGTAAGCGGTTTCGGTATTGAGCCGGTCATCGGCGATCTGTACGCGTTTCGGTGGCGGTGCGCCGTTTTCAGCGTGCCAGCGGCATGACAGGGCGAGGTCGTTTTCTATCCAATGCAATTGCGGGGCGGGCGAGTTCATGGTGTTCTGATGCGCTGATGCTGCCAGCGAGGTTAGTGTTCAAGCACGGAGTGTAACAAAGAAAGCCGTGCAGTCGCGCATGCCGCGACAAGTTATTGCCTCAGAAGCTGCCCCAGATGGCATTGATCGCCGCCACCGCCGTCAGGCCGGCGGTTTCGGTACGTAAAATGCGTGGCCCCATCGATAAGGCAATCACGCCGTGGCGCACCGCCAGATCTTCTTCTGCATCCGACAAACCGCCTTCCGGCCCGATCAGCAAGCTCAAGGCTTGCGGCGGCCGGTGTTTCACCCAATCCGTCAGCGACAACTCGGCGCGTGGTGAGAGCATGATGCGCGGATGAATATCTTGTTGTGCTAACCATTTGCTCAGATCAAGCGGCGCGGCCAGATGCGGCAGACGGTTGCGGCCACATTGTTCGGCCGCAGCGATCAGCACGCCCTGCCAGTGCGCCATTTTTTTTTCCGCCCGTTCGGCCGATAAACGCACGACGCAACGCTGCGTCGCCAAAGGCTGGAGTGCGGTCACGCCGAGTTCGACGGCCTTTTCCATGATCCAGTCCATTTTGTTGCCTTCTGGTAAGGCTTGCACCAGATTCAAGGCATGCGCCAATTCGACTTCTTCAGGTAGAAATAACTTGAGCACGGCCGTTGCCTGCTTTTTATCAAGCGCCGTCAGACTGGCCACATAACAGCCGCCGCTGCCATTGAACAATTGCAGCGTCTCGCCGACCTGCATGCGCAGCACGAAAACATGGTGGGCGACGGCCGGCGGCAGCGCGACGCTGATACCCAAACTGAGTGGTAAATCACAGAAAAAGCGTGGCATAAGCAATGGACATTCATAAAAACGGGAACACGATAGCGCCGATTATACGGTAGCCCTAGGGTGCAAATCGGTATATCTGTAGGCGCTCGCGGGCGGCTCTGTTAAAATATCGGGCTTTACCGGCTATGTCTACATTTTGGCAGCCGAGCGTTACCGAACATCTATCCCAAAACTTCCCTGAAACCTATTCGCCATGATCTCTTCTCTCCAGCCCGCAGTACTGAACAAGATGGCCAACGCCATCCGTGCTTTGTCCATGGACGCCGTGCAAAAAGCCAATTCCGGACATCCGGGCGCGCCGATGGGCATGGCTGATATCGCTGTAGCCTTGTGGAAGGGGCACTACCGCCACAATCCGGCCAATCCAGGCTGGATCAATCGCGACCGCTTCGTGTTATCGAATGGTCATGGTTCGATGCTGCATTATTCGCTCTTGCATTTGACCGGTTACGCTTTGACCATGGACGATATCCGTCAGTTCCGTCAATTGCATTCAAAAACCGCCGGTCATCCGGAAGTGCATGTCACACCGGGCGTGGAAACCACTACCGGCCCGCTCGGTCAAGGTATTAGCAATGCGGTCGGCATGGCCTTGGCCGAAAAACTGCTGGCGGCTGAATTCAATCGCCCTGGCCTGACCGTGGTCGATCATCACACCTATGCCTTCATGGGCGATGGCTGCCTGATGGAAGGGATTTCGCACGAAGCCTGCTCGCTGGCCGGCACCTTGAAACTCAATAAACTGATCGCCTTCTGGGATGACAATGGCATTTCCATCGATGGCCATGTCGAAGGCTGGTTTACCGATAACACGCCGCAGCGTTTCGCCGCTTACGGCTGGAACGTGATCGCCGCGGTCGACGGCCATGACGCTCAAGCGGTGTCGGCCGCGATAGTCGCGGCCAAAGCCGCCGACAAACCGACCCTGATCTGCTGCAAAACCGTGATCGGCAAAGGTTCGCCGAATATGGAAGGCACCCACAATGTGCATGGCGCCGCGCTCGGCGAGAAAGAAATCGCCGCGGTACGCGCGCACATAGGCTGGGACTACGCCCCGTTCGAAATTCCAGCGGATGTGTATGCCAACTGGGATGCCAAAGCTGCCGGCGCTGCCGCGGAAAGCAACTGGGATGCCGCATTCGCCGCCTACACGGTGCAATTCCCACAGCAAGCAGCCGAACTGACACGGCGCATGCGTGGCAGCTTGCCGGCCGATTTCGATGCGGTATTGGCCGCCGCCATCGCCGCTTGCGTCGACAAGAAAGAAAATATCGCCACCCGCAAGGCCAGCCAGAATGCGATTCAAGCACTGGCACCGTCGCTGCCAGAATTTTTAGGCGGTTCGGCCGATTTGACCGGTTCCAATCTGACCAACTGGAAAGAATGCGTCGCAGTGCGCGGCGATCAGGCGGGGAATCACATCAATTACGGCGTGCGCGAATTCGGTATGAGCGCGATGATGAACGGGATTGCTCTGCACGGCGGTTACATCCCTTTCGGTGCCACCTTCCTGACCTTCTCCGATTACAGCCGCAATGCGATTCGCATGGCCGCCTTGATGAAAATCCGCACCTTGTTCGTGTTTACGCATGATTCCATCGGTTTGGGTGAAGATGGTCCTACGCATCAATCGATCGAGCATATCTCGAGCATGCGTTTGATTCCACAACTAGACAACTGGCGTCCATGCGACACGGTGGAAGCCACCGTCGCTTGGGGCCATGCAGTACAACGTCAGGATGGCCCGTCGACGCTGATTTTCTCGCGCCAAAATTTGCCTTACCAAGAACGCAGCGCGCAACAAATTGCCGACATCGCCCGTGGCGGCTATGTCTTGCAAGATGCCGTCGATGCGCAAGCAGTATTGATCGCCACCGGTTCGGAAATCGAGTTGGCCGTCAAAGCCGCCGCCGAATTGGCACAGCAAGGCATCGCTGTACGTGTGGTATCGATGCCTTCGACCGATGTGTTTGATCGTCAGGATGCTGCCTACAAAGCGGCCGTGCTCGGTAAAGGCTTGCCGCGTACCGCCATCGAAGCCGGCGTCACCGCCTTCTGGTACAAGTATGTTGGTCTTGAAGGTGCCGTGGTCGGTATCGACAGCTTCGGCGAATCGGCACCGGCTGGTGTCTTGTTCAAACATTTCGGCTTTACCGTCGAGCATGTGGTCGCGACCGTCAAAGCGACGCTGGCTGCCGCTTGAAGTACGATGAGTGAAACCATGAGCAGTATCAAAGCCGTCAGCTTGCGCCGTGCTACTGTTGCCGATGCGGCAGCGATCGCGGCCGTGCGCATAGAAGGCTGGCAAACCAGTTACCGCGGCATCATGCCGGATAGCTATCTCGACAATATGCAATTGGCCGACAGCTTGTTGCATTGGAAGCAGATTTTGCAAGCCCTGCCACAAGTCGATGCGCGCGTCTGCGTGTATGTGGCCGAAAGTGAAGGTGCCGTGATCGGTTTCGCCTCGGGCATGTTGCTCGAGCCGGCCAAACTCGGCATGCAAGGCGAGCTGACCGCCGTATATCTGTTACCACAGTGGCAGCGCGCCGGCATCGGTCGGCGCTTGCTGCAAAAAGTGGCGCGTACTTTGCAGGCGCAGGGCGCGCAGAATTTATTGGTATGGGTGATCGCCGACAATGCGCCGGCCCGAAATTTTTGCGAAGAGCTCGGTGCACTGGCTTTGCAAGAACAAGCGTTTTCCTGGGATGGCCTCGATCTGACTGAGCTTGCCTACGGCTGGCGCGATCTGGCGGTATTGGAAGCATCCGTGTTGGCCTTGCCGACTTCGCCCTCGCTGCATTAAATTGCGGCCGCAGTGTTGTTTGTTTTTTTTCTTTTGATGTACAGACCTTTGGAGATAACACCATGACGATTCGCGTCGCAATCAACGGCTATGGCCGTATCGGCCGTAACATCCTTCGCGCCCATTACGAAGGCGGCAAATTTAAAAACGACATTCAAATCGTCGCTATCAATGATCTCGGCAATGCCGAATCGAATGCCCATCTGACTCGTTACGATACGGCCCACGGCAAGTTCCCTGGCACGGTCACGGTTGAAGGCGACAGCATGATCGTCAATGGCGATGTCATCAAAGTCTTCGCTGAACGTAATCCTGCCAATATTCCTTGGGGTCAGCTCAATGTTGACGTCGTCTTGGAATGCACCGGCTTCTTCACCACCAAAGAAAAAGCCTCGGCTCATCTGGCCGGCGGCGCGAAAAAAGTCATCATCTCCGCACCTGGCGGTAAAGATGTCGATGCCACGATTGTGTACGGCGTCAATCACGCTGTATTGAAAGCGACTGACACCGTCATCTCCAACGCTTCTTGCACCACCAACTGCTTGGCACCACTGGCCAAGCCGCTCAACGACGCCATCGGTATCGTCAGCGGTTTGATGACCACGATTCACGCCTACACCAATGATCAAGTGCTCACTGATGTGATGCATGAAGATTTGCGCCGTGCGCGTTCCGCCACGATGAGCATGATCCCAACTAAAACCGGTGCAGCCGCAGCGGTCGGTTTGGTTTTGCCTGAATTGAATGGCAAGCTCGATGGTTACGCCATGCGCGTACCGACCATCAATGTTTCCGTGGTCGATCTGACTTTCATCGCCGCCCGCGACACCAGCGTCGAAGAAATCAACAGCATCCTGAAAGCCGCTTCCGAAGGCGCGCTCAAAGGCATTCTCGATTACAACACGGCACCCCTGGTATCGGTTGATTTCAACCACAACCCGGCTTCCAGTACTTACGATGAAACCTTGACTAAGGTTAATGGCGGTCGTTTGGTAAAAGTATCGAGCTGGTACGATAACGAATGGGGTTTCTCGAACCGCATGCTCGATACCACGATGGCCTTGATGAGCGCAAAATAAGATGCAAAGCCGCGCTGGCGCGGCTTGATCTGGCAACAAAAAAAGCTGAGTACCGGTGCGCCGGGCTCGGCTTTTTTTTGTTGCTAGAGTGGGTGAAGTTTCAGAAAATTCCTACGTCGGTTTCGCTTGAAAATTTGCTTGGCTTGATTATCATTTGAATTGGAATTTTCAGTAAAAAGTGTGTATTTGTCTAATTGCTGCCAAGAAAGCGGTAACGATCACTGATCGTTCCGCATCGTTCTGATCGCTGAAGTAAGCTAAATTCAATAATGAGCTCACTAAAATGACAAAGATCGTAGTAGTCGGTGCCGGTCACATGGGAACAGCAGTTGTTTCGGGACTTCTGAATGACATTAAATTTGATTTACAAGTCGTTGACCCTAGCGAATCTCGGCGTATTTTTTTAAAAAGCCGATATGGAATTGATGCACTGCCATCAATCAAGAACGTAAATGATGATGATATTTTGATATTATCAATACCTCCACAAAAGTTTTCTCAGTTTGCAAAAGACATTAAGCTGAACTTGGGACGGACAACTCCTGTGATATCGATGATGGCCGGCATAAAAATCGATACGCTCGGCCACTTACTTGGGGTGAGTCAAATTATTCGCGCCATACCGAATACGCTACCAGAAATTGCTCTCGGAATGACCGTATTTTGTGCATCACCAAACATCTATAAAGAAAATCTAGCGTTGACTGGAGTCATTCTAGGGTCTTTTGGTAAAGCAATATATGTTACAGACGAGTCGCTCATAGATTCTGCGACCGCACTGTGTGGTGGCGGGCCTGCATTCATTGCTTATTTTGCGAGCGCTATGCAGAGTTTTGCCATTCAGTCTGGTTTCAGTAATACAGAATCAGTATTAATGATTGCCCAAATATTAAGGGGAACTGCCGATCTTTTGGAATTGACGCGAAAATCTCCAACACAGATATGTAACGAGGTAATGACTCCTGAAGGAACGACCGAAAGAGGAATAGCTTACTTTAGGGAAAACAATGTAGAACACATCATTACGTCTGCACTTCGAAAGTCGTCAGCCAGATCCAAAGAGCTTGGCGAATTTAAATATATGCAAATGTAAGGAGGCGTATATGTTGGGTTTAAATGATAAAAGCTGGTTGATTGAGAAATTTTATGAAATACACCACGCTTCGTTCTCGAGTTGTCCATATGAAGGGAGTGAAAAATTATTTACTTATGATACATATTTTGGAATGGGACATAGTCTCAAACTGATCGATGATCCAAGTGTTTTTAAAGTAAGTCCAGCCGGTTTGGCATTGGGTAGCTATACACAAAAAATGTTCTCTAATAATGTACTGAACGGACATTTCCTTGACCTCGGTACTGGTAGCGGCGTAATTGCGCTGCTGTTAAGAGGAATGGGGGCTGATCACATTATCGGAACAGATATTTCTCCAGCTGCGGTTAGTCTTTCTGTAAAAAATGAAACCTTAAACTTTGGCAATAATAAAATCGCGTTCGTCGTCAGCGATCTTTTTTCTGGCTTACCAAATGAAAATCAGAAATTCGATTTTATTACTTTCAATCCTCCGGGATGGAGAACTCCATCGGAAAAGCTGTTGGAATATTTAATGTCCACGACCGAAGTTAATGAAATTCCTCTTTCAGCAATGTTTTATGGTGATACTTTATTGCTTCGATTTTTACAAGAATTACCTACTTACTTAAATAAGGGCGGCCGTGCCATTATTGGCTTGAATTCATTAGTAGGTATTCAGGATATTTTAAGTCGATATAAGAACGAAAAATACCAAGATCGCCGTCTTAAATTTCGTTTTTTAGAACGACATACATTTCCGTTATTGTTATATTCAGAGAGTTGGAAACGAATTTCCTCTCGATTAATGGAAGAATTTTCTTCTTGGAGAGATAAAAATCAAGCTGCCTATAGCGTGGATAGCAAAGGTAATCTGTATTGGTCGTACGAACTTGTAGAATGTGTTTTATGGTGAATCGTATAAATTCTACACGCGTAATTATTGCTGCTGTGGTCGCAGGTGTGACCGCCAATCTGATTCTCGGTGCTTCATCCTTATTTTGGCGTGCGCTATCTGACATCCCGACTGAAGTATTACTATGTTATCGCATTCTTGCTTCATTCTTCACGCTAGCGGTGCTGGTGCTGATGATTGGTCAATGCAGGAATTTTATATCAGCTTTGACGTTTGAAAGGACTTTATATCATCTCGGCGCAGCCCTACTTATTGCCATCAACTGGGGAACATTTGTCTGGTCTTCAATAAACGGTCATGTTTTGGAAACTGGGATAGGCTACCTGATCGCACCTTTTGTTGCTATTGGTATAGGCGCATTGGTTTTAAAAGAGTATTTAAGTAAAATTTGCAGATTAGCAATGGCGGTCATTTTTTTCGGTGTAGTACTTCTGTTGTTCAATAGTGCTGAACTCAAACCACTAATTTACTTTTCAATTGGCATCAGTTGGGGATGCTATGCATATGTCAAAAAAATCAGCAAACTCGATGCTTTGTTTGGTTTGGTTTTGGAAACTGCTTTTCTTTCTGTAGCGATTTGTTTTTTTATTTCGACATCAGATTTTTCACTTGCATTCGAGCCAACGTTACCGATTGAAAGTCGGCTGTTAGTGCTTGGATGTGGTTTAATATCCATGCTTCCCTTATGGCTATTTTCCTTTTCCGCGAAAAATCTCTCTTTATCTGTGATGGGTTTTTTTCAGTTTATCCTTCCAATTACCCAAATTTCCATCGCCCTTTTTTTCTATCGGCAAGTCCTGTCCGTCAATACAGCCATTTGTTTTTCATTAATTTTGGCGGCTTTATTATTCATTGTGTACGAGTCTTTTCTTAGAACTGAGAAACTCAATAAAATTGATTCGTGAAGGAAAATCGACATGAAAAATTACGATGTTATCGTTGTCGGCTTGGGTATTATGGGAACGTCGACACTGTTTCATCTTGCACGTTCTGGGGCGAATGTGTTGGGGATTGAACAATTTGGACCTACACATCAATTTGGATCATCGCAAGGAGAAACAAGAATTTTTCGCCGAGCATATTGGGAGGGTAGAGAATATCTCCCTTTGTTAAACAGATCGCATGATCTGTGGACCGAGTTACAAGCTTTGAGTGATGAGAGCTTGTTGATTCCGACAGGAGCCGTATTTATAGGACCCAAATCAACAGGTGTTGTAAAAGGAAGTAGAAAAACCGCGCAAGAAGGTCAGATTACTTATGAAGTACTTAGTGCAAAAAAAATTAGAGCGCGATTTCCAGGGTTTTCTATTAATGAAAAAATGGAAGCAATATATGAGCCGGGGGCATACGTCATTTTGGCAAACAAAGTGCAAACACACATGATGAATCATGCGATAGAAAAAGGCGCTTCTGCGAATTTTGGCCGGAGTGTTCGAGAAATTTCTCGATATACTCAATCCATGCTCTTGGTTAAAACCGATAATGGCGATCAATTTTTGACTCGGGCTATAGTTCTGACAACTGGGCCTTGGACTACGAATAATTTTTTGCCTGAGTTGAATAGTTTCCGGTTCTCACATAGCGTTCCTGTCTATTGGTTTGATGTACGAGTAGGACACGAAGAAGAATTTTCCAAGGATAAATTTCCTGCTTTTTTGTATAATCATGCAGACGGAGCGTTACTGTATGGGATTCCTGCCGGAATAAGTTCGGAGCGAGGTATTAAAATTGGCTTTCACAACAGACAGCATTTGCTTTGCGAACCAGGAAATAGAAAAAAAAGTATTTTGGAATGTTATTCGACAGAGATGTCATCTTATGTTGAAGAAATTTTTCCCGGACTTAATCCTCTTCCAATCAGTTCACGTTCATGTTTTTATACAATGAGCAAAGATCAAAGTTTTTTAATTGGCACGTCTCGAGAACATTCAAATGTCTTTTATGCGTCGGCTTGTTCTGGACATGGATTTAAATTTGGGTCGGCAATCGGAGAAGTGCTTGCTTTGTTAGCGCAAGGAAAATCCCCCCCAATTGATATATCAAATTTTAATCTTTCACGCTTCAAATTAGTCGGAAGTTGAATTGTATTTTTGATACTCCAATGCCGTATCTTTTGATTGTCACTCTCTTTGGAATCGGTAGGATCGGCTTAAACCGTCTCATCGCCGGCCTTTAAATCCAAGCAAGACAGCCGACTTCCGCAGGTATTGTGGCGTCCCCAAAAAAACAAGGCGCGCACTTGACCTATGCTCAGCGCGCCTCTGCCATCAAGCCTGCACCGGCTGGAGCTTACTGAACACCTGCTCGACCATGGCCTTATTCTGTTTTTCAACCGCGATGCGTGCTTCCTTGCGTGCCAAGGCGCATTCGTAGCGTAGTTTTTCGATTTCCGTACTCGGGGAAAAACTGGGAATTTTGGTCGGCTTGTTCCCCTCGGTCACCGCTACCATCGTAAAGAAACAACTGTTGGTATGGCGTTTGACATCGGTGAAAATATTTTCAGCCACCACCTTGACCCCGACTTCCATCGAACTTTTCCCCACGTAATTAATGGTTGAAAAAAAGGTGACCAATTCGCCGACATAAATCGGTTGACCAAACCGTACCTGATCGACCGATAAAGTCACGACATTCGTTTTGGCATAGCGAACGGCACAGGTATAAGCAACTTGATCGAGGATGAAAAGCAGATCACCGCCATGAATATTGCCAGCAATATTCATCATCGTCGGTGTCATGAGAACGGACATGGTAAGTTCACGATTCGACATAATATGTACTCCCGTTATGAGAAAAAATCTGACCAGGGTTTGAAACCCCTTCCAGAGTCTTTTCCATCGTCGCTTGCGACGATCGATTAAGTTGTTTGCACTTTTTTCTGGCGGCCTTTGCCAACAACGGTCTTGCGCGGCTTAGCAGTTTTCTGCGCAATCGGCGCGGCCGCTGGTTCCGGCTGATCCAAGCCCAGTGCTTGCGCAATACTTTGCAAGCGCTGCTGTTTGCCTGCATTAATCGGCCCGCTCAGAGCCAACAGATCGGTCGCCAATTCCAGTGCATGCTGACGTTGCGCGCGCAATGGTAGTAGGGCAGGTAAGCTGGCGAGCGCACGCGCTTCATCCATCCGCACCAAAAACGTTTGGCGTCTGATGGCCTCTTTCATTTGCTGCAAGCTGACGGTTTGATCGCGCCCGGTTGCACGCATCAGGCGGCGAATGCCGCTGAAGGGGCGCTCATCCACCACGCCATTGCCGATCGCAACATAAATCAAGAGGCGTAAAAATCCTTCTTCAGGGCTGCCGTGATCAAACCAGACTTCATGTTCGGCGCGCTTTTGTGCCGAAAATTCTTGCTCTGCTTGGCTCCGTGGGCGTGCGCTCGTCGTGCGCTTCGGGTCGGGCTGGAATCCGGTCATCGCAGCCAGCAACGGTGATTCATAGGTCAGCTTGAACAGGCGTTCGTAGTGGGCATCGCGCATATCGCGATAGCTGTCCCAATTGCTGCGTATGGTGGCGGCGATTTTTTTCTCTGCCAGTAGCCAAGGATTATCCTCAGCTAAGTCGGCTGACATAGAACGGGCCATCTCGGCCAAGGGGCGCAGCGCTTTGAGCGCCGGGTTGGAATCAGACAGCAAGGCCCGCTCGTAGCGTGCCGAGCTTAAATTGCGTAAGCAAGTGGCACTCATTTCGCTGGAAAACATTGTTACGACAGGTGACACAAACATGTCGTAGCACGATTGATTTATCTGTGACACATGCCGTACCAGTTCGAATGCGCGCTCACCCTCGCGGTCTGCTTCACCTAGCGCCAGAATATCGCTGATGTCACGTGGTTCAAAGCGAATCACATAGCGATCTTCAGCGAAATCCAAACCTGCCATGTCGGGTGTGGTGTCGAGGATGATGGCTTCATACAGACCGGGCGGGAGCATGTCGATCAAATCGAGGGCATTGACGAGTTCAGTGTGCTCGCGATTGGCCACGCCGGCTGACACAAAAATACCTAAGTGTCCGATTTGTTCATGTAAAAAATAAACGATAGTTTGCTCGTGATCGCGGATGTCCTCGACGCTGTCGTATAAATCCGCAATCCAGAACAGTGCTTGCTGCGGTGGCGTAATATTGTCACCCCAGGAAGCG
Organism: Undibacterium sp. CCC3.4; assembly: GCF_034347425.1. Taxonomy (GTDB): domain Bacteria; phylum Pseudomonadota; class Gammaproteobacteria; order Burkholderiales; family Burkholderiaceae_D; genus Undibacterium. The sequence goes on from NZ_CP133779.1 coordinate 2,621,589, forward strand.
AACACCACGATCGGCGAGCGAATCTTGCGCAGGTCGACACGCGTTTCTCCCTCATCCATGATGATCTCGCCGGCACTCAACTTATTACCGACAAATAAGTTTTGTGATATCCACGCCATTTCTTCTTTATTCAACAGGAAATGCCCACCCCACCAACGCTCGAAATCGAGGTAGCGCGTGCGCTCGGTATCGATATTGGCATACAAATTGTAGAGCTTGCTGAAATGGGTATTACCAGGATCGAGTTTCTCAAAATTATCGACCAGATGTGCGCCGTCAAACTTGCCATTGCCGAGATCGCCTGCCAACGAAGCCATCCAGGTGCCGCCCATCAGTCCTCCCGTATAGCGCAGGGGATTCTTGTTTTCCACCCCAGCCCAATATGACAGCGGCGAGCCGGCCAATAAGACCGGGCCGACCGATTCCGGTGCCAATGCTGCCAGGATCATTAAGGCCCAGCCGCCCTGACAATTGCCGATCACAAATGGCTTGCCCACGGCATCGGGATGCAGCTCATTGACTTTAGCGAGAAATATGCGCTCGGCGTGCGTCACGCACTCTATCGTTTGTCCCGCCACTGGCTGCGGAAAAAACATCACGAAATAACATGGGTGGCCGGCTTTGAGGGCAATGCCGATTTCACTGTCCATTTTCGAGCCGCCTATGCCTGGGCCGTGTCCGGCGCGCGGATCGATCACTACGAAAGGACGCTTTTTCGGGTCGGTAGCGACGTAATCAGGCGGCGGTACAATCGCTGCCAAGGCATAATTGGCCGGACGTTCGAAGCGGCGTGCATCGAGTATGAGTTTATAGTCGAATACCAAAACTGGCGGCTTACCAGACTGTTCATGTTCCAGATAATTGTTGCCGCGCTCGCGCAGCACATCCCAAAACATCAGCGAACGTCGGCAAGCATCGGTCCAGTACGCTAAGGTATCGGTGGGGAGGGGTATGGCAGGAAAAGCGCTGAGCTCGTCTGATGGTGGCATACTACATTTCCTCAAAAAAATGTATGACGCATAGAAAAATGGCGAGAGCTGATTTCCATTCAGTATGCAAGACTGAGCAGTGTTTCCATGTTCCATTTGTTTACACTCAGCATCAGTGATAGGCATTCCATCACCGGACTGGAATGTATTCTCAATATAGGGTATTTTTTTTTAAAGGCAAGCGCGTCTTAAGCGATTTTAAGAGCGCGAAAATTTGCTGTGAATGGGTGGGGAGTGGGCGTATGCAGCGAAGATTTTATCGGTGTTGCTGCAATATTTTCCGTCAATAAATATGTGTGTGGTGTTCGTCGCTGCCTTCAGAGGCTGTCGCAAAAGCCTGATGGACGTTTTTTACACCTGAAACACCGCATACCTCGTCATTCCTGCATGCCACAGCCTCGTCATTCCCGCATGCTTTTGGCGGGAACCCAGCGTCGTTTTTTACACTGAAAATGCCACAATTTCTGGCATTTTCAGTTAACCACGAACGCCGCTTGGTTCCTACCAAAAGCGCGCAGGAATGACGTGGCCACCAGTCAGGGTAATGATACCGACTCACTACCCTTTTGCGACAGCCTCTTCAGAGCGGGGACGTCGATCAAGGGGACTTTTTTATGTGAAATGAAAACGTCCTTCTGCGCATGGAGTGGTCAATGAGCAGCACAGATTAAGTAAAATAGAAGAACACGATCTCTATTCCGGCCAGCGCACCACTGAAGTGCGCTGTCTTTTTTCGCTGGCAAATATTTGTGCACCGGTCGGAACTTAATTGACAACAATTGGTCCGAGTAAGCGAGCGCTGTTCGGCAAGCACCGCGATTGCGTTCGCCCATTCAATCAAACTCGAGGAGACAGCATGTCAGCAGCGTTCAAGATGAAGAAGTTGTTTGCGCAAAACAAGGGTTTTTTGGCTTTCGTGCTTGGCATGGTCTTGGTTCGCAGTGCCTTGGCCGATTTCTATGTGGTGCCTTCGAGTTCCATGTATCCGACCCTGCTGGAGGGGGATCGGGTGATTTGTGATCGCTTGGCTTATGATGTCAAATTGCCGCTCAGTGATATCGTCCTCACCCATCTGGCCGATCCGCAGCGCGGTGATGTCGTTACCTTTTCTTCGCCGGAAGATGGGACGCGGCTGGTCAAGCGGCTGGTGGCCTTGCCCGGCGATGTGGTGGAAATGCGCGAAGAAAAATTAAGCATCAACGGCGAGGTGGCGCACTACCAAAGCGTGGCGACACCGGCACGCGATCATTTGACGCCGCAGCACGAATACGCAGGAGAACAATTGGTCTGGCAAGAAAGTTTGGGCAGCATGCAGCACCGTATCATCGTCATGCCCGAACGCCCAGCGCTGCGCTCGTTCGGACCGCTCACGGTGCCGCCGGGGCAGTATCTGATGCTCGGTGATAATCGCGATAACAGCAAAGATTCGCGCTATATCGGCTTGGTCAAACGAGAATTGATCACCGGTCAGGTTAAGCGCTTGATGTTTTCACTCGATGGGCAGCGCTACTACCTGCCGCGGCTCGAGCGTTTTGGTGCGGCGATTTGATGGCCGTTCGCTTGAGCAGCATCACCCACCTCGACGCCGTGCCATGCCGGATCGAAGCGCTTGATGATGATGCCATTGCCCAGTGGTAGACCGCAGCGCTTCAATCGATCGCGCCTGGCGCACGATAGCCGAGCGCGCGCGAAATATGGATCGCGGTTTCCATCAAGTCGGCCAACCAATCTTCCTGTAAGCGGTCGGCTGGTGCCGAGATCGACAGGCCGGCGATCATTTTGCCGCTGTCATCGTGTATGCCGGCGGCCATGCAGCGCACGCCAAGTTCGAGTTCTTCATTGTCGCGTGCGTAGCCGTGGGCGCGTACTTCGGCCAGTTCTTGCTCTAATTTCGCCAATGCGGTAATCGAATTTTTATTATGGCCGGCCAAACCGGTGCGCGTGGCATAGGCGCGGATGGCCTTGGGTTCGTCGAGCGAGAGAAATAATTTGCCGGTCGAGGTCAGATGCAGCGGCGCGCGGCCACCGATGGCGCGCACCACTTGCATGCCCGAGCGTTCTGAATAGGCGCGGTCGATGTAGACAATTTCATCGCCCTGACGAACCGAGAGATTGATGGTTTGATTGGTTTGGCGATGTAAAGTGCGCATGAATTCCAGCGCCGCCTCGCGCACATTCAAGCGCCCCTTAACGATATTACCGAGCTCGAGCAAACGCATGCCGAGTTGGTAGTAGCCGGTTTCGGCACGGTCGACGAAGCGGGTGGTGACCAAGTCGTTCAAAATCCTGTGCGCCGTCGATGGATGTAAACCGGTTACGATGGCCAATTCCTTCAGGCTGACCGGGTCTGGATAGCGCGACAGTGCGTCGAGCAGAGAAACCAGGCGTTCTATTACCTGGATCGAGGTTTTTTCAGTGGCGGGAGCGGCGGTTTTCATAGGATCTTTGATGCATTGCAGTAGTTCGCTTATACCATAATGTGAAAAGTTCGTCATTGATTCAGATTCAAAATACCTGCTGTTGGCAACAGAGTGCGGCAAAATGATGTAATTTTGTTGAAATTTTGTGTCGTTATCATGGCTTTTAGTTGCGTCGCAACATTTTCTCGCGCCGGATAAGTATTCATGAAAAGTCTGATTTTCCTTGCAGATTGCCAGATGAAATCGCGACTTTGTCAGGTAAAATTCCGCGCGGGTACTTGGGAAGTGCGGAGTGACTCCATACTTCCCTGATATTTCCCCTGAAAAATTTTGACGTTTAAGGATAAACCATGCTCGATCAGGAACAAGCTGTCAGCGAATTCAAAAGCAAAAGCGGTTTCCGCCGGATTTTTTCGGCCTTTTTTTACTCGATCGATGGTTTTCGCGCAGCGTGGAAGAACGAGCACGCGTTTCGCCAAGAACTGGTGTTGGTGATCGTTGGTATCGTGACGGCCTTGTTTTTGCCGGTTTCGGGTTTTGAAAAATTGATGATGGTCGCGGTGTTGCTGCTGATCTTGATCATCGAATTACTCAATTCGGCCATCGAAGCGGTGGTTGACCGCGTCTCGCTCGAACGTCATTCGCTGTCCAAGAATGCCAAAGATTTCGGCAGCGCTGCGGTACTGCTGAGTCTCTTGATCGCCGTCGCTACCTGGTCGGTGGTGTTGGTTAACCGTTTTTATTATTGAAAGTCGCATGATGCCTTCGATTTCCCCGACCGCCAACGGCACGCTGGAAGCGGCGCTGGCCGCGGCCATCAACCAAAAAACCAAACCGCTGGGCAGCCTCGGTAGGCTCGAGCAATTGGCCGCGCAAATCGGCTTGATACAGCAAACCGTCACGCCGCGTTTGGAAGCGCCATCGATCATCGTGTTTGCCGGTGACCATGGCGTGGTGGCTGAAGGTGTCTCGGCCTATCCGCAGGATGTGACTTGGCAGATGGTGGAAAATTTTCTGGCAGGTGGTGCGGCGATCAATGTTTTCGCGCGTCAGAATGGTTTGGCTTTGCAGATTGTCGACGCCGGTGTGAATCATGATTTCGGATTGCGTGCTGATTTGCTCGACCGGAAGATTGCGCCCGGCACCAAAAATTTCGCCCAACAAGCGGCGATGACGATGGAACAATGTGCTGCTGCCTTAGCGAATGGGCGTGCGCTGGTTGCCGATTTGCCCGGCAATGTGCTCGGTTTCGGTGAAATGGGTATCGGTAACACCACGGCCGCGGCGGCGCTGATGCACCGTCTTACCGGCGTGCCGGTTGCCGAGTGCGTCGGTGCCGGCACCGGTTTGTCGGCCGATGGCATTGCGCACAAAGAGCGCGTCATCACGGCTGCCTGCGCCTTGCATGCCGAGCTCAGTGAACCGCTGGCGCTGTTGGCTTGTTTCGGCGGCTTTGAAATCGCCACCATGGTCGGGGCCATGTGTGCGGCCGCCGAGCGCCGCATGGTTTTGCTTATCGATGGTTTCATCGTCAGCAGCGCTTTGCTGGTGGCGGCGCGTTTGCATCCGGCGATTCTTGATTACTGCGTGTTTTCGCATCAATCTGATGAAAGCGGGCACGCGCGCATGTTGCTGGCCTTGGATGTCAAACCGGTATTGCAACTTGATTTGCGCTTAGGTGAGGGCACCGGTGCCGCCTTGGTGTATCCGATGCTGGCAGCGGCGGTGAATTTTCTTAATCAGATGGCGACCTTTGCTTCGGCCGATGTCAGCCAGCAAAGTCATAGCTGAGTGGCGCGCGCTTCCTTGGAATCGATGAAACGTCACAGCGTACATCAATTGCGCTTGTTTTTCGTGGCCTTGCAGTTTTTTACGCGGCTGCCGATTCCTGCATGGGTGGGCTTTGATGCGGCTTGGTTACAGCAAGCTTCACGCTACTTCCCGGCCGTCGGCTGGGTGGTCGGTGTGGTGACCGCCAGCGTCTACAGTGTGGCCTCGCTGGTGTGGCCGGCGGCGGTCGCGGTGCTGCTGTCGATGATCGCTGGAATTTTACTCACCGGTGCGTTTCACGAAGATGGCTTTGCCGATGTCTGCGATGGCTTCGGCGGCGGGCTCAATGCGCAACGGGTGCTCGACATCATGCGCGATTCGCGCGTCGGGGCGTATGGTGCCATGGGCGCGGCGTTGATGTTGCTGTGTAAATTCGTGCTGCTGGTGAGCTTGCCGACCGTATTGGTGGTGCCGGCCTTGCTGATTGCTCATCCCCTGTCGCGCCTGCTGTCGTGCAGCCTGATTTTCTGTCTGGAGTATGCGCGCCTGGAAGGAAAGGCCAAGCCATTGGCGCAGCACATGAGTTCCAATGAATTCGGCATTGCTTGCCTGAGCGTGCTGCTGCCGCTCAGTCTGATCTTGCTGTGGCAACCGTTATTGTTGACCCGTTTAGCGCCGGTCTTGTTATTGATGTTGCTGGCGACGGTATTGTTGGCGCGCTTGTTTGTCAAAAAAATCGGCGGTTACACGGGCGACTGCTTGGGCGCTGTTCAGCAATTGAGTGAAGTCGCCTGTTACCTGGGCTTGTTAGCGCACTGGGCGCACTGATATGCAATTACAACTGATTCGTCACACCGCGCCGTTGCTGCCGAGTGGAATTTGTTATGGTCGCAGTGAGGTGGCGGTAGCGCAGGCCGATTGCTTGGCCGTGGCGGCGCAGTGGCATCGCGCAAACCTTGAGAAGCGGCCGATTTTCAGTAGTCCGGCGCAACGCTGCCGGCAGTTGGCGCAATTGCTCAGTCCTATGCCCAGTTACGACGCACGCTTGCTCGAGCTCGATTTCGGCAGCTGGGAAATGCAGTCCTGGGATCAGATTGCGCGCGCGGAGATCGATGCGTGGGCGGCGGATACCGTTGCTTATGCCCCGGGCGGACGGGAAAATTTGTCTCAAATGGTGGCGCGGCTGCGCGCCTTCTTGAACGATTTGCATGCCTACGCAGTCGATAGTGCGGTATTAGTCACGCACGGCGGCGTGATCCGCATACTCGCCGCATGGCAGCCAGGCAAGTCGGATGTGCAATTGGCGCAACGGGTTTGCGACTTGCAAGAAACTTATCCATTTGCCTCATTTACGGAGCTGGAGATTTTCCTGTAGCATGGGGTTTTTTCTCACTCTGTCAGGCAGTATCGATCCATGCTGGAACTCCGAAAAACACCGCGTATCAATGTCAGTTGGCGATCCGGCATCAAATTGCCCGATGGTCGTTTGATACTGTGCCGTACGATGAATATTTCCAGCGGAGGGATTTTGCTGCAATCGCCGCAGAATCTGGTGAGCATGCGCAGCTATCCGATGATGCTGGATATTCCTGGTATCGACGAACCGGGAAAAATTTTTCATGTCGGCTGTATGGGGATGATCCGGCATGTCGTGTTAAGTAATGACCATTATCGCATCGGCGTGCAATTGAGTGAGATGTCGTCATTACATGAGGAATTGTTTCAGGCGTGGATTTCCAAAGCCCAAGTCTACAACCACGCGTGAGCGTGAAAATCTGCGCTTTTCTTGCTCATGAAGGCGCTAGCCTATAGAATGGCGGGGTTTTGGTGCTCGCAGATATGCTCATATCTGCAGTTAAACGGGAAACACGATGCCATGGCAACAGTGTGCTGCCCCCGCAACGGTGTACAAGTCGCAGTGTCGTTATGCTGCCAGCCATTTTGCTATAACCACTGTGCTTAAGTGCATGGGAAGGTCAGATGGTGATACTTGTCAGCCCGGATACCGGCCAGGATACGTGAAGTGATGCGAACGGGGAGTTTCGTTGGTAACGCACGCCATGACCGCACTGTCGGCATGGCCCTGGCCCACCCTTGATTCTCGTGATACATCGCTTTTTCTATGCTGCCTGCGGGGACGTTGGCGGCATTTTCTATCCATGAGCAATCAAATGAATCAAGTTTTTCACCCCCTCGCCCTGGTTGTGGCCTTGGCCGCTGCATTTCCTGCTGCGAACGCCTCAGCCGCTGCCGAAGCTTCTGCTTCTGCTTCCGACGTCATCGTCACCGCCAGCCGCCAGCCGCAAGCCGCCCAAGATGTGTTGGCCGATAATGTGGTGATCTCGGCTGAGCAGATTGCGCTCTCAGGCGCGGCCAGCGTCACCGATTTACTGCGTATGCAACGCGGAATAGAAATCGCCAGCAATGGTGGCTCTGGCGCGAATGCCAGCGTATTTATGCGCGGTGGCAGTAATCCGCAAAATCTGGTGTTGGTCGATGGCGTACGTATCGGCTCTACCACTGCCGGCGGTGCCACTTGGGCGACGCTGGCCTTGAGTGAGATCGATCACATTGAAATCATCTATGGCCCTTTGTCTAGCCTGTACGGTGCCGATGCCATGAGTGGCGTGATCCAGATTTTTACCAAAAAAGGCCGCGGCGCGGCCAGCACCAGCGTCGCCGTCGGTGCCGGCAGTTATGGTCTGCGTAAGTTTCAAGCTGGGATATCGGGGGCCGCGGACAGTCATTTCAGCTATGCCTTGAGTGCAGTACACGAAAACAATACCGGCTTTTCTGCCACCAAGCCCAGTGCAGGTAAGTATTCCTATAATGCCGATAAAGATGGCTACAAATTGGAAAGCGCTACCGGTAATGTGAATTGGGAACTCAGCCGCGGCTATGAGCTGGGCATGAATTTCATGCAAAGTCGCCTCAATACTCAGTTCGATTCCGGTCCTTCGTACGATGATCGCAATATCGAAAAACTGCAAACCGTGGCCGTCTATGGCAAGGCTAAATTCAGTGAGGACTGGAGCAGTATGCTGCAGTTTGCGCAATCGGGCGATTACAGTGTGACCGATGCCTCGTATGGCCAGAGCCAAATCGATAGCCATCAAAATCTGTTGAGTTTTCAAAATACGCTGCGCTTCGGTAAAAATTCGCTGCAAGTGATTGCGGAAACCCGCGAAGAAAAAGTCAACGGCAGTGACGACGCGCTGAATCGTAAACGTCGTACCAACTCGCTGGCGGCTGCGTATTTGATGAAGCAAGATGCCCATCTGCTCAGTGCCAGCCTGCGGCGTGATCAAAATTCTGATTATGGCAGTAACACCACCGGCAGTCTGGCTTACGGCTATCGCCTCAACGATGCTTGGCGCATCAATGCCAGTTACGGTACCAGCTTCCGTGCGCCGACCTTTAATGATTTGTTTTATCCCGGTTACGGCATTGCGACGCTCAAGCCTGAGCAAGCAAAAAACGCTGAAGTTGGTGCTTACTATGAGCTTGGCGATAGCCAGTTGAGCGTGGTGTATTTCCAGAATAAAGCCAAGGATTTACTGGTATTTACCAATAACTGCCCGGTGCAGCAACACCCATATGGCTGTTCGTATAACGTCGGCAGTGCCACTATGTCGGGTTTGAGCTTGGGAGGCAGCACGCGTTACGCCGATTGGCGCTTGCGCGGTTCTCTCGATGTGCAGAATCCGCGTGATGATGTCAGTGGTTTGCAATTGGCGCGTCGCTCCAAGCAGCATGCCAGTGTGGCGCTCGATTACGCTTTGCCGAAAGCGAAAATCGGTATGGAAACGGTATTTGCTTCCAAACGATTTGATGATACAGCCAATACCAAAGTGTTGGGCGGCTATAGTCTGCTGAATCTGTATGTCAGTTATGATTTGGCGAAGAATCTCTCGCTGCTCGGGCGCTGGAATAATGTGCTCAATAAAGAGTATGAGCTGGCTAAAAATTATGGCACTGCCGGCTCCAATGTGTATGTCGGTTTGAACTACGGTTTTAAATAAACCGACTCAGCTTGCACGAAGCCGCTTTCTTAGTGGTTTCGTGCCGTAACGATTGCTTACCACAGGCCTATCCATGTCTTATTTCTCTCTTCTGCGGCGCAGGCAGTGGATGTTGCCGGCACTGTTAGTCATCTCGGTGCTGGCTGTGTTGTTGGCCTGCCTGACCGGCTCAGTTACCCTGAGTGTGGCCGAGCTCTGGCATGCTTTGCTGGAATTATTGCAAGGGCCGCCGACTTCGCTGGCTGCCAGCTTGCTCGATTTACGCATGGGGCGCGCGCTGACCGCCTTCGTGGTCGGTGCCACGCTGGCCTTGTCCGGCGTGATGATGCAAGCCTTGTTGCGTAATCCTTTGGCCGATCCGTATGTGCTCGGTATTTCCGGTGGTGCTGCGGTGGCGGCACTGGCAATGATCTTATTTTATGGCAGTTTCTGGATGATTGATCTGGCTGCGTTCGGTGGTGCCCTGGGTGTTGCGGCCTTATTGTTTTTACTCGCGTATCGCGATTTTCGCGGCAGCGGCAGCAGCGATGGCAGTGCCCCGATTTTATTATTGACCGGGGTGATTGTCGCGGCCGGTTGTGGTGCCTTGATTACCCTGATGCTCTCGATCGCTCCCGACAGTCGCTTGCGCGGCATGGTGTTCTGGATGATAGGGGATTTGTCGAATACCCAAAGCCGCACGATGCCGTGGCTAGTCTTGGGCGGCGTGTTGCTGTTTTCGTTACGCAATGCGCGCGCGATGAATGTCGCCGCCCTGCATGCTGATAATGCCGCCACGCTCGGGGTAGATGTCGGCGCGCTGCGCCAGCGCTTGTTTTTTTGTTCGGCCTTGTTAACGGCCAGTGCCGTCAGTACCGCTGGTAGCATTGGCTTCGTTGGCCTCATTATGCCGCATGCCTGCCGCTTTTTACTCGGCCCGGATCATCGCCTGCTGATTCCGGCCGCCACTCTGGCCGGCGGCAGCTTTCTGGTGTTGGCCGATACCATTGCGCGTACCGCCTTGGCACCGCAACAATTACCGGTCGGAGTGATTACCGCGCTCATCGGTGTGCCCTTGTTTTTATTACAGTTACATCAGATGCGGAGGCATTGATGGAAGTTCGTGGACTCAGCCTGCAGATAGGCGCGCGCATTTTGGTGGAACAATTGAATTTGACTCTTGCTGCCGGCGAGTGCTGGTGCATTATCGGTCGCAATGGTGCCGGCAAAAGCAGCTTGCTGCGCACCCTGGCTGGATTGCGCCAGCCACAAGCTGGCAGTATCTTCTTGCAGCAAAAGAATGTGAAGGATTGGCCTTTGCTGGCGCTGGCACAGGCACGTGCATTTTTACCGCAAGCGCGCAGCGATGCCTTTGCCTACCGCGTGATCGACAGTGTGCTCACGGCGCGCCATCCGTATCAGGGCCAGCAGTACTGGGAATCGGAGCAAGATCTGCAATGTGCGCACGCGGCATTGGCGCAGCTCGATGTGGCCGAATTGGCCGAGCGCGATGTGCGTAGTCTTTCGGGCGGCGAGCGTCAACGGGTGGCGATTGCTGCCGTGCTGGCGCAGGATGCTCAATTAATGCTGCTCGACGAACCGGCCACTGCGCTCGATCTGGCGCATCAGGTCAGTGTCATGCAGCTGTTTTCAGATCAATGCAGACAACAAAATAAAACCGTCGTGATGGTCAGCCATGATCTCAATCTCGCTCATCGTATCGCCACCCATGCCTTGCTGTTGCATGGCGATGGCAGCTGGCAAGCCGGCTGCGCGGCTGAAGTGCTGCGCGCCGAGCCATTGAGCGCTTGCTTAGGCCACGAGATCGACAGCTTCAAGCATCAAGGGCAGACCATTTTTCTACCTAAACAAATTGCCAAGGAATCCACATGAGCACAACACTCCCAGTTACGGCAGAGGCCGATATCAATAGCCGCCATCAACGCCGTATGGAACGCAAGAAAGCCTTGATGGATGAAAAAATCGAGCAAGCCCAGCGTACTACCGGCGTGCTGATCATCCATACCGGCAATGGCAAGGGTAAAAGTTCGAGTGCCTTCGGCATGGTCATGCGTGCGCTTGGTCATGGCATGAAGGTTGGCGTGGTACAGTTCATCAAAGGGGCGCTGGCCACTGGAGAAGAGATTTTTTTGCGACGTTTTCCTGATGAAGTGTCCTTTCATGCGATGGGTGAAGGCTATACCTGGGTGACACAGAATCGTGAACGCGACATGGAAAAAGCGGCCTTGGCCTGGGAACAAGCGAAAAAATTTCTCAGTGATCCGGAAATCGGTTTGGTGGTACTCGATGAATTGAATATCGCCCTCAAATACCATTACTTAGATCTCGCGACCGTGATGGCCGACCTCGATGCGCGTCCGGAGATGCAGCATGTGGTGGTGACTGGGCGAGGTGCTTTGCCGGAATTGATCGCCATCGCCGATACGGTCAGCGAAATGCAGCCGCTCAAACATGCCTTCCAAGAGGGGATTGTCGCGCAGGCGGGGGTCGAATGGTAAGCCATATTGCCAAGGCGGTATTAATCAGCGCGATCGCTTCCGGACAGGGTAAAACCACCGTGACGGCGGCGCTGGCACGTAAGCTGGTGCAAGCTGGAAAGCGCGTACGCATTTTCAAGAGTGGCCCCGACTTCATCGACCCGATGTTGCTGGCGCGGGCCTGCGGGGGCGCGGTCGATAATCTCGATTTGTGGATGGTCGGTGCCGCCACTTGTCAGGCCAAGTTAGCGCAGGCGGCGGCACAGGCTGATGTGATTTTGATCGAAGGGGTGATGGGTCTGTATGACGGCGCGCCATCTTCGGCCGATTTGGCGCAAGCCTTTGGTGTGCCGGTACTGGCCGTTCTCGATGCGGCTGCCATGGCCCAAACAGTCGGTGCAGTGGCGCTGGGTTTGCGTGATTTCGGACCGGTCGTGCTGGCCGGAGTGATCGCCAATCGCATCGCTTCGCCCGGGCATGCCGCCATGGTCGCCAGCGCGATGCGCGATATTCCTTTATTGGGCAGCTTGCGCGGGCAAAGCGTCAGTTTGCCGGAGCGGCATCTCGGTTTGGTCTTGCCTGATGAAGTGGCGCAGCTCGATGCCTTGCTCGACAGTTTAGCCGCCGAACTCGATCTCGATCTGGCGGCGTGGGAAGCGCTGCCTTCGGTCAGTTTCACGGCCCCCGCGATGTCAGCCTTGCCGGCACTGCTGGCGGGACGACGCATCGCCATCGCACATGACGCCGCCTTTGCATTTCTGTATCCCGATAATCTCGCCTGTCTGCGCGAACTCGGTGCCGAGTTACTGTTTTTTTCGCCCTTGAACGATGCCGCGATTCCGGCTGCGGCCGATGCCCTTTATTTACCGGGCGGTTATCCTGAATTGCACGCGGCCGAGCTCAGTCGTGCACCGCGCTGGCAAGCATCCGTGCGCGCGGCCCACGCAGCCGGTCTGCCGATTTGGGCCGAATGCGGCGGTATGATGGCGCTGGCCGAGAGTTTGACCGATCTGCAGGGGCAGTGCTGGCCGATGGCCGGCTTGTTGCCTGGAAAAATACATATGCAAAGCCGCTTGGCCGGCCTCGGCGGGCAAGCATGGCAATTCGAGCAAGAGCAACTGCGCGGGCATACGTTTCATTACTCGCGTTGCGACACCGATTTGCTACCGTTGACCCATACACGTCGCCAGCGTAGTGACGATGCCGGCGAAGCAATCTATGCCGTCGGCACGCTGCGCGCTTCGTATTTTCATGCTTACTTTCGCTCGGCCCCGGCCGTCGCGGCACAGTTGTTCACGGTGGCCGCATGAGATGTCATTTGATCTTCGGTGGAGCGCGTTCCGGGAAGAGCGCCTATGCAGAAAAATTGGCTGCGAAATTGAGTGCGGATGGTGGCCGTCAAGTGATTTACATCGCCACCGCCGCCGCCGGCGACAGCGACAGCGAAATGCAAAGCCGCATCGCGCATCACCGGCAACGTCGGCCGGCAGGCTGGATCACGCTGGAGCAGCCGCTGGAATTGGGCACGGCGATTCGTCGCTACAGCTCGCCACGGCATATTTTGCTGATCGATTGTCTGACGCTGTGGTTGTCGAATTGCGTGCTCTCGAATGCCACTGAATTTCCTGATATCGGCAGCATCAATTCGCCGCCGCTATTCCTCGAACAACGCGCCGCCTTGCTCAGTGCCTTGTCGGCGGCGGCCGGCGAGGTGATTCTGGTGTCGAATGAAGTGGGGATGGGTATCGTGCCGATGGGGGCGTTGTCGCGCTGGTTCGTCGATGAAGCGGGGCGGCTCAATCAGGCGCTGGCGGCCGAATGCGAACAAGTGGTCTGGGTGGCGGCCGGCTTACCGCTGTTACTCAAAGGGCAGCAATGCTGATGCTCAGTGGAATGCTGGTGTTGGCCGCGCTGTTGCTCGGCCTGCTGCTTGATTCCTGCTTTGGAGAAGTCCGGCGTTGGCATCCCTTGGTTGGTTTCGGTAGCTTGGCGCAGCGCTTGGAACAGCGCTGGAATCGACCGGCTGCCGGACGCTGGCGCGGGGCCTGCGCCTGGGCGCTGTTGGTGCTGCCGCCGGTGCTGGCGCTGCAAGCCGCGCTCTGGGCCTTGGCGCGTTATAGTGTTTTCTTGGCCGTGCTTGCACATGCCTTGTTGCTGTATTTTTGTCTTGGCTTGCGCAGCTTGAAGGAACATAATTTACCGATCCAAGCCGCGCTCGAACAAGATGATTTAGCCACCGCACGGCGTCTGACTTCGTATATCGTCAGCCGCGATACCGGCCATGCCGATGCGGCCAGTTTGGCCAAGGCCAGTGTTGAATCGCTGTTGGAAAACGGTGCCGATGCCGTATTTGCCAGTGTATTTTGGTTTCTGTTACTCGGCGGTGCAGGCGCAGTGCTGCATCGTTTGACGAATACCCTCGATGCCATGTGGGGTTATCGGTCCGAGCGCTGGCTGCGCTTCGGTTGTGTGGCGGCGCGCAGTGACGATGTGCTCAATTGGGTACCGGCCCGGCTGACGGCACTGAGTTATGCTGTGCTCGGTGATACCAAGCTGGCCTTGCAGTGTTGGCGGCGTCAAGCCCCGGCTTGGGATAGCCCGAATGCCGGGCCGGTGATGGCCGCCGGTGCCGGCGCACTCGGTGTGCAACTCGGTGGTCGCGCGCGTTATGACGGTATCGATGAAATTCGGCCGCCGCTCGGTCAGGGCAGGGCAGCGCTGGCAGCGGACATCACGCGCGCCTGGCAGTTAGTGCGCGCAGTGCTGTATTTGTGGTGCGGCGCGCTCAGCTTGCTGGCCCTCGGCCGCGTGCTATTTACTGTAGGAATCAACTATGCGTGAAACTTTACTTGAACATGGCGGTAATTTGCACGATGCCGTAGGTAATTTCGGCCGCCCGCTGGAACAATGGCTTGATCTCTCTACCGGTATCAATCCGCATTATTATCCGGTGCCGCCACTGGCTGCCGATGTTTGGCACCGCTTGCCGGAAACCTCGAAGGCACTGCTCGATGCCGCCTGCGCCTGTTACCGTGCACCACGCATGTTGGCAGTGGCCGGTAGCCAAGCGGCGATTCAGGCCTTGCCCCGTTTGCGCGCGATCGCACGCGTGGTAGTGGCGGCACCATCATATGCCGAACACGCGCATCAATGGCGTTGCGCCGGTCATGCCGTGAGCGAAATTGCTTATTCTGAGTTGGAGGCGGCGATCGATCAGGCCGATGTCGTGGTGCTGTGCAATCCGAATAATCCTACCGGTGCCAGCGTGGCCCCGGCCCAGTTGCTGGCTTGGGCGGCCCGATTGGCGCAACGCGGTGGCTGGCTGGTGGTCGATGAAGCATTTGGCGATACCATGCCGGCCCTGAGTGTGTGCCCGCATAGCGGTGTAGCCGGCTTGATCGTGCTGCGCTCAGTCGGTAAGTTTTTTGGTCTGGCCGGCATTCGGGTCGGCTTCGTCGCCGCAGAAGCAAAGCTGCTGCATCGGCTCGCCGCTTGGTTGGGGCCTTGGACCCTCAACGGACCGGCCCAGCAGATCGCCTGTGCTGCCCTCAGTGACCGCGTCTGGCAGAGCGAGATGCGGCAAACCCTGGCGGATGCTGGCCAAGGCTTGCGCGCGCTGTTGCATGCCCATGGCTTTGCCAGCAGTGGAACCGACTTGTTTCAGTGGGTCAGCGACCGCGATCTCGCAGGCCGCACCGAACTGCTGTGGCGTTTCATGGCCGAGCGCGGAATTTGGTTGCGCTGGTTTGCCGCTGGCGCGCAGCGCCCACATGGTTTGCGCTTCGGCTTGCCGGGCACGGCCGCCGGTTGGGAACGCTTGAGTCTTGCTTTGAACGAATGGAGTCAGCATGCCCACTGAGTGGTTTTCCAAGTCGACGCTGCGCCTGTGCGGCACCCTGTGTTTGATGGCGTTCAGCGCCACTGCCGCCGCGCTCAGCGTTACCGATGATCTCGGCAATACTGTCAATTTGAAAGTGCCGGCGCGCCGCATCATCAGCTTGGCACCGCATGTTACCGAGCTTTTGTTCGCCGCCGGTGCCGGTTCGCAGATCGTGGCGACGGTTAAATACAGTGATTATCCGGAAGCGGCCAAAGCCATTCCGCGCATCGGTGATTTGCGGCAGATTGACATGGAACGTGTGCTGGCCTTGAAACCTGATCTGTTGGTGGTCTGGACCCATGGTGCCTTCGACCGGCAAATGCAGGCGCTGCGCGAAGCCGGGATTCCCTTGTTTTTCAGCGAACCGCAGCGACTTGAGCAGATTCCCGATACCCTCATCAAACTCGGGCGCTTGAGCGGTACCGAGACGACGGCGCAGGCTGCCGCGGCAGATTTTCGCAGTCAACTGCAAGCGCTCAAAGTAAAGTATGCGCAGACCAAGCCGCCGAGCGCGCCGCTGAAGATTTTCTACCAAGTCTGGGCGAAACCGCTCTACACCCTCAATGACAGTCATATCGCCAGCGATGCCATGCGTTTGTGCGGCGCTGAGAATGTGTTCGGACGTTTGCCGGCGATCGCGCCCTTGGTTGACGTCGAAGCCGTCTTGAAAAGTAATCCGGATCTGATCATCGATGCCGAAAGCACGAGTCAACATAATAATGGCTTGCAACAATGGAAAGCTTTCCCCAGTTTAGCCGCCAATAAAAATCAGCATCTGGTCACGCTCGATGGCGATCTCTTGAACCGTCCGGGGCCGCGGATACTGGCCGGCGCGCGCGCCATCTGCGAAGTCCTCGAACACATTCGCCACCCGCTGGCCGGAGTAAAATAAATGTCTCCCTATCAAAGAATCGCCTGTTTATCGACCGAAGCAGTGGAAGTGATGTATGCGCTCGGGCTCGAGGATTTAGTCGTCGGAATTTCCGGATATACCACGCGACCGGTGCGGGCACGCGCGGAAAAACCCAAGATCAGTGGTTTTTCTTCCGCAAAAATTGAGCGCATTTTGGCGGTACAACCGGATTTGGTCATCGCTTACTCGAATATGCAGGCGGCGGTGTGCGCCGAATTGGTCGCAGCCGGCGTCGAAGTGCATGCCTATAATCAGCGCGACGTCGCCGGAATTTTTCGTATGATCAGCAGCTTGGCATGCTTGCTGGATAAACGCATCGAAGGGCAGCAACTATGTGCTGCTTTACGTGCCAAAATTTCCATGGTCGAGCAACAAAGCAGCGCCTGGACGCGCCGCCCGAAAATCTATTTTGAAGAATGGAATGAGCCGCTCATGGCCGGCATCGGCTGGGTGTCTGACTTGATTGAGCTCGCCGGCGGCACCGATGTGTTTGCCGATCTCGCCGTCCACCACAGCGCCAAACAGCGCATCATCGCCGATCCGCTCGAAGTGGTGCGGCGCGCGCCTGACATCATTATCGGCTCTTGGTGTGGCAAAAAGTTTCAGCCCGCTGCGCTTGCCGCCCGTCCCGGTTGGTCAGCGATTCCGGCGCTCAGGAATGCTTGCGTATTCGAAATCAAATCGGCCGATATTCTCTCTCCCGGGCCGGCCGCTATCGAACATGGTTTGCTGGCGATACATGCGCTGATCGCCGATTGGCAAGCGCAGAACTGCTGACTTAGCGCGCTGTTGGCGGTGCTTCCTTAGGTAGTGATGTACACAACAGACCCTAAGAATTGGGATTTTCCGTTACAATCCGGGAGCGCTGATTTTTGATTGATGGCAATATTTTTGCCGGCTTTCGCAATCATGCCGACTGCGCTTGCTTGCCTCTGTCAAAGCTGCGGCAACGCTGCCGCTGTTTTTGTAGGCAGTGTTACTACTCCGTTTTCAGGTTGCCCCCATGTGGATAGTTCAGATTGCCCTTCGCCGCCCGTACACGTTCATCGTGATGGCGCTGCTTATCTTGTTGTCGACGCCGTTGGTGCTGACCAAGATGGCAACCGATATTTTCCCCGATATCAATATCCCAGTCATCAGCATTATTTGGAATTACGGCGGTTTGTCGGCGCAAGAAATGGGACAACGTGTTACCGCTACCTCCGAGCGCAGTTTGACCACTACGGTCAATGACATCGAACACATCGAATCGCAATCCTTGGCCGGGATTGCCATCATCAAGATATTTTTTCAACCGGAAGTGAATATCCAGACGGCGATTGCCCAAGTCGTGGCGATCGAACAAGCGCAATTGCGGCAATTACCGGCTGGGATGACGCCGCCCTTGATCATCAAATATTCCGCCTCCAGCATTCCGGTGGTGCAGCTCGGTTTGTCGAGTCCGACTATGACTGAACAGGCGCTTGGCGATACCGCTATCAATTTTCTGCGTCCGCAACTGATCACCGTGCCCGGTGCGGCGATTCCCTACCCCTACGGCGGTAAAATGCGCGTCGTCTCAGTCGATCTCGACAATCAGGCACTGCTGGCCAAAGGTCTGACGCCGACCGATGTGGTCAACGCGGTCAATGCACAGAATTTGGCACTGCCATCGGGCACGGCGAAAATCGGTGCCACTGAATTTAATGTCAGCATGAACGGTTCGCCCGACACCATTGCCGGCCTCAACCAAATTCCGGTGTCAGCTAAAAACGGCAGCACCACGTATTTATCCGAAGTCGCCCATGTGCGCGATGGCTTTTCGCCGCAAACCAATATCGTTCGTCAAGACGGCCAGCGCGGTGCGTTGCTGTCGGTACTGAAAAATGGGGCTTCGTCGACGCTGAAGATTGTCAGCAACATTAAATCGATCTTACCTGAGGTCGCGCTCGGCTTACCCAAGGATTTGAAAATCTCCACCCTGTTCGATCAATCGGTATTCGTCAAAGCGGCGATCAGTGGCGTGATTCATGAGGCGCTGATTGCGGCCTGTTTGACAGCGCTGATGATCTTACTGTTTCTCGGTAACTGGCGCAGCACCCTGATCATCGCTATCTCGATACCGCTGTCGATTTTATCCTCGATTTTGGCTTTGTATGCGCTGGGCGAAACCATCAACATCATGACCTTAGGCGGTTTGGCACTGGCAGTCGGCATCTTGGTCGACGATGCCACTGTGACGATAGAAAACATCGAGCGCCATTTACATCTGGGCGTGCCACTGGAAACTGCGATACTCGACGGTGCCGGTGAAATCGCGGTACCGGCGCTGGTTTCCACTTTGTGTATCTGTATCGTCTTCGTGCCGATGTTTTTCCTCACCGGGGTGGCGCGCTTTCTGTTCGTACCCTTGGCCGAGGCGGTAGTGTTCGCCATGCTGGCTTCGTATATCCTCTCGCGCACCTTGGTGCCGACCTTGGTGTTGATGATGATGGGGCAGGCTCACAGCGACGCTGCTGCTGCACCGAGTCTGTTACAGCGCGTGTATCGTCGCTTCGATGCCGGTTTTGAACAATTCCGTGGTGGCTACATCATCATTCTCGCCAGCTTGCTGACACATCGCAAAGTTTTCGCTGGGGTCTTTCTGGCCTTTTGCATTGCCTCTTGCGCACTCGTCGCCACACTTGGGCGCGATTTCTTCCCTAGCGTCGATTCCGGCCAAATCCGTTTACATATGCGGGCGCCCACCGGCACCCGTATCGAAGAAACTGCGCGCATTGCCGATGAAGTGGAAAAAGTCATCCGCAGTATTATTCCGGCTGCTGAGCTCGACACCATACTCGATAACCTCGGCTTACCCTACAGCGGTATTAATTTATCGTATGGCACCGGCGGTACGATAGGCGCGATGGATGGCGAAATTCTGATGTCGCTCAAGCCTGAGCATGGCCCGGCGTCACAGTATGTGCAACGGTTGCGACAAGAATTGCCGCGTCGTTTCCCTGGCGTGGAATTTTATTTTCAGCCGGCCGATATCGTCACTCAGATTCTGAATTTCGGTTTGCCAGCGGCCATCGACATTCAAATCGCCGGTGCCGATGTCAAAGGCAACTATCAAATCGCCAGCCGCCTGATGAAGCAAGTCAGCCGTATTCCCGGCACCGTCGATGTACATATTCATCAAAAAAACGATTTGCCGACCTTGGCACTGGAAACCGATCGCATTCAGATCAAACAGTTGGGCCTCAATCCGGTCGATATCGCGCAAAATCTGTTGGTATCCTTGTCCGGCAGTTTTCAAACTGCGCCGGCATTTTGGTTTAATCCAGTCAACGGTGTGGTCTACAGCGTGGCGATTCAAACGCCACAATACCGTAACGGCGACCTTGATAGTTTGTTACGCACGCCGATCAAATCTGCTGCTCAAGTCGCCGGCCAAGCCGCCGCAAGCGACGGCAGCATGTCCACCCAATTGCTCGGCAATTTGGTGCAAGTGCGTCCGGCTTCGCAATTGGCGGTAGTTTCGCGCTACAACATCAAGCCGGTGATCGACTTATATGTCAGCGTCGAAGGACGCGATTTGGCCGGCGTGGCTGGCGAGCTTGAGCAATTGGTCGAGGCGGCACGCAAGGAGCTGCCACGTGGTGCCAGCATTACCGTGCGCGGCCAAGTCGAAACCATGAGAAGTTCATTCTTGGGTCTGGGTCTTGGCTTGGTGATGGCAATTATCTTGGTGTATCTGCTCATTGTCGTCAATTTCCAGTCTTGGATCGATCCTTTGATCATCATCAGCGCCTTACCGGCAGCCTTAGCCGGTATCGTCTGGATGCTCTTCCTCAGTCATACCCCCTTGAGTGTACCGGCCTTGACCGGTGCCATCATGACCATGGGGGTAGCGACGGCCAACAGTATTTTGATGGTCTCATTCGCGCGCCAATGTATGGACCAAGGGGCGCCGCCGCTGTCGGCTGCGCTCGAAGCCGGTGCCACCCGCATCCGGCCGGTGCTGATGACGGCGCTGGCGATGATCATCGGCATGGTGCCGATGGCGATTGGTTTCGGCGAAGGCGCGGAACAAAATGCGCCGCTCGGTCGGGCCGTCATCGGTGGTTTGCTGTTTGCCACGATCTCAACCCTGTTTTTCGTACCGGTGGTATTCGCCGGTATCCATAAGTATCTCGCTGGGCGGCGATCACGGTCTGCGCCGGCATCATCATTGCCAGCTGTTCAGTAAGGGAAGTCTTGATATGTCTGAAAAATCTCACCTCGCACTCGGCATGCATGCCGCCCCGGATCACGCGACCCACCCGCAGCGCACACAAATATTACGGCGCGCCCGTTTGATTGCGGCTTTGGTTTTGTTGGCAATGCTGTTGGGTGCGCTTGCCACCTTGGGTTTGCGCGTCGTGCGGGCACGCGACCTGGCCAGCAGCAATGCCGCGCAGGGCAAACTGTATGTGCAAACGGTGCATGCCAAAGCGGCCGGCGGCAAAGTCGTGCTGACTTTACCCGGCACCTTGCTCGGTCAAACCGAAGCGCCGATTTACGCGCGCAGCAGTGGTTATGTACTGCATCGCTATAAAGATATCGGCAGTCAAGTGGCGGCAGGTGAGTTATTGGCCGACTTGGATACGCCGGAAATCGATCTGCAACTGGCGCAAGCCGTGGCTGCACGCGCACAAGCCAGCGCCAGTTTTGATCTGGCCGCCAGTTCGCTGGCGCGTTGGGAAGCTTTACGCCAAAAAGACGCCGTGACCGCGCAAGAACTCAATGAACGCAACAGCGCCTCTGCCCAAGCCAAAGCCAACCTCGCTGCGGCCCAAGCCAATGTCGAGCGTTTGCAAAAGCAGCAGGCCTTCAAACGCATCGTCGCACCGTTTGCCGGTGTGATTACCCATCGCAATATTGAAGTCGGCGATTTGGTCGATGCCGGTAATACCGGTGCCGCGCGCGCCTTGTTCACGCTGGCCCAGACCAGCCAATTACGCGTCTACGTCTATCTGCCGCAAGCCTATGCCCAGCGTGTCAAAACCGGCGACCATGTCAGCATCAGCCAGAAAGAATTACCCGAGCAAGTGTTTGATGGCACGGTGGTGCGCACCGCCGGTGCCATCGATGTCGCCAGCCGCAGCATGCAAATTGAAATTGCCTTGGCGAATACCGATCACGCACTGCTGGCCGGCGCCTATGTGGAGGTGGCGCTGACTCCCGCGGCCGGCGGCGTAAGCTTAACCGTGCCATCGAATGTGCTGCTGTTTCGTCCGGAAGGGACACGCGTGGCCATCGTCGATGCCAAAGGACAGATCCGTTTGCAAACCGTCAGCATCGGCCGCGACCTCGGAAACGCGTTGGAAATTATTCGTGGCATCGATGTCACTGATCAGTTGCTCATGAATCCACCCGATTCCTTGGCCGAACAGGATGTGGTGGTGGCCACCCCGTTCATCGATCAAGCCGCGCGCAGCGACAAGGGCAGCAAGCCTCACAAGGAAGCGCCGGCTGAAAAAGCGGCGCGCACAGCGAAGGCGGCTTCATGAAGCGCGCCGCCAGTACGCTGCTCGCTGCCATGCTGTTGGCTGCCTGTAGCAATGTGCCACGCGCAGCGAGCACACCAAGTGTGGCTAGTGCAGCGACTGCGGCGAGCGAGAGTAGTCCTATGCAGAGTTTGTTTCAGTCGGCGCAAGCGCTTGACGCCACCGATAAAGGCAATTGGTGGCGCATGTTCGGCGACCCGCAGCTCGATGCCTTAGCGCAGTCACTGATTGCGAATAACCCTGGCCTGCAAGTCGCCGTGGCACGTTTGCAGCAAGCACGCGCGCAGGCCCAAGTGGTGAGTGCCGGCCTGTTTCCGCAAATAGCGCTGCAAGCCGGCAGTGCGCGGCAAAAAAGCTCGGCCGACCGGCCCGTGGCCAGTTATACCGCGAGCAACCAGTCGACCGTACAAAACAATCAGCAGCTCGGTTTTGCCGTCAGTTATGAAGCCGATTTGTTTGGTCGGGTCGAGAGCAATATCGCTGGTGCCGATGCCTTGGCAGAACAAGCGCGCAGCGAGCTGGAAAACACCCGCCTGATTTTGCTGGCCGAATTAGCCGGTGATTACTTCAGTTTGCGTGCGCTCGAAGCGGAAATGCAGGTGCTCAGCGAGGCCATCAACTTACAGCAGCGCGCGGTGCGCTTCATGCATGACCGTCATGCCCTGGGATTGGTTTCCGGTCTCGACTTGGCACAGCAAGAAACGGTACTCGCTGCCAATCGCAGTCAATTCGAATTAGTGCAAAAGCAAAGCCAACAATTTCTTCATGCTATCGCCAGTCTCAGTGGCCAAGCCGCCGCTGAGTTCCGTTTGGCACCGGCTGGCAGCGCCATGCTGCCGCCAGCCCTGCCGCAGGCATTGGCGGCTGAAATTTTGCAGCGCCGTCCCGATATCGCCTCGGCTCAGCGTGGCGTCGCCTATGCCAATGCCAACATCGGTGTGGCGCGTGCCGCCGCGTTCCCGACCTTGATGTTGCAGGCCAATGCAGGCTGGAACAGCAATCAATGGGCGAATTTGTTGAGCGCGCCGAGTCTGTTATGGTCGCTCGGTGCGGCACTCACGCAAACCGTGTTTGACGGCGGTAAAACGCAAGCCGGTATCGCCGCCGCGCGGGCCGCCCATGCCGCTGCAGTAGCCACCTACCGGCGCAGTGTTTTGAGTGCATTGCAAGAACTGGCCGATGCCGCCGCCGGCGGTGTCGCCCTGGCGCGCGCGGCCGAGTATACGCAAAGCAGCGTGAGCAGCGCTGCGCGCGTATTGGCACTGACCGATGCGCGCTATACCGGTGGCATTGCCAGCTACCTCGATGTCATCACGGCGCAGCAAAGCTTATTAGCGAATCAGCGACAATTGGTGCAAATCCGCGGCCAACAAATGCTCTCAGCCGTATTACTGGTCAAAGCCAGCGGCGGCGCTTGGCAAGTCGCCGCTCCATAAATTTTACCTACAGGCAGTTCCATGCATATCTCTACATTGATGGTCCAAGGGACTACCTCGGATGCCGGTAAAACCACCGTCGTCGCCGCGCTGTGCCGACTGTTACAGCGCCAAGGCGTGGCGGTGGTACCGCTCAAGCCGCAAAATATGGCGCTCAACAGCGCCGTCACGGTTGATGGCGGTGAAATCGGTCGGGCGCAAGCCTTACAAGCGCAAGCCGCCGGTCTGCTCGCTCACACCGATATGAACCCGGTATTGCTCAAACCGAGTTCCGACACCGGTGCCCAAATTATCATCCATGGTCAGGTACGTGCCGACATGGATGCGCGCGATTATCATCAATACAAAAGCATTGCCATGGGCGCGGTATTGGAATCGTATCAGCGCCTGCAGCAACAATACCAAGCCATCATCGTCGAAGGGGCCGGCAGCCCGGCGGAAGTCAATCTGCGTGAGCGCGACATTGCTAACATGGGTTTTGCCGAAGCGGTCGATTGTCCGGTGATTCTGGTGGCCGACATCGATCGCGGCGGCGTGTTCGCCCACTTCATCGGCACCTTGGCCTGTCTGTCCGCCTCCGAACAAAAACGCATCGTCGGCTTCGTCATCAACCGCTTTCGTGGTGACATCAGCTTACTCACGCCAGGCTTAAGCTGGCTCGAAGCACAAACCGGCAAGCCGGTGTTAGCGGTGCTGCCGTATCTGCACGGCTTACAACTCGATGCCGAAGATGCGATCATCACCGGGCAAAGCAGCAATGGACGCTTTCGCGTCATCGTGCCGGTACTGCCGCGTATCGCCAATCACACTGATTTTGATGCCTTGCGCGCCCATCCCGATGTCGATCTGCAATTCATCGCACCCGGTGCCGCGGTACCCGCGGCCGATCTGATCATCTTACCGGGCAGTAAAAATACCCGCGCCGACTTGGACTTTTTGCGACAGCATGGCTGGCAACATATTCTGGCCAAGCATCTGCGTTACGGCGGTAAAGTCATCGGCATTTGTGGCGGTTACCAAATGCTCGGGCTGACAGTCGCCGATCCACATGGAGTGGAAGGGGAGGCTGGTGTCACGCCCGGTTTCGGTCTGCTTGATGTGCATACCGAACTGACGCGCGAAAAGCGCCTGCAGCAAGTCAGCGGCTACTGCGCATTCGGAGCGGCCGGTGCGCGCGTCGAGGCGTATGAAATTCATATGGGACGTAGTACTGGCACGCCAGGCAGCTTACCCGCGTTTCATATCGACGCGCAAGCCGAGGGCGTGCGCTCGGCCGACGATTTACTGCTTGGTACCTACCTGCATGGCTTGTTCGATCACCCCGAGGCCTGCGCTGCACTCCTGGCTTGGGCCGGTTTGCAATCGGAAGTCACGCCAGACCTGGCTGCCTTGCGCGAGCACAGTATCAATCGTGTGGCCGATGCTTGCGCACCCTTGTTGGCGGCCATCTTGGCGCTATAAGAATCTGAGCTTGCCAAATATTGGCATGAACAACATAATGTGAAAAAATTAATCACATTGTTGTTAACTCATCTTTTTTTAATCGGACCACTGCATGAAATTTTTATCTTCCACCGCTGCCGCAATGACACTCGCTTTGCTTCATGCGCTTACCCCTGCATGCGCCGCCGAGGCACGCCTGTTTCAATACTCGACCATCGATGCGCTGCTGGCCGGTGCCTACGACGGTGACATGAGTGTGGCAGAGCTTAGCCGTCACGGCAATTTCGGGCTCGGTACGTATAACCGTGTGGATGGTGAAATGATCGTCAGTGAAGGGGTGTTTTATCAAGTCCGCGGTGATGGTAAAGTCAACATCGCCGGTCCGCAGGAACGCTCGCCGCTGGCCATCATGACTGATTTTAATCCGGGTCCGGCAGTCACACTGGCAGCGGCGCATAGCTTGGCCGAACTGGAAGCCGCCATCGATGCTGGCTTACCCAACAAAAATGCCTTCTATGCCATTCGCATCGACGGCGATTTTGCTGCGCTCAGCACCCGTGCCATTTATCCGCAAAGTCAACCATACCGTCCCTTGGCCGAAGTTGTCAAAACCCAGTCTGTGTTTCAACTTGGGGCCACCCGTGGCCAGTTGATCGGCTTTCGTAGCCCAGCCTTTTCCAAAGGTTTCAATATTCCCGGATACCATTGGCATTATCTGGCGACCGACCATGCCAGCGGCGGTCATGTGTTGTCACTGCAGATGAACACCGGCAGCGCGCGCATCGCCACGCTCTCTACGGTCGAATTGCAAGTGCCAACCACTAATGGCTTCGTCCAGGCAGATCAAAGCAAAGATCGCTCGCAAGAATTGCATGCAGTAGAAAAAATTCGCCAATAAAGAAAAAAGCCGCTGTGCCAACCCTCAGGCGGCAGCGGCTTCGTGTGGCTGTGCGCGTCTGCTCAGCCGTTCAGGTTTTTGCCTCAACTTGCCACTGATCGGCCTGTTCCTCGGCTTCGGCGATTTGTGCTTCGCTCATGCGCTGCGCTACATAACTGCGATACAGTGCGGCATCATCATAATCTTTTGCCAGCGTCAGCCACTTGTAGGCTTCCACTAAGTTAACCGGCACGCCTTTACCATGCCAATACATCAGACCGAGCTGATACTGAGCGCTGGTGTCATCCTGTTCGGCCGCATGTTCGAACAAGCTCTGTGCCTTGGCATAATTGAGTGGCACGCCGTTACCGGTAACATACAACACGCCCAAACTGTACTGCGCATCGGCATAACCCTGATCGGCCGCGCGTTGAAACCATTTCACTGCCGTTTTGTAATCTGACACCACGCCTTTGCCTTTGGCATACATACGTGCCAAATTTACTTCGCCGCGCACATTATCCTGTGCCGCCGCCTGCTCGAACAGCGCCAGCGCCTTGGTCTCGTCGCTCGCCAAGCCTTCACCCTTGAGATACATCAAGCCCAAACTGACTTGGGCTTCCGCGTCGCCATCCTTGGCGGCTACCGCAAAACTCTCCGCTGCCGCAGGAAAATCTGCTTGATCATATAACGCCGTGCCCTCGTCAACATCATCGGCATGGGCGAAATGGAAACTAGTGGCACCGACAGCAAGCAATGAAAGCAATAGCAAGGGTGCAGCAGTACGAGATAGCATGATATTGCCCCAAGGTAATGTCGTTAATAATTGGCATTGTAGTGCTTTGTTTTTACGCTTCCAAGTAAATTTAAAATTTGTTTGCAATTATTTGCGGGTGGACTCGGCGTTTCAGATCAGCCAGCCGTGTCGGTGCTGACTAAATCCCAGTTATCTTCGTCTTCATAGCGTATCAGCCAGTTCACCGCCTGATGCCAAGCGTGCACTGCCTGCGCGTCCAAGCGGCCTGGCACCGCTCGTGCGGTGATCTGCGCATGCCGTACCGCCCAGTGCAGCCGGTATAACAAATCAGCCCAATCCAGCAAGACCGACTTGGTGCGCAGCTTGATGTCACACTGGGCCAGCGTCGCGCCGTCGAGCGCGATAGCCGAAGCCAAGTCGGCTGCGACATGTTTTCCATCCGGCATGCCTATGTGTGGCTGCACACCGGCCGCCCACAGCAGAAAGCGCAAAGCCTCATCATTGCCGGAGGGTGCAGCGCGCAGCAGTTCCAAAGCGATCAGCCGCTGCCTGACTTCGGCGCTACTGCGCAAAACAATTTCATCTTCACTTTCAATCAGCGGCAATTGCAGATTAATACGTATCCCGCGCTTATGCAGAGCCAGTTCAGATAATTCTTTGCGCAGTTCGGGAGATTTCATTGCAAGCAGCCATAAGAAAAAAGGTCAACGATTGTACCAGTTAGCGCGCCGCACCTGAGTCAAAATGCTTGTGAGTCGCTGCTGCGCTTCCTTAACACCGTATCTATTGATAAACGCAGCTATGTGCAGTACGCTATCACTATACTGACTGATCGAGAATAGCATGCGCCAATCAATGACTATCAGGCTAGATAAGGAAATTCTAGAGGGGGCGAGGGTTTTTGCCGCGAAGGATAAGCGCACCCTTACTAACTATATTGAAGCCTTAATCCGCAAGGACATTCAAGCGAACCAGAAATACGCTGAGCAAGAAATTACTTGTCTTAATAATAACCTGCCAATAACTGTTTTTATCGCTGAGCCGTTGACTGAACGTATGATTATTGATGCGGATGAAGACGATACACCAGAGGAGATTGCTCAACGCCAAAGGAACATAGACATTTTGACTGGATGGAATGGTTCATAAATAATGACAAAACCAATTTTGCCAATTGGGTCATTTGTTTGGTGCCGATTTCCTTTCCGTGAAAATCATCGCATGCCCGGTCCGAA
This sequence comes from Undibacterium sp. CCC3.4, assembly GCF_034347425.1. GTDB lineage: Bacteria > Pseudomonadota > Gammaproteobacteria > Burkholderiales > Burkholderiaceae_D > Undibacterium. Next base: position 2,649,321 of record NZ_CP133779.1, read on the forward strand.
CGATCATCCGCACCTTGTCTATGTGGCTGAGTCGAGTCAAAACAATCAAGTTCTGACTGTCTATACCACATCGGTAGCTTGGAACCCGGGTACTCCAGTGGCGTTCGGTGTAATTGTTGTACCGCCAGATTTAGCCGCTACAATGCAACAAAAGCCTTTTTGTCTTGACACTCGTCGCGTCGCCGTACTGCCAGTTACGGAGGATTGGTTCCCCTCTCTTGGGACCGAGTCGCGCGGAATTATCAGTCGCGCAAACAAAGCATTTCGAACAGAGGTCAATCGAGTGTTTACAGAAGTTATCAGTCGTCACCGAGAAATTGTTGAACTCTATGGACCGGAAGCTGCTGATCTTTCTGAAAAAAGCCGTTAGACCACACCGCCAAGACTTGGGCGATGTACCAGTTCGACCGCCGCACCTGAGTCAAAATGCTTGTGAGTCGCTGCTGCGTTGAGCTTGCTTACCGCGCCGTATCAACCACACCAGCGCGCACACCAATATAACCGGGAATAAAACCGTCAATAACAAAGGGGCAAGCGCAAACAATAACATCAGCAGCAGCGCGCCGAACAACAGCGTCAGTAGCAAAGACATACCGGCCAGCACTAAACCGGTACACACGGCGGCGGCCAATAATGCCAGCCCCATGGCTGACATCGCCAGCAAAGACATGCCGAAGCCGGCTACGCCGCCGATTTGCTGGTCGTTGATCACGATGCTCGTATTTTGGTCAAAACACAAAGTCAGACCGACCACAAGCAAGCAGAAGAGAGCAACAAAGAGAATGGTGCGGGGTACAATTTTCATGATAAGGCTCCGGTTATGGGGATCAAGGACTGCTGATGACTCATCTTAAAAGACAGGTGCAGCGCGCACCAGCGGCTTGCGACCAACTGCAAAATTATCAGTATGAAAGGCATTTTTGGCCGATAGCGGTGTTGCTTAGCTACAAATCAAGGCAAAGCCGATTTTTTAATGGTATAACACTTTCACTGCTACGCAAATTTACCGACTAATTCAGGAATTGACTGATGAAAAAATACGGCTTGTCTACCCTCTGTTTTACACTGCTTGCGTCAATTTGTCCGCTCAGTATGGCGGCGCTCGATTTGCCGCTCGTGAGCGCGGCAAAAAGTCAACAAAGCCGCTTTGTCAAAGACTTGGAAAGCTTGGTCAATCTCGACTCGGGTACCGATGATGCCAAGGGCTTGAACAAGGTTGCTGCCTTTCTGGCCGATAAACTGAAAGCCATCGGTGCTGAAGTCAGTATTGTTGATGCGCCTCCGGCGGCTGGCAAACTGGTGCTTGGTAGCTTGCACGGCAGTGGCACAAAAAACATCTTGCTGATGATTCATTATGATACCGTGTTCGGCATCGGCGAAGCGGCTAAGCGGCCATTTTCTATCGTCGACAACCGGGCTTTTGGTCCGGGCGTAGCGGATGCCAAAGGCGGCGCGCTGTTGATCTTGTATGCCTTGGAAATTGAACGCCAACGCGGCTTTTCCGGCTATAAAACCTTGACCGTGCTGTTTAACCCGGACGAAGAAAAAAGCTCACTCGGGTCGCGCGTCGCGATTCAAAAAATCTCGGCCGATCAGGATTACGTCTTGGTCTATGAACCGCCCGAGTCCGACCAAGTCACCGTCGCCACCAATGGCATCGCCTATGTACACTTAGATGTCAAAGGCCTGGCCTCGCATGCTGGTTCGGCGCCGGAAAAAGGGCGTAATGCCGTGGTCGAATTGTCCCATCAGATCATGCAGTTGACCGAGCTGGGTAATGCCAAAAAAGGCACCACCGTGAACTGGACGGTACTGCAGACTGGTGAGCGCGTCAATATTATTCCTGATAAGGCCAGCGCGATTGCCGATATGCGCATGTCTGAACTGAGCGAACTCAATCGGGTTCAGCAAGATGCCAATCGTCTGATTCAAACTAAATTCATCCCTGATACCAGCGTTACCGTTAAGGTCGAAAATCGCCGTCCGCCTTTCAGTAAAAACCCGGCCAGCGATAAATTGGCGGCATTAAGCAATGATATTTATCAAGAACTCGGCAAACATATTCAACCGGTTTCCATGCGTTATGGAACCGATGCCGGCTTCGCCTACCATCCCGGCAGTGACAAGCCCGTGGTCTTGGATGGCATGGGTATTGTCGGTGACCGCATCCATTCTTCCGAAGAGTGGGCTGATCTCAATAGCGTCGAGCCGCGCCTGTATTTGACTGTGCGTTTGCTCGAAACGCTGAGTAAATAGAGTAGGGAAGCGGCGCGCTTGAGCGCGCCGCTGCGGCGCTTGACGTCGCCTCAGTCGGCCAAAAAGTCTGCTGCTGAGAAACCCGACAGCACGCGCCGCGGTGTGATATCCATGCCAACGCCACGATAGCCGATGAAGCGCGCCGCTTGGTCAAACACCGGTTCGCCGCTGACTTGCATCGTTTGGATATCGCCATCGGGCTGGGTGCGATGACAAATGAAATCGAGAAACGGCTGACGGTTCGCTATATTCTGCAGTAATTGCGCGTGTTCGGCGGTATTCCATCCTGCGCCACCGCCCTCGAGACCCAGAATCTCCACTGCAGTACCCGACAAGCTGGTGAATTGCCCATGCTTATCCTGCTCCCAGTACCAATCGGATGAGAGTTCAGTAAAACTTTTGAAGCGGGCCTCGCTGATACGTAATTCTTCAGTCCGTTCGGCCACCGCTTGCTCGAGCAATTGCTTATGATTTTCCAAGCGGCGATACAGCAGACGCACTTCCAACATATTATGTATGCGTGTTTGCACCTCGATGACATCAAAAGGTTTGCTGACAAAATCGCGTGCCCCAGCTTGCAGTGCGCGTAATTTGTGATCAGGTTGCGCCGTGATCACCAATACCGGCAGGTAACTGCTGTGGTCGATTTGGCGTAATTCATCCATCACTTCGAAGCCATCCATCAGCGGCATTTGCAGATCGAGCAAAATCAAATCAAACTGTTGTTCCGCGTGCAGCGCACAGACGCTGCGCGGATCCATCGTGCTGGCGATGTTGGTGTAGCCGCGCGCGCGCAGCATTTGCTCAAGTAGTAAGACATTGGCATGCTGATCATCGACAATCAAGATGCGGGCATGGAGAATAGTAGTAGCGTCAAGCATGAATTTCTTTCTCTGCAGATCAGATCAATGGAATGAAGTGTCTAAACATTTCACGGCGCATCGTGCGGCGCGCCCTCGCGTGGGTGGAGTGCGGCATGTTGTAATGCAAGCTCGAGTGCATCCATGAATTCATGGACCTTGATAGGCTTGGTCAGGTAGCGGAAAAATCCGGCATCCAGCCCTTTGGCGATGTCGCGCGGTACCGCATTGGCTGATAAGGCCATTACCGGAATATGCGCAGTAGCCGGATCATTTTGTAAAATTTTCAGGGCCCCATAGCCACTCAAACCGGGCAAATTGATATCCATCAGTATCACAGCCGGTTGCAGCGAGCGCGCCAGCTGTAAGCCTATGTCGGCATCAATTGCCGTCAGTAATTTCAAATCCCGGCGGCGTAGCAGCAGCTGTTTGATCAAGGCCATATTGGCCGGATTATCTTCCACATACAACAGGCTGCGTTGTGCTGCCGAGGTGTCGCTGCTCAGCGCTACCGCCGTATCGGCGTCCGGTAGCGCATGATCGTACATCAAGGTCGGCGCATCGGAGGCGAGTAACTCAAACCAAAAGCTGCAGCCGGAACCGAGCGTGCTTTCCACCCCCATGCTGCCGCCCATCAGTTCGACCAGTTGACGCGTCACCACCAAACCGATGCCGGTGCCTTCTTCGGTGCCGGCTTCGCGGCCAAGTCGATTGAAGGGCTGGAATAGTCGGCTCAGTTGTTTCGGACTCAGACCGCTGCCGGTATCCTGCACCGTCACGCGGATACGTTTTTCGGCCGTCGTTTGACATTGAATGATCACGGCACCATTCTCGCGGTTGTACTTGATGGCATTCGAGAGCAGATTAATCAATACTTGTTTCACGCGCGTGCGATCGGCATATACGTAAAACACCCGGTCGGCACCAGGAAAAGTCATCTGAATTCGTCGCTGATCGGCCTGTGGTTCCATCATCGCGCGACAATCTTCAAATACCTCGCTCATCGACATCGATTCCTGTGACAAAGAAACCTTGCCCGACTCGATCAGTGCCAAATCAAGAATTTCATTTATCAGGCGCAGTAAATACCAACCCGATTGCAAAATCTGATCGATGGAAATTTTCTGTGTCGGCGTCGGCACCGGCTCGCCTGACTCGATCAATTGGGCAAACCCGAGGATGGCATTGAGCGGCGTGCGCAACTCATGGCTCATACTCGAGAGGAACTCCGATTTGGCGCGGTTCGCCTTTTCGGCCGCGGCCTTGGCGAGCTCAAGCTCGACATTGTTTTCTTGCAGCGTATGTTCAAATTGTTTGCGCTCGGTCACGTCACGGGCAGCGGCAAATACCCCTTGCAAACGTTGCTCACGATCGTGAAACGTCGTGGCATTATAAGAAACCACCGTTTGTCGGCCATCCTTGTGGTAAGCCGTCAGTTCATAGTTCGTCACCTTTCCTTCATCCAGCGCTCTGGTGATCGCCGCTTCGGCGCGGGCTTGGTCAGTGAAATAATTTTTGAACGGTTCGCCGATCAATTCGTCGCGCGTGCAGCCGGTCAGCGCTTCCATCTGTTGATTGACATCGCTGATGATACCGAGTGGGTCGGTAGTCATGATGGCATCGATATTCGATTCGATCAGCGAGCGCGTATAAAACTGCTGGTCGCGCAAACGTTGATCGAGCAAGGCTTGCGCTGCTTCGACCCGCTTGCGTGCGGTATTGTCGGTGCCGATCAGCAGATAGCCGATCACCCGTTCCGCCTCATCCCGCAATGCCGTCACTGAAACGATGGCAGGAAAGCGGCTGCCGTCACTACGAATATATGTCAGCTCGTAAATATCTTCAATTTCGCGCGAAGCCTTGAATACCAAGGCTGCAAAACCGGGTGTGATACTGGTATGAAATTCCAGACTCAGCGCAGCGGCGCGGGCGATCACTTCAGCTTCATCGGAAATACTCGAAGGGGTAATTCGATTGATCATATCGGCGGCTTGGTAGCCGAGCATATGTTCGGCACCGACATTGAAAATTTGAATCACGCCCTGTGCATCGGTGGCAATGACAGAAAAATTGGCGCTGTTAAAAATCGCATTTTGCAATGCCTCCGCTTTCAGCAGCGGCGAGCGATTGGGCTGCACGGCGCGGTTTCGCAAACGGAAAAACACCGCTGAAAGCACGAGCACGACGACGCTCATCAAGAGTATTGCCGCGCTGGCCGCGAGTGGGAATGTAAGCATAGTCGATCATCACCTGATTATTACAAACAGTGAAGCGCTTCAGCGCTGGCGCACATCTGATAATAGACGCGCAAACTCTTTTTTTACTACGCCGTAGCATTCGCAAACTTTTTCTTCCAAGCCGTGCCGATCAATGACCGTGATATGGCCGCGGCGATAACTGATATAGCCGAGTTGCTGTAATTTTCCAGCCGCTTCGGTCACGCCTTCGCGCCTTACTCCTAATGTATTGGCAATCAATTCCTGAGTAATCGTCAATTCATTATTCGATACGCGATCGAGCGTCAACAATAACCAGCGGCACAATTGTTGTTCCACGCAATGATGGCGGTTGCACACCGAAGTCTGCGACATTTGCGTGAGTAAGGCCTGGGTGTAACGCAGCAGCAAACGCATCACCAGATCGGCGCGGTGAAACTCATCGAGCAGCAATTGCGAGCGCAAGCGATAGGCATAACCGCCGGTTTGCACCACCGCACGGCTCGGGGTACTGTCACCACCCATGAACAAGGAAATGCCGAGCACGCCTTCATTCCCGACTCCGGCGATTTCGGATGAGCCGCCGTCTTCCAGCAAGTAATGGAGCGAAACAATGGCCGTGGTCGGAAAATACACATGCTGCAGTTTTTCGCCCGATTCGTACAACACATCGCCAACCAACAAGGCGATCAATTCCAAGTGTGGTGACAGACGATCGTATTCCGCTTCCAGTAAGGCAGCCAGCAAATGGTTCTGATTCGGATCAGGGACAGTGGGCATGATATAGCCAAGTTTCGGGCGGAACAAAAAAGGCGTTGCGCGCTGTAGACGCGAACGGACTACTACACGGTAACACACTGTGCTCGATAGTCTCGACAATCTTGTGAGGATCGGCAGCCTGCTGCAGTTGATTTGTAATTGTACGAATGTATGTGCGTCAGCGAACAGAAGCAGAGCAGGCGATCCGTCATGATGGCGACGTCGCAGTGGCAAGACTGAGCATGACCAGCACACTGCGCCGCATAAAACCAAGATGCTTTTCGATTCAACCCAGCTAAGGATTTCAAAATGAAAAAAACTCAATTCACCGGTACCCTGATCGCTGCACTGATGTTGACATCAATCGGTGCCTGTTCCGCTACGCCTAACAGTGATGGCAAGGTGGCAGCACCTGTAGTCGGCGCTGCCGATCGTTCGGCCTCGCCTGGTCCCGCAACACCTGCTCCTGCGATGCCTGGCAGTGAAAGCAGTGGCACCGCCCCGATGGCTGGCGCCGCCGATCGCTCGGCGATGCCTGCCGGCGAAAGTACTGGCCAGTATGTCGACGACACTGCCATCACGGCCGGCGTCAAGGCAGCGATACTCAATGACGCCACACTCAAGGTTACTGAAATCAAGGTAGAGACCATGAAAGGTACCGTGCAATTGAGCGGCATCGTCGGCTCCGAAGAAAATATCATCACTGCCGTCCAATTGGCACGCCGTGTCAAAGGTGTTGTCGCCGTAAATAATACGATGCGCCTGAAATAAATCGCAGCGCTTTCCCATCTGTTTCAGGAGTCAGGTCATGAACAGTATTACCATCCTCATTCGGTATGTCGTCGTGCTCGGCCTGCTGCTTAGCATAGCAGCTTGCGCCGGCATGTCGCGACGCGATGAACGCACTGCCATCGGCGCTACTGCCGGTGCTGTAGTCGGTGCCGTGCTGACCGGTGGCAGTCCGGTTGGCACAGTCGGCGGCGCTGCCGTCGGCGGTGTGATTGGCAATCAGATTCGTTCGAAATAGCGCGATGATGTCTGACACCCGTCAGGCAGAAAACATCTTTTGAAACAGGAAAACATGATGCTCTATACGATCGCAGTCGTATTAATCGTTCTCTGGTTGCTCGGTCTCGTGACGTCGTATACCATCGGCGGTTTCATACATATTTTGCTCGTCATTGCCGTGATCATGGTATTACTGCGCTTGATAAGTGGCACCTCCCTGTAGACTTCGGATCGCGCGGATTGAAGCGCAGTATGATTGGTACCGGCCAATTTCACTGCGCTTTCATCCGTGCCTTTCTTTGCGGTAGATCTTGTGCGTCGTTCCCCGGTTGCCAGTCTTCATAACATCCTATACCATCGGTGGCTTCATACATATTTGCTCGTCATCGCCGTGCTACCGGTATTGTCGCGTTTGAGACGCGCTGCCTCCGGGTAGAATTGGGACAGCGGCATAGAAAGTCAGCTCGATGAAAATCGCCGTCATTTCCGATATCCATGGCAATCTGGCCGCGCTCGATGCGGTACTGGCTGACATCGACCGCCAACAAGTCGATCTGACCGTTAATCTCGGTGACATCCTTTCTGGCGCATTGCAACCGTGTGCAACTGCCGATCGTCTGATGGCACGTAATTTCCCTACCATCCGCGGTAATCATGAGCGCCAAATTCTCGAGGGCGAGACCACCCGACTCGGTGCTTCCGACCTGTATGCTCGGGCGACACTGCGCGCCGACCAATTGGCCTGGCTGGCATCCTTACCTCTCACCTTGCAATTTGATCGTGTGCTCATGGTGCACGGCACACCGAGCAGCGATCTGACTTATTTTCTGGAAACCGTCACCAGCAGCGGCTGTCGTGCCGCCACCCAAGAAGAAATTTTGGCCCGTGCCGGTGTCGATGATGTCAGCCTGATATTGTGCGGCCATACGCATGTGCCGCGGGTCGTGCGCCTCGATGATGGCCGCTTGATCGTCAATCCCGGCAGCGTCGGCTTGCCAGCCTACCGCGATATCCGGCCTTATCCACATCGTATTGAAAATGGCGCACCCCATGCGCGTTATGCAGTGGTCGACGATGGCAGTGGTACTTGGCAAGCCGAACTGCTGGCCGTTAGCTACGACTGGGAGGCCGCTGCCGCCTTGGCTCTGGCACATGGACGAGCTGACTGGGTCGCGCCCTTGACCCGTGGATTTTGCGAACCCTGCAATGCGCCACAACAGCCAGCCCCGTAGAACTGTTTTTTTACATCGCTAACTATGAACGCCTATACCGAAACTCTGCGACAGACTGTAATCCAAAGCTTAGCCTATATGTATCAGCAACAACAGGAGCAGCAAATGGCACACAGCGCCGCGCAATCTGTGCTTTACGCGGCGCAGGATGCCTCCGGAAGTGCGCGTGACAAGCTCGCTGCCACGGCAGCAGAACTGTGCAATTGGCAGCCTCTTCATGAGCATGTAGAGAGCATGGCCAATCAGTTGGCGCAGTCACAGAGTGGCGTAAGCATGGCCGCGTCGCTGATCGCCGCCGCCGTACCGGATGCGGCTGCCGTTGCTGCAGATGTTCAGGCATCATCAGAAGCGATCACGTTGCTGGCCTCAGATTTGGGTACCATCCTCAGTATCGCTACGGCGTCGCTATCTGAAACTGCGGTCTACACGCACAGCGCGCAGGCCAATAGCCTCATGAATGAGGTCGCAAACCAAGCGCATACGCTGAGCAATCAGGCGATGCATGCTGCTGCCAGTACGGCAGAAATCGTGGCAGCGGCATGCTTGGTGATGACCGTGTCTGCCAAGTCGACCATCGACACGATACTCGATGCCACACAAGCTGCATTGAACGAATTGAACATCGCATATGCATCGGACCAGCAAGCAGTCCATGATGCGACCGCGCCGGAGCGCCAAGCGCAAGCGAATCTTAAGCAAGCCGATGGCAGCCTGAGTGCCATTGAACTCACATACCGAAATGCGCGTCGACAATTGGATCGCGGCGTGCATGTCGAGCTGATTTCAGAGCGTAAAATTACCATCGAATTCTCCTCTTGGCTTAGTCCTGGTTCTGCTTTTACCACAACAGCTATATCGAAGATCGTCATTCCTGACGCCGATCCACATGATTATTTAATTCTGCTGCCACAAGAGGAGTCCGTTAATTTTACGCTTACTCAAGCGACGCAATTGCTTTTGCAATCCAGCGATGCCGGCAGCACTGAAAGCGGATTGTTAAAGCTGATTTCGAGCGAGCATGCCGGAATACGGAAGGCTACTGTGCTGCTAACGGTGGATGCTTTAGCTCGTCCCATCATTCCCGGTCAGCCTTACGTAGCCTTGGTGCTGACCAGTTTGGCGCTCGCATATCAACAATACCTCAATCAATTTTTACCCTTGCTGTCGGCACCGAGTCGGCCATTTATACCGGCGTGCCCTTCACTCAGTGTCGAGATCGCCAATCAAGTAAAACAAGCGACTTTCCAAGTAGCACAAAACCAAGCAATACTGAGCGTACTGAATGCGAAGTTGCAGCAAGCGCAAGAGTTGTTGAATGAGGCGGACCAGCAGCAGTCGAAACACTTGAAACTCAGGGACAGTGTCAAAGGCGCGATCACACCCTTACAACAAGTGGCGACGACGCTGGCGTTAGTGACACAACAAACCAAGCAAGCCAATACAGAAATCAGCAAGCTCGCGGCCGACTTGTCGGACCTGGTGAAGAAACTGATTTTCTCGATCGCATTCACCGACAAGCTGGCACAAACCGTTAATCAACAGAAGCAAATGAATCCCTTGCTTCCCGATATCTTGCTTGCTCGGTTCGCCAAAGCCAGCACCGATGCCGCTCCAGCCATCGCACTGACGTTAATCGCACTGCAAACGACTTATGCAGCGCAAGTAAATTTGCAGCAAGCGCACAGCTTCAGCGAGCTGGAAAACGGACACGTAACACAGCTCGTCAGCCGAGCGCAAAACAGTCGCGGTATTGTCGCCTTGTCGCAGCAAGCTTATGCCCACGCCTCTCACCAGTATCAACTGGCTCTCAATGATGTCACTATCGTGACAACACAGCTGACGGCAGCGCAGACCGCGTTCGATTCTTCCATGGTGGAATTGAGTTCCTATTCGGCTGCTTTATTGGCAATTGAGGCGATAAGCCAGACCGGATGAGTATTTTAACGGCTATTTATTCAGCATCACTACCTGAACCGGCAGATACGTTGTTCCCGCGCGCTTTCGGCGGATCATCAAAAATCTGACTAGGGTTGGAAATCCCGGCCTTCAGAGGTTGTCGCAAAAAGGGTTTTCAGTTGGTATCATTACCCTAACTGGTGGCCACGTCATTCCCGCGCGCTTTTGGCGGGAACCCAGCGGCGTTCGCGGTTAACTGAAAATGCCAGATATGATCGTGTTTTCAGCGCTGAAAACGACACTGGGTTCCCGCCAAAAGCATGCGGGAATGACGAGGTATGCGGTGTTTCAGATATAAAAAGCGTCCATCAGGCTTTTGCGACAGCCTCTGAGGGCCGGGATTTCCAAACCTAGTCAGATTTTTGATGATACAGGGCGAAACAGATTGGTTCGCGCAGAGACGCAAGGAGAGGCAAACACCCCACAAACAAAAGCCCCGCAGAGACTTTCAGGGTCTGTGCGGGGCGTTCTGAAACTATTCTTGGCGGAGAAACGGGGATTCGCCCATACCGGGTAGGCTATGAACCTGTGCGCCAATCCTTGGGAAAGTCGCATGAATAAAGGACTTGCATCTTCTTCCATGCGCTATTGAATCAACATTTGAAGGCTTGTAAGTGCTTGATTTGATTGGCTTGACGATCGCTTATTAGCGCAAGTTTTTTTAATAATTGTGTGCTTAGTCATTGTTTGTAAAGAGCTGTTATTGGTGCTATTATTGGTGCTATTATTGGTGCTTTAAATGACTCGATTGGTAGTGTATGACACATCTTATACTAGCCGAAACATCAGCAAGTGTTTCAGAACTCAAGAAAAACCCCATGGGCACGGTTGCTGCCGGTGATGGTTTTCCGGTGGCTATTCTTAATCGGAATGAACCAGCTTTTTATTGCGTGCCGGCGAAAGCCTATGAAGCATTAATGGACAAGCTTGAAGACTTGGAGCTAAACGCCATTGCTGATGCTCGTGAGGGTCAATCTATCGTTAAAGTCACGCTCGATGACCTTTGAACTTGGTTTTCTAGAGGATGCACTAAAAGAGTGGCGCAAACTCGATAGCAGCACACGAGAGCAGTTTAAAGCAAAGTTAACCGAACGCCTGGCAAATCCTCGTATGCCGTCCGCTAAACTAAGCGGTCACAAAGATCGATATAAAATTAAATTGCGGAGTGTTGGCTATAGGCTTGTTTATGAAGTACGTGATAGTGAACTCATTGTGATTGTGGTCGCGGTCGGCAAACGAGAGCGAAATGCGGTCTATCAGGCTGCTGCAAGACGATAGTTGAAGACAGAGCATTGCAATTTACTGATGCAGGATCTCGTCAATGTTGTTGAAGGCGCAATCGGTTCGAATAGCGCAAAAAATAAGGCTCTCACGTGGAGAGCCTTATAAATACTGGCGGAGAAACGGGGATTCGCCCACACCGGCGCGGGCCGCTGGCGCGCTGGTAAGCGCGCCCCTTCGAATCCCCGGCGGGAGCCAAACTCTTGGCTCCCTTTTCTCCGAACAAAAAAATACCCGCTAAAGCGGGTATTTTTATATTCTTGGCGGAGAAACGGGGATTCGCCCACACTGGCGCGGGCCGCTGGCGCGCTGGTAAGCGCGCCCCTTCGAATCCCCGGCGGGAGCCAAACTCTTGGCTCCCTTTTCTCCGAACAAAAAAATACCCGCTAAAGCGGGTATTTTTATATTCTTGGCGGAGAAACGGGGATTCGAACCCCGGGTAGGCTATGAACCTACGCACGCTTTCCAGGCGTGTGACTTAAACCACTCATCCATCTCTCCTTTTTCATAACCGCATTACTGCAACGGCGACGAAGCTCGCTATTCTAGCAAATTATTCGCGCTGAGGGAAGTGTTTGCGTTGCTGCCAGTGAAATCATGCGCCCAACCATGGTAAGTCGTGCGCGCACCAGCCACCGATGGTTTTTCTATGGCCGGCAGCATCTTTGTCACCCTCAAAGCCCTGCAGAATATCAAAACAAGCGCTGTAACCATGTTCGTGAGCTAATTTCGCCGCATGGCGCGAACGAACGCCGGAGCGGCATAGGAATAACAGCACGGTGTCGCGTTGCGCGCTAATTGCTTGTAATTGCTGCATGAAATCAGGATTTGGCATACCGCCTGGATATAAGGACCACTGCACCGAAAAATGCTGCGTCGGCTCGATGTCTACCCGTCCTACCCAATCACGTTCGGCGGCGGTACGTACGTCAATCAGCAAGATGCGCGGATCTTCGCGCAAAACGCTCCAAGCGTCGGCTGGAGTGAGGGCGCCGGCATAGGGCAGGGCTTGTTGCAAGCCCTCGGTGCGGGCTAATTGTATTCGTAAGGCTTCAGACATGGGATCTTCCTTTCAAAGCAAAAAATAGAACAAGACTGAAAAATTATGCCTGAAACGGCGCAGTGTTAGATTGAGCGGGCAGTTCCGGTGCTGGTCGACCAAATAAATACCCCTGAAAAGCATGGCAATCCTGACTTTGCAAGAATGCGCGTTGTGCTTCGGTTTCGACCCCCTCGGCAATCACCGCCAAGCCCAGGCTCTTGCCCAAGCCGATGATAGTACGCGTAATGGCTGCATCATTCGGGTCAAGCAAGATATCGCGCACGAAAGACTGGTCTATCTTCAATTGATCGAGCGGCAAACGTTTCAGATAACTGAGTGAAGAATAGCCGGTACCAAAATCGTCGAGCGAAAAACACACTCCGTGCGATTTCAACTGATTCATCTTCTGTATCGTCTCTTCTATATTTTCTACCAATAAACTTTCTGTCAATTCGAGTTTCAGCTTGCAAGCGGAGATCGCAGTCTGCTGTATCGTCGTCAGCACGATCGCGACAAAATCGGCTTGCCGGAACTGGCGCGCGCTGACATTGACCGCCATCGTCAGCTCAGCGGTGGCCGGATCATTCTCCCACAGCCGCAATTTTTTACATGCCGCCTGCAACACCCAAGTACCAAGCGGGATGATCAAGCCCGATTCTTCCGCTAAGGGAATGAAATCGGCCGGTGCAATCATGCCCTTGTGCGGATGCTGCCAGCGTACCAGTGCTTCAGCACCGATGGTATGGCCGGCGCTATTAACTTGCGGTTGATAATACAAAATAAATTGGTTCTCACTCAAACCGCAACGCATATCCGCTTCCATGGTCGCGCGCGCCGTCACCATGCTGAGCATGTGCGGATCGAAGAAGCGCACATGACTGCCATCTTCGGCTTTGGCTTGATACATCGCCACTTCTACTTGCTTGAGTAATTCCTCAGCCGAGCTACTGTCGCCGTTGAATAATTGTATTCCTATGCTGGCGCTGGTGTGATAGTCATGCCCATCAATCCAGTAGGGCAGTTTTAATTGTTCGAGTATATTGGTGGCGTTGGTTTTGGCCATGATTGCGGTCGGCCCGATTTGATCGCTGAGGTTTTCCAGAATCAAGGCGAACTCATCGCCACCGATGCGCGCCAGCGTATCACCCTTGCTGATGTTTTGCGCCAGTCGTAGAGCAACCTGCTGCAGCAGTAGGTCGCCGGTAGCATGACCGTGAATATCGTTTATCGTCTTGAAATTATCGAGATCGAGAAACAAGACCGCGCCATGTCGCAGATTGCGTGAATTGCTGGCCAAACCATGCTGTAAACGATCGAGCAATAGGCGTCGATTGGCCAGGCCAGTTAATGGATCATGATAGGCCAGATGTTCAAGCTTGGCTTCGGTCGCTTTGCGCTGGGTAATATCTTGCATCGCCGCGACGTAATGAATCGGCTTGCCATCCTTGGCTTTGACTGCCGTAATCGTCAGCCACTCCGGATAAATTTCACCGTTTTTACGGCGGTTCCAGATTTCTCCCTGCCAGTAACCGTATTCGTCCAGCTGTGTCGACATGTCTTGGTAGTAACTGCTGCCATGCATTCCCGACTTCAATAAGCGCGTGCTCTGGCCCAGCGCTTCCTCGCGTGAGTAACCGGTCATGCGCGAAAACGCCTGGTTGACGCGTAAGATAGTACGATGTTCGTCGGTAATCACCATACCCTCTTGGCCTTCGAAGGCAATGGCGGCAATTTGCAAATCGGCTTCGATACGCTTACGTTCTGTCATATCTTGCAATACACCGATGCGCCGCACGATGAGACCATCACGACCCCTGTCCAGCTCTACTTGCGACAAGACCCAGCGAATTTCACCATCAATCAGCAGTCTGTATTCCACCTCATAGCGTTCGCCCGCCAAACTTTCTTGCCACAGCTGCAGGATGCGTTCGCGGTCCAGTGGGTGAATTTGATCGATCACCAAATCGCGGTTTATCCGTGTGCCGGCGGTGATACCCCAGATGCGACGGGCTTCGTCCGAACATTCCATGTCCAAACTGCCGGCGTAATTGATCCAGCTACCGGTACGCGAAATCATTTGCGCCCGGCACAGATCGGATTCGCGCAGCGCCAGCTCGGCGGTGCGGTCGGTAATCGTTTTTTCCATGCGGCGCTGCTGTATGCGCGCCTCTAACACCAGTCTTACCAAGGCCGCCAGCAGCAAGGCGAACAACAGTGCCGCGCCGATTTGCCCAGCCTGTACCCATCCCTCAGCCTTGCTGCCGGCACTCATCACATCCAAGGTCCAGATACTGTTCGGCAGGTTCAAGGTTTGCCGCGCAATATACTGTGCTTGGTAGGCTTTGCTTTGATCGATTATCTGAGGCAGGCCGGTGCCGGGATTATTGCGCCACAATTGATATTCATGACCACGCGCAGCGAGCGCAGCCAGTCCGGTTTTTTTCAACAATTCAGGCACTGAAATCACCACCGTTACCAGGCCCCAGAATTTTCTCTCGCCATGTTCGAGGTTCAAAAACACTGGTAAGCGTCCGACCACACCGACATCGCCGCGTGACAGCGTGAACGGGCCGGCCAGGCTCAATTGACCGGTATTTTTTGCCAGTTGGGCTTCTGCTCCACGTAGCGGATCGGTCAACAGGTTAATGCCCAAGCCGATCGTGCGCCAAGCGCTCGGTACGACTTCGCGCGTAATGCCATCGGGTGCCAGATAAAATGCCAAAATATCGGGTTGATAAACCAAGATCCGGCTGGCGAAGCTCTCGAAATTCGTCACCATACCATGTTGTTCATGCACCAGCGCCGCGACCGCATAGGTGGCCGACAGGGCTTGCATGATCTTATGTTCCAGTGCGCGCGCCTGCAGGGTGGCCAATTCATTGGTGCTTGCCAGCGCTTCGTTCTGTCGTGCTTGGTTTAATTGCTCGATCAGGTGCAGACCAACTGCCGATGCGCCGCAAAAAACCAGTGCGGCGCAAAACAGCGGGTTGGTGACAAACTGACGAAAGAATCGCGGCATGATAAGAGTAGGGAAAGCGAAATGATGAAAGTCACACGAACTTAATCCACGTTTTTTATGGTTCTATTTGCAATAAAACCGCATGGCAGTGTATCTTTGAGGGCAATGCAGAACAGTGTCTCAACGATAGCTAACAGCTAAATGCGAGTCAATCTCATTATTACCCTATTCAGACAGTAGCTGATGTGGATCAATGAACACATAAAAATTAATTTTAATATAATTATGTATCTTTGGGGAAACTTAGATGTCCAATTCGAGGATGGGCTATCGATTTATTGGTGCGCACCAAAAAAAGGAGTTTTTCCAGATAAAATTTGTTTTCGCACCAAATAAATGCGCAAAGAGCAAAGTTGCACTATCTTGGTGCTCTGCTGTGGTGCTTGCCAATATGCAGTGGTGCAATCATCCTTGCATGAAACAGTATGCAAAACAAGGATTTAGCAAAAACTGTATTTGTTTATGCGCAGACCGGAAGGTGGCATAGTTTCTGCTATCATCCTTAATTGAGTTCAGCCCTCAGATCCATGCCGGTGCTGCAGCGCAGGTTTTCTCCTGCGCGCTTGCGGTACCGTGATGCCAGAGGCCGGGCTCGGCTTTTTTTCCTATCAGGTGCGTAGTTTATTGCGCCTACCTTGGTATGACTTATTTCCGAATTTATTTTTAGCGCTACTTGAGGAGTTTCACATGGCAATGACAGCCGCAGAAGTCTTGAAAATGGCGAAAGACAACGAAGTAAAATTCGTTGATTTTCGCTTTGCTGATACACGAGGCAAAGAACAGCACGTAACTGTTCCAGTTTCTCAGTTCGATATGGATAAATTCGAATCCGGTCACGCATTCGACGGTTCCTCCATCGCTGGCTGGAAAGGCATTGAAGCTTCCGATATGTTGTTGATGCCGGATCCGAATACCGCCAACATCGATCCATTCATGGAAGAAACCACATTGTTCATGCAATGTGACGTGATCGAGCCATCCGATGGCAAAGGTTACGACCGTGATCCACGTTCCATCGCCAAACGCGCTGAAGCGTATTTGAAATCCTCCGGTATCGGTGACACTGCTTACTTCGGTCCAGAACCAGAATTCTTCATTTTCGACGGCGTCCGTTGGAAAGTCGATATGTCTGGCTGTTTCGTCAAGATTGATTCCAATGAAGCATCGTGGAGCAGTGGCGAAAAAATCGAAGGCGGCAACACCGGTCATCGTCCGGTGGTCAAAGGCGGTTACTTCCCAGTTCCACCAGTCGACAGCTTCCAAGACATGCGTTCGGAAATGTGCCTGATCCTCGAATCGCTCGGCATCCCTGTCGAAGTGCATCACCATGAAGTCGCTGGTGCCGGTCAAAATGAAATCGGTACTAAATTTTCGACCCTGGTAGAACGCGCCGACTGGACACAAAATCTGAAATATGTAGTCTGGAATGTCGCTCACACCTATGGTAAAACAGCGACGTTCATGCCTAAGCCTATCGTTGGCGACAACGGTTCGGGTATGCATGTGCATCAATCGATCTGGAAAGACGGTAAAAATCTGTTCGCTGGCGACGGCTATGCCGGTCTGTCCGACTTCGCACTGTATTACATCGGCGGCATCATCAAGCATGCCAAAGCACTCAATGCGATCACCAATCCAGGTACCAACTCGTACAAACGTTTGGTTCCAGGCTATGAAGCACCGGTTAAATTGGCTTACTCGGCACGTAACCGTTCGGCTTCCATCCGTATTCCTTACGTTGCCAACCCTAAAGGTCGTCGCGTCGAAGCGCGCTTCCCAGATCCACTGGCTAACCCATACCTGTGCTTCTCCGCACTGATGATGGCGGGTCTTGACGGTGTTCAAAACAAGATCCATCCAGGCGAAGCTGCCACGAAAGATCTTTACCATTTGCCACCAGAAGAAGACGCCTTGATCCCGACCGTGTGTTCTTCCCTCGAAGAAGCGCTCGAATCGCTCAACAATGACCGCGAATTCTTGACGCGTGGTGGTGTTTTCAGCGACAGCATGATCGATGCTTACATCGAATTGAAAATGCAAGACGTACAACGCATGCGCATGACAACCCATCCGGTTGAATTCGACATGTACTACTCTCTGTAAGAGTAGGAAATTAAAAAAAGCGGGGGCAACCCCGCTTTTTTTACGTCTACACACCCCGGCAATTGTTACCGCTGGTAAGCTTGAATTGTGTGCGGACGCCGCTTGACATACACTAGCAGTCTGTTTCTGACTATTGATTGAATATGAAGCGATTATTGACCGGCATTATTGTTTTGCTCACCATGGAAGGCATCGCACATGCGCAGACCGAAGTGTTTCTGTGCGTAGACGATACGGGTAAGAAAGAATATAAAAACACCGGTACCACTAAAGGCTGTCGTCGTATCGATCTGCCTGGCATTACCGTCGTGCCGGCACCGCCGCCAATTAAAAAGAGTCAGGCCAAATCGGCTTCCAGCCCGGCTGACTTCCCTAAAGTGGATGAAGGCACGCAAAAAGCCCGCGACTCAGACCGTAAACAGATACTGCAAGACGAGCTTAAAGCTGAACAGCTCAAGCTGACAGGGCTCAAAAAAGACTACAACAATGGCGAACCCGAGCGTCTCGGCAGTGAACGTAACTTCGCCAAATACCAAGAACGCACCATTATGATGAAAGATAATGTCAGTCGCACCGAAAAGAACGTCGAAGCGCTGCAGCGTGAATT
The DNA here is from genome assembly GCF_034347425.1 of Undibacterium sp. CCC3.4. Classification (GTDB taxonomy): domain Bacteria; phylum Pseudomonadota; class Gammaproteobacteria; order Burkholderiales; family Burkholderiaceae_D; genus Undibacterium. The sequence continues at coordinate 2,667,660 of NZ_CP133779.1, forward strand.
GAATAATTTAAAATAGTACTGAGGTAGTAAGGAAATACCAGTCCCGCGCGCATAGCCATGCGCTGTTAGTGGGCATGATGTTTGCGTAAGGTCGCTGTATGCGGCCTTTTTTCATAGGCGGTTCCTTTTTTTTTGTGATGACATTGAAAAATCTTGATTCCTCCTTCAGTGGTCTCGACCTGCTGACCTCCGCCGTCCTCGTGCTCAATGCCGAAGGCGGAATAGTCTTTGCCAACGCCGCTGCCGAAAGCTTGCTCGACAGCTCGCTCAAAGCCCTGAGCCAACAAAAATTGACTGACTTATTCCCCAATTGTGAAGAGTTCTTGCAAGTGTTTCAGCAAGCTCGTGAACACCAATTTGCCGATAAACGCCAAGATCTGACGCTCGAGCGTCCCGGTCGCGATGCCTTACACGTGCACAGCATCGTCACCGCGCTCGACAGCGAAGAAGTGCCAGTACTCATAGAGTTACGCGAAAATGTACAGCAATTGAAGCTTGATCGTGAAGAACGCATGCTCGATCAAAGCAAGGCCAATAAAGAATTGATCCGTAATCTCGCGCATGAAATCAAAAACCCACTCGGTGGCATACGCGGTGCGGCGCAATTGTTGGAAATGGAATTGCCTGAGCGGCAGCTCAAAGAGTTACGCGAATATACCCAAGTCATCATCAAAGAAGCCGATCGCCTGCAAACCTTGGTCGACCGTTTGTTGGCACCGCACCGGCGCCCGCACATCGTTGGTGATGTCAATATCCATGAAGTATGCGAGCGGGTGCGCAGCTTGATCGTGGCAGAATTCCCGCAGGGCCTGAGAATCGAACGCGATTACGACTTATCGATTCCGGAATTTCGCGGCGATAAAGAGCAATTGATCCAATCCGTACTCAATATCGCCCACAATGCGGCGCAAGCCTTGGCTGAGCGTATCCGCGACGGCGACGCCACGCTCACCTTCAAGACGCGCGTGCTGCGCCAGATCACGCTGGCCAAGGTGCGTTACAGGCTGGCATTAGACTTGCATATCATTGATAACGGACCTGGAATTCCGCCTGAGATTCGCAACCGCATTTTTTATCCTTTAGTTTCGGGGCGCGATGGTGGCAGTGGACTGGGCCTCACTTTGGCGCAGACCTTTGTTGACCAGCATATGGGTGTGATCGAATGCGAAAGCCGGCCCGGCTTGACCGATTTCAGAATCCTGATCCCGCTGCCTTAAAAGAAGCGTGGGAAAGTGGAGGGTGCCACAAGCGCCGTCATTGAATGAATGATGTAAAAACAGAAGATAAGACACTATGAAACCAATCTGGATAGTCGACGACGATGATTCAATACGCTGGGTAATTGAAAAAGCCTTGGCGCGTGAAAACCTCGTCACCAAAAGCTTTACCAATGCACGCGACGCCATGAATGCCTTGCAAACCGATACGCCGCAAGTCTTGGTTTCCGATATACGCATGCATGGTGCTTCCGGTTTGGAATTGCTACAGACCGTCAAAGCCAAGCATCCTGGCCTGCCGGTCATCATCATGACCGCATTTTCCGATCTCGATTCGGCAGTTGCTGCATTTCAGGGCGGTGCCTTCGAATACTTGGCCAAACCCTTTGATCTCGATAAAGCGGTCGAACTGATACGGCGTGCGCTCGATGAAAGCTTGCGCGAATCGAGTGTCGAGCAAACCATTTCCGAAACCCCCGAAATACTCGGTCAGGCCCCGGCGATGCAGGATGTGTTTCGCGCCATCGGCCGCTTGTCGCAATCGAATGTCACCGTACTCATCACCGGCGAATCCGGCAGTGGTAAAGAATTGGTTGCCCGTGCCCTGCATAAGCACAGTCCGCGCACGGCACAACCGTTCATCGCGCTGAATACCGCGGCGATTCCGAAAGACTTGCTCGAATCCGAACTGTTCGGTCACGAGCGTGGTGCCTTTACCGGTGCCCAGACCACCCGACGTGGCCGCTTTGAGCAAGCCGAAGGCGGTACTCTGTTTCTCGATGAAATCGGCGATATGCCGTTTGACTTACAAACCCGCTTACTGCGCGTGCTGTCGGACGGACACTTCTACCGCGTCGGCGGTCACCAGCCGATGAAAGCCAATGTCCGTGTCATCGCGGCCACCCACCAAAACCTCGAATCGCGTGTGCGCGAAGGCTTGTTCCGCGAAGATTTGTATCACCGTCTCAATGTCATTCGCCTGCGTTTGCCCAGCTTGCGTGAGCGGCGCGAAGATATTCCTTTACTGGCGAAATTTTTCCTGGCGCAAAGTGCCAAGCAACTCGGTGTCGATGCCAAGCGCCTGTCGGAATCGGCCCTGCAGTTTTTGGCCGGGCTGGATTTTCCCGGCAATGTCAGGCAGCTCGAAAACCTGTGTAACTGGATTACCGTCATGGCACCCGGTCAAACCGTCGAAATTCTCGATTTACCGCCCGACTTGCTGCCGGTGGCCGTGTCCGGCAACGCTTACGCCGAAATCAGAAGCAGCGTTGGCGCGCCTGAGCAGGTGCTGGCACCAGCCCAAGCCGTGCAAAGCAAGCTGCCAGCTGCCGCTAACTGGCTCGCGCTCTTAGAAGAAACCGCCAGTGCCATGTTGGTTGATGGACAAGCCGATGTCATTGTCCAACTGGAGCGCAGTTTCGAAGCTGTCGTGATCAAGGCGGCGCTGAAATTCACGCATGGCCGTAAAAATGATGCGGCGATCCGTCTGGGAATCGGGCGCAATACCATCACGAGAAAAATTCAAGAGCTGGGTATAGACGGCGTCAAAGACGATTGAACGTATCATCAAAAATCTGACTAGGGCTTGAAACCCCGGCCTTCAGAGGCTGTCGCAAAAGGGTATTGAGTCGGTATCATTACCCCAACTGGTGGCCACGTCATTCCTGCGCGCTTTTGGCAGGAACCCAGCGGCGTTCGTGCTTAACTGAAAATGCCAGAAATGATGATGTTTTCAGTGTTAAAAACGACACTGGGTTCCCGCCAAAAGCATGCGGGAAAGACGCGGTATGCGGTGTTTTAGGTGTAAATAGCGTCTGCCAGGCTTTTGCGACGATCCATTTAGTTGTTGAACCAGCCAACTGTGCGGAGCTTGCGCTCCGCACAGTTGCGTATAAATCAAATTTTAACGATTTTTTGCAGAAAAAAGCTGGCGCGTAGTCGTAACAGAGTATCATCATTAACAGCAGGTATGCCTGTGATTCCGGAGCAGCTTGGCGCCGGATGTGCTTCTATCATATCCATTTTTGCTGTCCCCTTCCTATCGGAGATGCTTCCCATGAAGATAGATACTTTGTTTCAGCAGCAAAATGCTTTGCCATCGATACCCAAAGTGGTTCAAGAAGTCATTGATAGCTTTAATAATGACAGCGTCTCGATTGACGAAGTCGCACGTAAGCTCTCGGCCGATTTAGTCTTGAGCGCCAAACTGCTGCGACTGGCAAACTCCTCCTATTATCACGCTTCACGCAGTATCGGCACGGTCGATGATGCGGTGCTCATGCTCGGTTTTATGACCGTACGCACGCTGGTCATCAGCAGCGGTTTAACTGGTGGTTTTAAATCCATGCCCGGGGTCGATTTGAAACGGTTCTGGCGTTACAGCTTATACACTGCGGTCGTCTCCAAATGGCTGGCCAAACAAGTGCGCGGCAATTCAGATTTTGCCTTTACCGTTGGTCTGATGCATGCGATTGGCCAACTCGTCATGCATGCCGGAATGCCGGAGCAGATGCTGCAGATAGATAAAATCGCCGGGCCGCTCGATGCCCGCCGCAGTGATGTGGAAAAAACTTCCTTCGGATACGATTTCTACGATGTCGGTGCCGAGCTGGCCAAGCGCTGGCGTTTTCCGGAAGCGTTTTCGGTTGCCATCGAAGCCTGCGCCGAACCTTTGCAGCATGCCAGTCTGGATATTCCCGCTGCCATCGTCCATTTGGCAGCTTGGCGTGCCCGTGCCGAAGAAAGTGCTTACACCCCGGAAGAATGCGCCGCAACCTTTCCGACCGAAGTCGCGCAAAAAATAGGTATCAAACCTGAATTGATGCTGGAACAGATGCCTCCCTTGAGTGAACTCAGCGCCGGTTTGGAAGACTTGCTTAACTGAGACTGCCGGCGCAAAAAAAGCCGCGATCTGCATCGCGGCTTTTTTTAAACCTGCTGCGCCAACGACGGCGCAGTCTTACGCGCGCGCCAGATCGAGCGCCACCGCTTCGGCCACCCGAATGCCATCCACGCCGGCTGACAAAATCCCACCGGCATACCCGGCGCCTTCGCCGGCAGGGTAGAGGCCTTTGGTATTGAGGCTTTGCAGGTCATCGTCCTTGCGTTTGATACGTATCGGTGAAGACGTGCGCGTTTCCACGCCAGTCAACATCCCATCGTTCATCGAAAAGCCTTTGATTTTTCTATCGAAAGCCACGATGGCTTCGCGAATCGCGGCAATCGCAAAATCGGGCAAGGCCGCCGCCAAGTCGACCAGCGTCACGCCCGGCTGATACGAAGGAGTCACCGCGCCGAGCTCGGTCGATGTGCGCCCTTTGAGGAAGTCGCCAATCAACTGTCCCGGCGCATTGTAATTTTCACCGCCCATCGCATACGCGCGTTCTTCCAGCGCACGTTGAAACGCGATACCAGCCAGCGGATGGCCAGGATAATCCTCGGGCGTGATACCGACCACAATCGCACTGTTTGCATTGCGCTCATTGCGCGAATACTGACTCATGCCATTCGTGACCAGGCGACCGGGCTCCGAGGCTGCCGCCACCACCGTACCGCCCGGGCACATACAAAAACTGTAAACCGAACGACCATTGCTGGCATGATGTACCAGCTTATAGTCTGCCGCACCAAGTAAAGCATTGCCGGCATTGGGGCCGAAACGCGCCTGATCAATCACCGATTGCGGGTGCTCGATGCGAAAGCCCACCGAAAATGGCTTCGCTTCTATATACACGCCACGCGCATGCAGCATTTCGAAGGTATCGCGTGCACTGTGGCCGATCGCCAGCACGACATGGCGGCTGGCGATGTACTCGCCCTCATTGACATGCAAACCGTGTACCTGTCCATGGCGAATATCGATGTCATTTACTTTTTGTTCAAAGCGAATTTCACCACCCAAGGCTTCGATCTGATGGCGCATCTGTTCGATCATTTTAACCAGACGGAAAGTGCCGATATGTGGTTTATTGACATACAGAATTTCTTCCGGCGCGCCAGCCTTCACAAACTCAGTCAATACCTTGCGGCCGTAATGCTTGGGATCTTTAATTTGGCTGTATAACTTACCGTCGGAAAAAGTGCCGGCACCACCTTCACCGAATTGCACATTCGATTCCGGCTTGAGGGCGCGATTACGCCACAGGCCCCAGGTATCCTTAGTCCGCTCCCGTACATTCTTACCGCGCTCAAGCACGATAGGGCAATAGCCCATTTCTGCCAGCAGCAGGGCAGCGAACAGACCGCAAGGTCCGAAGCCGACCACCACCGGACGTTCGAAGGCGCGGCTATCGGCGTGGGCGACAAAGTGATAGCTGGTATCGGGCGTCACCGTCAGATTGGCTCTGTCTTTGAAGCGGGTCAGGAATTTTTCATCATCGGTCGTACTTAAATCGACGGTATAAATCATCACGATTGCGGTTTTCTTGCGCGCATCATAGCTGCGGCGAAAAACAGAAAAGCTCACCAGCTCCTGTGCGTCCATCGACAACTGTGAAAGGATGGCGTCTTGAATCGCCGACTCAGAGTGATTAAGTGGTAACTGTAAATCAGTAATGCGTAACATATATATAGGTCTATCCGAAAAGCCGCTGCTTGCTGCGTAAATAGCGTATTTTACCCGTTAAGCACGCACTCCCACGATAGGCCGAGGATAAATTATTTACATCACCCCCTTGCGCTGCCCGCCTGCGCTTGCTATAGTCCGACTCCCGCTGACGAGTGCAGCGAGATAGCAACAAGGCAAGCGTCTTACCCCGGCAATGTTTGAATAAAACGGCGTCAAGTAAAACAGGGTATTGACAGCAGCCGGTAAGTACTGCATAATCTCGTTTCTCTGCTGCTAACGAACACAACGCTTCGTAGCAAACCTCGCAAGAGGAAGCGGAAAAGAATACGGTTCTTTAACAATTAACAGTCAATAAATGTGAGCACTTGATGAAAGCGCACCGACTAAATTTATTTAGTCGGCATGCTTAAAAAATATCAAATGCTTCACAAGAAATAAATAATAGGAAAGTCGCTCAGCAATGAGTGACGGAACTGTCAGTATTTTGAGTGAGCGATCTGTCGGCAACGACAGAGTTCAGAAATGAACACAAAAACAGAGATTAAACTGAAGAGTTTGATCCTGGCTCAGATTGAACGCTGGCGGCATGCCTTACACATGCAAGTCGAACGGCAGCGCGGAATGGGGTAACCCGGCCTGGCGGCGAGTGGCGAACGGGTGAGTAATATATCGGAACATACCCTAGAGTGGGGGATAACGTAGCGAAAGTTACGCTAATACCGCATACGCACTAAGGTGGAAAGTGGGGGATCGCAAGACCTCATGCTCATGGAGTGGCCGATATCTGATTAGCTAGTTGGTAGGGTAAAAGCCTACCAAGGCGACGATCAGTAGCTGGTCTGAGAGGACGACCAGCCACACTGGAACTGAGACACGGTCCAGACTCCTACGGGAGGCAGCAGTGGGGAATTTTGGACAATGGGCGCAAGCCTGATCCAGCAATGCCGCGTGAGTGAAGAAGGCCTTCGGGTTGTAAAGCTCTTTTGTCAGGGAAGAAACGGCATGCTCTAATACAGCGTGCTAATGACGGTACCTGAAGAATAAGCACCGGCTAACTACGTGCCAGCAGCCGCGGTAATACGTAGGGTGCAAGCGTTAATCGGAATTACTGGGCGTAAAGCGTGCGCAGGCGGTTATATAAGTCAGATGTGAAATCCCCGGGCTCAACCTGGGAACTGCATTTGAGACTGTATGGCTAGAGTGTGTCAGAGGGGGGTAGAATTCCACGTGTAGCAGTGAAATGCGTAGATATGTGGAGGAATACCGATGGCGAAGGCAGCCCCCTGGGATAACACTGACGCTCATGCACGAAAGCGTGGGGAGCAAACAGGATTAGATACCCTGGTAGTCCACGCCCTAAACGATGTCTACTAGTTGTCGGGTCTTAATTGACTTGGTAACGCAGCTAACGCGTGAAGTAGACCGCCTGGGGAGTACGGTCGCAAGATTAAAACTCAAAGGAATTGACGGGGACCCGCACAAGCGGTGGATGATGTGGATTAATTCGATGCAACGCGAAAAACCTTACCTACCCTTGACATGTACGAAAGCCTGAAGAGATTTAGGTGTGCTCGCAAGAGAATCGTAACACAGGTGCTGCATGGCTGTCGTCAGCTCGTGTCGTGAGATGTTGGGTTAAGTCCCGCAACGAGCGCAACCCTTGTCATTAGTTGCTACATTTAAGGTGAGCACTCTAATGAGACTGCCGGTGACAAACCGGAGGAAGGTGGGGATGACGTCAAGTCCTCATGGCCCTTATGGGTAGGGCTTCACACGTCATACAATGGTACATACAGAGGGCCGCCAACCCGCGAGGGGGAGCTAATCCCAGAAAGTGTATCGTAGTCCGGATTGTAGTCTGCAACTCGACTGCATGAAGTTGGAATCGCTAGTAATCGCGGATCAGCATGTCGCGGTGAATACGTTCCCGGGTCTTGTACACACCGCCCGTCACACCATGGGAGCGGGTTCTGCCAGAAGTAGTTAGCTTAACCGTAAGGAGGGCGATTACCACGGCAGGGTTCGTGACTGGGGTGAAGTCGTAACAAGGTAGCCGTATCGGAAGGTGCGGCTGGATCACCTCCTTTCTAGAGTAGCGCCGTAGTTGAGTGTTCACTTTTATTGACTGTTAAATTAAATAACGAGAAAAGCTTGGTAGTGATACCAGGGAAGCCAGTTATTCCTCAGTAAGCGTCGCGAGCGCTTCAAGGTTCAATCCAGAAGCGCAGTCGTACTTCGGTACGACGAGCATCGGAGATTGAAGATTGAAGTGCGCAGTAGCTTAATGAGGTATAAGAGGGGGATTAGCTCAGCTGGGAGAGCACCTGCTTTGCAAGCAGGGGGTCGTCGGTTCGATCCCGTCATCCTCCACCAGTATTAGTCAATGCAGATAAGCGGGTCTGTAGCTCAGTTGGTTAGAGCACCGTGTTGATAACGCGGGGGTCGTTGGTTCGAGCCCAACCAGACCCACCAAGAAATAGCAAACCTAAGTCAGCGAATGAGTAAGACGCAGAGATTTAGGTTTGATCTTTCAAAGCGAAAGTCAGAGTAATAAGTAGTATCTCGTTCTTTAACAATTTAGAAGAAGTAAAGTAGAAATAATCAAATTATTTCTGTAAAGGATAACATCGGAAGATGTTGTCGTTCGGTATGACGACAGTCATGCTGGATAATTTATGGAAGGGTTATGATTGTATCGAAACAAACAATGTATTAAAAAGAGTTTGATCAAAAGCAGCCGAAAGGCAGTTTTAGAAAAAAATAAATTCTTGAGATACGGCAAACGCTAAAGTAATACTCATAAGTAGTAAAGAACTATAACCGCTTTCTGGCGATGAACCTGGTTTCAGCAATGAAACGAGACGCCAGAAGCTAAAGTTATAGGGACAAGTGACTAAGTGCACATGGTGGATGCCTTGGCGATATCAGGCGATGAAGGACGTAGTAGCTTGCGATAAGCTGCGGGGAGTGAGCAAACACACTTTGATCCGCAGATTTCCGAATGGGGAAACCCGGCCGTAAGGTCATTGCATACTGAATACATAGGTATGCAAAGCGAACGTGGCGAACTGAAACATCTAAGTAGCTACAGGAAAAGAAATCAACCGAGATTCCCAAAGTAGTGGCGAGCGAAATGGGAAGAGCCTGCAAGATTTAGCATTTTTGATAGACAAACGCAATGGAAAGTGCGACCAAAGAGGGTGATAGTCCCGTAGTCGAAATCATCAATGTGGAACTAAGCTTGCGACAAGTAGGGCGGGACACGTGAAATCCTGTCTGAACATGGGGGGACCATCCTCCAAGGCTAAATACTCGATATCGACCGATAGTGAACCAGTACCGTGAGGGAAAGGCGAAAAGAACCCCGGGAGGGGAGTGAAATAGATCCTGAAACCGTGTGCATACAAACAGTAGGAGCGGACTTGTTCCGTGACTGCGTACCTTTTGTATAATGGGTCAGCGACTTACATTCAGTGGCAAGGTTAACCGCATAGGGAAGCCGTAGAGAAATCGAGTCCGAATAGGGCGAATCAGTCGCTGGGTGTAGACCCGAAACCAAGTGATCTACTCATGGCCAGGTTGAAGGTGCGGTAACACGCACTGGAGGACCGAACCCACTAATGTTGAAAAATTAGGGGATGAGCTGTGGGTAGGGGTGAAAGGCTAAACAAACTTGGAAATAGCTGGTTCTCTCCGAAAACTATTTAGGTAGTGCCTCTTGTATCACCGTCGGGGGTAGAGCACTGTTATGGCTAGGGGGTCATCGCGACTTACCAACCCATTGCAAACTCCGAATACCGACGAGTGCGAGCAAGGGAGACAGACATCGGGTGCTAACGTCCGGTGTCAAGAGGGAAACAACCCAGACCGCCAGCTAAGGTCCCAAAGTATAGCTAAGTGGAAAACGAAGTGGGAAGGCTAAAACAGTCAGGAGGTTGGCTTAGAAGCAGCCACCCTTTAAAGAAAGCGTAATAGCTCACTGATCGAGTCGTCCTGCGCGGAAGATGTAACGGGGCTAAGCTATACACCGAAGCTGCGGATATCCATTTATGGATATGGTAGGAGAGCGTTCTGTAAGCCTGCGAAGGTGTCTTGTAAAGGATGCTGGAGGTATCAGAAGTGCGAATGCTGACATGAGTAGCGATAATGGGGGTGAAAAGCCTCCACGCCGTAAGCCCAAGGTTTCCTGTTCAACGTTCATCGGAGCAGGGTGAGTCGGCCCCTAAGGCGAGGCAGAGATGCGTAGCTGATGGGAAGCAGGTTAATATTCCTGCACCGTCGTATGATGCGATGGGGGGACGGATCGCGGAAGGTTGTCCGACTGTTGGAATAGTCGGTTTCTGGCTCAAAGAAGGCGCTTAGGCAAATCCGGGCGCGGAATTCAAGGGGTTGGGACGAGTGCACTAGTGCATGAAGCAATCGGAAGTGGTTCCAAGAAAAGCCTCTAAGCTTCAGTCATACGAGACCGTACCGCAAACCGACACAGGTGGGCGAGATGAGTATTCTAAGGCGCTTGAGAGAACTCGGGAGAAGGAACTCGGCAAATTGGTACCGTAACTTCGGGATAAGGTACGCCCTTGTAGCTTGACTGCCCTGCGGCAGAAGGGTGAAGGGGTTGCAATAAACTGGTGGCTGCGACTGTTTAATAAAAACACAGCACTCTGCAAACACGAAAGTGGACGTATAGGGTGTGACGCCTGCCCGGTGCTGGAAGATTAAATGATGGGGTGCAAGCTCTTGATTGAAGTCCCAGTAAACGGCGGCCGTAACTATAACGGTCCTAAGGTAGCGAAATTCCTTGTCGGGTAAGTTCCGACCTGCACGAATGGCGTAACGATGGCCACACTGTCTCCTCCCGAGACTCAGCGAAGTTGAAATGTTTGTGATGATGCAATCTACCCGCGGCTAGACGGAAAGACCCCATGAACCTTTACTGTAGCTTTGCATTGGACTTTGAATCGATCTGTGTAGGATAGGTGGGAGGCTTAGAAGCGTGGACGCCAGTTTGCGTGGAGCCATCCTTGAAATACCACCCTGGTTTATTTGAGGTTCTAACCTTGGCCCGTTATCCGGGTCGGGGACAGTGCATGGTAGGCAGTTTGACTGGGGCGGTCTCCTCCCAAAGTGTAACGGAGGAGTTCGAAGGTACGCTAATTACGGTCGGACATCGTGATGATAGTGCAATGGCATAAGCGTGCTTAACTGCGAGACTGACAAGTCGAGCAGGTACGAAAGTAGGACATAGTGATCCGGTGGTTCTGTATGGAAGGGCCATCGCTCAACGGATAAAAGGTACTCTGGGGATAACAGGCTGATTCCTCCCAAGAGTTCATATCGACGGGGGAGTTTGGCACCTCGATGTCGGCTCATCACATCCTGGGGCTGTAGCCGGTCCCAAGGGTATGGCTGTTCGCCATTTAAAGTGGTACGTGAGCTGGGTTTAAAACGTCGTGAGACAGTTTGGTCCCTATCTGCCGTGGGCGTTGGAAGTTTGAAGGGGGCTGCTCCTAGTACGAGAGGACCGGAGTGGACGAACCTCTGGTGTATCGGTTGTCACGCCAGTGGCATTGCCGAGTAGCTATGTTCGGAAGAGATAACCGCTGAAAGCATCTAAGCGGGAAACTCGCCTTAAGATGAGACTTCCCAGAGACTAGATCTCTTTAAAGGGTCGTTCGAGACCAGGACGTTGATAGGCTGGGTGTGGAAGTGCAGTAATGCATTAAGCTAACCAGTACTAATTGCCCGTAAGGCTTGTCCCTATAACCTTAGCAGGTATAGGCTACGAGTGAGTTAATGAAGTGTTTGCCGAAAATGTTCGGTACAAATCATAACCAAAAAAAAATAACAAGATTATTAAGACTTTACTTCTTCTGAATTGGATTGATTGCGTGCCTCAGAGTAAGGAGGTACACAATGAATCAACAAGTTATGCCTGATGACCATAGCTAGTCGGCCCCACCCCTTCCCATCCCGAACAGGACCGTGAAACGACTACGCGCCAATGATAGTGCTGCAACCAGTGTGAAAGTAGGTTATCGTCAGGCTTCTATTCTGCATGCCCCCGTTCTCTTGTGAGAGCGGGGGTTTTGCTTTTGCGCAAACGGTTTGTGGCGTGCTCAAGCGCTCAATTCGGCATTTAAGAAATTGCCCTTGTTCGACGTTTCCACCCTGAAGGCACTGACGTGCCACTGGATTCCTGCCTACGCAGGAACGACGAGGCGAGAGCATGCCAGGTCGATTACGCGTCCACCCAGCCGCCCAATTTTACGCGCACATCTGATAAACGACAGCTGATACCAGGAAAACTTGTATATTTCGCCCATCGACCAAGCAGATCTGACGAACGGTCTTTCACGCGCTGGCGCGATGCTTACAATAAGAACAGTTCGTTTTCCTACTGTTTGAGACATCATGTGTCTAAACCATCAATGCGCGTTTTCATTACTGGAAGTCTTGGTTGCCGCCGCCATCTCGGCCATCGGGGTGCTCGGTGCCATGGCGCTGCAACTGGCGGCGCTTCGCAGCGTTCAAGACAGCGCCTATCACTCACTCGCCGTCGCCTTGGCCAGCGAAATGGCCGATCACATGCAGGCGAGTCAAATATTGCAGCAGATGCCGCCCGACCTGGCAGCCATCTACACAGACGTGCGACTCGAACCCGACAGCGCTGTTCGTGGCCAAGCGTCTAATCATTGTTACGGCCTTGCTGCGCATTGTAGTGCAGCAGAATTTGTGCGTGCATTTTCTGCTCACTGGTTAGAACATGTTGATACTACTTTGCCCGGTGCACGCGTCGTCATTTGTCGTGATGCCGCCGCCGACACGAGCGCCCGCTGGAACTGCCAAGACCAAGTTGATGCGCCTTTCGTCATCAAATTGGCGTGGCAACGCAAGCTTGCCTTGCCCGCCGCCGGTGCGGCCGCGACGTCCACACCGGAGGTGGTGGTCGCCGTATTGAGCTACGCAGGTGTACCATGATGGCGCACGGCATAGGATACAGCGATCGCCGCAGCGGCAAAGCGCGGTTTGCCGTGCAGGGCTTTGGGGTAGTCGAAACGATGTTAGCACTCAGCTTGGGCCTTGCCATCACGATGAGCTTACTGACCTTGCTCAACGCTGTGCAAGCGCAATTTCAGACGCAAACTGATTTGCAAGACATCGACGACACGGCCCGTTTTGTACTCGCGCATTTTTCCCAGCAATTGCGGCAAGCCGCTTATGTCGATCCATTTTCTACGGTGGCGTCAACTGTTACTGACGACAGCGAGGGTCTGCTCGCCGTCAGTGGCCTTGATGCCGGCAGTCGTGATGATTTAGCTCCCGAGCTAAGTGTGGCTCAGGCAAAGGCCGCCAAGTTCAGCGACGTATTAGCGCTGCGATTTCATGCTGCTGCTGCGATGGCCCCCTGTAATGGCAGCGCCTCACCCAGCGGGGTAGACGCGGTGAGTATTTACTACGTGGTCGTCAGCGCTGACCAACACCACGAGCTCATGTGTAAATATCGAACGTACTCGGCCGCAGGCGGACGCGATAATTGGCAAGTTCAGGCCATGATCTCGGGGGTAGACGCGTTCCAAATATTGTATGCGCTCGATAGCTCAGGGCGCGGCGCGGCTTGGCAATGGCTCAATGCCAGCATGGTCAATCAGCTTGACGCCGCAGCGCCAGTGCCAAGCCAAGCGCGTACGGCGCGCGGCAGTCACTGGCACGCTGTGCGCGCCGTGCGCATCGCTATGCTCATCAGCGGTAATAGTCGTGGCGACGGCGACGGCAGGCACGAAGCGGCGCGCGACTACGATTTATTCGGTAGCGACTATGCGCAATGCTGCGGTGCCGCCGATCGTGGTAGCACCGTGTCAAGCCCTGACTTGGCACCGGCACAGCGGCAGCGGCTACGCCGTATCGTATCAATCACGCTGCCCTTGCGTAATTTTTCAGCACCAGTCGAGGCGCTGGCAAGCGGCGCACTGACGCCATGATATTGAGAGGTCTCTATGCGCCGCCGCCGTCTTCGCCAGCATTTGCCTGCTTGTGAAATTGCCCAAGGGCGCACGCACCTGCAAGGCGTGGTGCTCGTGCTTGCCTTACTTGTGTTGATCATTATTTCGCTATTGAGTTTTTCCGCTGCCACGCAAGCTTGGCATGCCCAGCAAGCGGCGCGTGCCGAACGCGATCGATATGCGGCTTTTCTCGCCGCGGATGCCGCACTCAACGACGCCGAAATCGATATCGACCCGCCGGCTGGCGGTGCCCGTGCGGCTTTGTTTCCGGTCGAAGCCGAGTTGACACCCAAGAGTGAATGCGGCCGTGGCATCGGCGCGGCTAAGCAAGGAATTTGCAGTGCCACTGCGGCGAGCGCTACAGCTTGGTTACGACTGAATTTGGCTGACGCCGGCGCTGATGGTGTCAGCGTAGAGTTCGGCCGTTTCACCGGCAAACCGCCGCTCCAGGGGGTGGCCGCTGTTTCCTCCCAAGCGCCACGTTACCTGATCGAAGCTTTGCCCGATCCGCATGCCAAACCACTCAGCACTACGCGGCGGCGCTTAGTTTATCGCGTCACGGCAATCGGTTTCGGGTTTGATCACGCCACCCGTATCGTCTTGCAAACGGTGTATCGCAAGAGTAGCCAGCGCGAGCATAGTCGCCGCTTAAGCTGGCGTACGGTTGATAATTATGAGGAGCTGCGCGATGCCATCGTACGTCGTACTTCCTGAATCGGGCAGGCTCGGCTGGACCTTGCTCGAATTGGTATTTTGCCTGTGCATCCTCGCGGTGCTGACTGTCTATGCCATGTCTGCCTACCATGAACATATCGTGGCGGTGAAACGGCATGAAGGCAAGGTGGCCTTGCTGAAATTGATGCAGCAACAAGAGAACTATTTCACCGCACAACAAGCTTATCAGACTTGGGCCGAGGCACCGGCACCGAGCCCCTTCATTTGGTATTCCGGGCTCTCTGCTGCGCGCAGCGCTTACCAATTACAAGCCCAAGCCTGCGCCGGCGAGGCGGCGACGCGCTGCATAGAATTGCATGCGGTGCCGGGCGCAAAAAGCGTTGATCAACATTTTAGCGATCCCGTATGCGGGCAATTGCTGCTTGATAGCCGTGGCAAGCACAGCTACAGCGGCCACGGCAGCCGGCAGCAATGTTGGTAGATCAAGAATACGCTTCGCAGCGCGGCGGTCGTGGTCTGACCGGCGTATTGTTCGGGCTGGCCTTGGCCAGTCTGGCCCTGAGTCTGGCCGCGCCGAGTTTGATGGAATTGCGTCAACGTTACCAACTCAACAGTGTTAGCCATCACTTTTTGCAAGCCATCCATCTGACCCGTACACTGGCTCGCCAGCGTGGCAGTAAGGTGACTTTGGCGGCGAGCGATGGGCGTAACTGGGGCACGGGTTGGCTGATATTCATCGATGAGAATCATAATGGACGCTTCGATGCTGGTGAACATATTTTTTTTCAGCAGGCGGCTAGCGAAGTGCATATCGCCAGCCGCTTTACCGATGCGAGTTCAGCGTACTTATCTTACGCTGCGAATGGTCGCAGTTGCACCCGATTGAACACCGACCAGGCTCAGGCTGGCAGTATTTCTTTTTCCCTGGGCAAAAATGTACGGCGTATCAAACTCAATTTTCTTGGGCGTACACGTTTATGTGACCCCGCTCGCGAGTCTCAGTGCCTTGAGCCGCTTTCTTAACAAACAACTCAATGGATCGTCGCAAGCGACGATGGAAAAGCCTCTGGAAGGGGTTTGCATCCCTTCCCATCGGGTCGCTCCTTCGTCGCTCACCGGCCAAAAGAGGCTGTCGCAAAAGGGTAGTGAGTCGGTATCATTACCCTGACTGGTGGCCACGTCATTCCTGCGCGCTTTTGGCAGGAACCCAGCGGCGTTCGTGCTTAACTGAAAATGCCAGAAATTGTGGCATTTTCAGTGTAAAAAACGACGCTGGGTTCCCGCCAAAAGCATGCGGGAATGACGAGGCTGCGGCATGCGGGAATGACGAGGCTGCGGCATGCGGGAAAGACGCGGTATGCGGTGTTTCAGGTGTAAAAAACGTCCATCAGGCTTTTGCGACAGCCTCTGAAGAGGCTGTCGCAAAAGGGTAGTGAGTCGGTATCATTACCCTGACTGGTAGCCACGTCATTCCTGCGCGCTTTTGGCAGGAACCCAGCGGCGTTCGTGCTTAACTGAAAATGCCAGAAATGATGATGTTTTCAGTGTTAAAAACGACGCTGGGTTCCCGCCAAAAGCATGCGGGAATGACGAGGCTGCGGCATGCGGGAATGACGAGGCTGCGGCATGCGGGAATGACGAGGCTGCGGCATGCGGGAATGACGAGGCTGTGGCATGCAGGAATGACGAGGCTGCGGCATGCGGGAATGACGAGGTATGCGGTGTTTCAGGTGTAAAAAACGTCCATCAGGCTTTTGCGACAGCCTCTGAAGGCCGGGGTTTCAAACCCTAGTCGGATTTTTGATGACACGCTGGTATGCGATAAGATCTGAATATGTGACAATACTTGTTTGCCGGTGCAGCCGGTAGGCACGGTGTATCGCACTTCGCGACAACAGGATTTTTCATGTCTTCAGTCATTACCCCCGGATTAATTATTCTACATGGCAATCAGCTTGAACAACTTCAGGCCGCTGTGTTCGAATGGATAGGCCAGCATCCGCTGGCACCGCTGGAAAAAGAGATTTTTTTGGTGCAATCAAATGGCGTAGCCGAATGGCTTAAAATCGCACTGGCCGAACAAACCGGTATATGCGCAGCTACTCGTATTGAATTACCTGGTCGTTTTCTTTGGACCGTGTACCGAGCCATGTTAGGCCGCCATGCCATTCCAGCCAGCTCTTTTCTCGATAAAGCGCCGCTGACTTGGCGCTTGATGCGTGTGATTCCGACCTTACTGGAACAAACTGAGTTTGAACCGCTACAGCATTTTTTAGCCGATGGTCAGCCGGAACGGCGGCTGCAACTGGTCAGTCGCCTGGCCGATCTGATCGATCTTTACCAAATGTACCGCAGTGATTGGCTCAGCGATTGGCAGCATGGGCGTGATCAAATTTTGCGTGGCGATGGCAGCGCCCAGCCCTTGAGCCCGGATCAGTTGTGGCAAGCTCGATTGTGGCGCGCCATTTTGCAGGATTTGCCTGAGCAGCAGCGGCAACTCGGTCGCGTCAATGTGCATCAACGCTTTCTCGCTGCCTGCGCAGCATTGCAAACGCCGCAACAGCAATTGCCGCGCCGAGTGGTGGTCTTCGGTGTATCGGCATTGCCGCGCCAAACGCTTGAAGCGCTGGCAGCCTTGGCCGACTATACCCAAGTCATATTAGCGGTGCCGAATCCTTGTCAGTTTTATTGGGGCGACATCATCGACGGCCGCGAATTACTCAAAGCCCAATTCAAACGGCAACCGGCGCGGCATGGCCGTGACCTGGCCCACGTACCGCTGGCGGCCTTGCACAGCCACAGCCACCCCTTGTTAGCCGCGTGGGGTAAGCTGGGACGCGATTTCATCCGCATGCTCGACGAATTCGATCAGGACGAAGCGGCGCGCGGTCGCTTTAATAATCTCAAGATCGATTTGTTTTCCGAGCAGCCGGGCGCGCATCTGCTGGCCCAGATGCAGGCGGCGATTCGCGATTTGCTGCCTTTGGCAGAACATCCGCAGCAGACGATTAACGCACAAGATCAATCGGTGGAATTTCATATTGCCCACAGTGTGCAGCGCGAAGTTGAAATCCTGCACGATCGTTTGCTCACCCTGCTGGCGGCAGCACCGGCCGCTGGTCAACTGGCATTGCAAGCGAAAGACGTGATCGTCATGGTGCCTGACATCGCCCGCTTTTCGGCCGCCATCGGTGCCGTGTTCGGTCAGTACAAGCGCAGTGATGCGCGCATGATTCCCTATGAAATCGCCGATGGTTCGGCACGCGTCAATCAACCGCTGTTGATTGCCCTCGAATGGCTGCTGCGGCTGCCGCAACAGCGCTGCCTGCAAAGTGAAATCTGCGATTTGCTCGATGTACCAGCGCTGGCCGCCCGTTTTGGGCTCGACCCCAGCGATTTATCGAAACTGAAATCTTGGATACAAGGGGCGGGCATCCGTTGGGGCCTCGATCGTGAACATCGCGCTGGCTTAGGCTTAGCTGCCGCCGGTGAACAAAATTCCTGGTTGTTCGGGATACGTCGTATTTTGCTTGGCTATGCCAGTGGCCGCAGCCCGGCTTATCAAGATATTGCACCGTATGCCGAAATCAGCGGACTCGATGCCGGCTTGGCCGGTGCCTTGGCTGAATTGGTGGCTGAACTCATGCACTGGCGCGAAGTCTTGCTCGGCACCTTGCTGCCAGCGGCTTGGGCGAGCCTGGCGCGTACCCTGCTCGAGCGCTTTTTTCTGGCCGAAAATGAAGCCGATCGGATTTTACTCGCGCGCTTGCAGCAAGCCCTGATCAACTGGGCCGACTTATGCGCCCAGGCCGATTTCGATGAAGCCGTCCCGCTGGCAGTGTTTCGTCAAGCCTGGCTCGATGGTTTGGATGAAGCCAGTCTGAATCAACGCTTCATTTCCGGCGGCGTGACGTTTTGCACCTTCATGCCTATGCGTTCTATGCCTTACCGTGTGGTGTGTTTGGCCGGTATGAATGAAAGCGATTTCCCGCGCCGTAGCCAACAAGTCGACTTTGATTTACTCGCCGCGCCCGGCATGGCGCGTCCCGGTGACCGTTCGCGCCGCGACGATGATCGTTACCTGATGTTGGAAGCCTTGCTGTCGGCGCGGGATAAATTGCTCATCAGTTGGACCGGTCGTCATATCCGCGATAACTCCTTGCAAGCGCCTTCGGTATTGGTATCGCAATTGCAGGATTATTTGCGGGCCGGATGGGATATCGACTTAGCTAGTCATACCACCGACTATCCACTGCAACCATTCAGTGAAAAATATTTTTTCCCCGGACCGGCGCGACCGCAGACCTATGCCTTTGAATGGGGTGCTGCACACCGTGCCGCGCCAGACGTGCCCACGCCGCTGTGCGAAGAAAGCATTCCTAAGGCGGAAATCGATGCACAATTTCGCCTCACGCTGCGGGAATTACATAGTTTCATGCGCCAGCCGGTGGCCTATTTCTTTCAAAAACGATTGGGCGTGAGCTTCGATGCCGAAGCGCTCAGTAGCGACGATGAAGAAGCCTTCGCCATTAATGGTTTGCAAGAATATGCTTTTGCCGAGCGCTTGTTGAGAAATGATGCCGACGAAGAAACACTCGACCAAGTGCGCCCGCAACTGACGCGGCAAGCCGCTGCACTGGCGCGCGAAGGGGCTTTGCCTATCAGTTGGGCTGGCTTACAGTGGCAAGAAAAATTGATCAACGATTTACTACCGGTACGGCGTGCTTACCTACTGTTACGCCAACAATTTCCGCTCGATGCAGAACGCTGCCCACTGCGTTTCGAACACCAAGGTATTATTTTTTCTGACTGGCTCAGCCCCTTGCGCAGCGATGGGCAAAGCACCGTGTGCTTGATGCAAAGTGCCGCGCGCGCACTCGATGGGAAAGGTGTCGTGCGTCCGCAACAATTGATCGCTGCTTGGCTGCGCCAATTGTTCGCCTCGGCTGGCGGTTTGCAGATCACTATTCATCTGATTGCACGTGACGCCCATATCGCTATCGCCCCGTTCGACGCCAGTGCGGCCGTAACCGCCTTAACTAATTTGCTACCCTTGTGGCGCGCCGGTTTGGATCACCTCTACCCAGCCCCCTGCAAAACTGCATTGGCTTGGTTGGCCGGTGTCGATCCGCAGCCGGTCTATGACGGTGGCCATCAATTCAGCGGCGAAGTCGACAATCGCTATCTGGCGCGGGTTTGGCGTGACTACCAAGAACTGAGCCGACACCCGCAGTGGCAACCTGCCGCGCAAGCCTTGTATCAGGCCTTATTCGATTGCTGCGCCACGCTCGAGATCCGACCTCTCAGCGGCAGCGACGACAGCGCCGCGCCGCTGCGTGCTGCGGCTAACCAGGAAACTTTCACATGAGTCATCTGCTCGATCCTTTGTATTTCCCGCTGCATGGCTCGCGCCTCATCGAAGCCAGCGCCGGCACTGGTAAAACTTGGACCATCGCGGCGCTGTATTTGCGTCTGGTGTTAGGCCATGGCGACGCCGACAGTGGCTTTCAGCGGCCGCTGCATCCCTCAGAAATTCTGGTGATGACCTTCACCCGTGCTGCCACGCGGGAATTATCGGAGCGCATACGCCTGCGTCTGGCTGAAGCAGCCGATTTGTTTCGGCAAGCGCAGCCCTGTGCCGGCGACCCCTTCCTGCAAAATCTGTTGGCAGACTACCCCGATGAAACGGCGCGTCAACAAGCTGCTTACCGCTTGGCCATGGCGGCCGATGCCATGGATGACGCCGCTATCTTTACCATCGATGCCTGGTGCCAGCGCATGCTGCGTGAACATGCATTCGACAGCGGCTGCCTGTTCGACGAAACCTTGCTGGCTAATGAACAAAACCTGTTCGACAATGCTGTGCGCGATTACTGGCGCGGTCACGTGTATCCACTCACTGCCGCGCACTGGCGCGCTGTCGCTGCAGTGTGGCCTGATGTCAGCGCGCTTAGTCAGACGCTGCGTCAGTTACTGCCGCAAGCAGCCTTGCTCGCCACGCCAGCGGCACAAACGCTGCAAAGTTTTCTGGCGCAAAGCTTGGCCGAACAACAGCAGGCGCTGGCAGTAATCAAACAGGGCTGGCCGGATAAGGTGGTCAGCATCGTTGCCTGGTTCGCGACCGAAGCCGAACGCGCTCCGAAACAATTCAGCGGTACTAAATTACGTCCGGCCAGCCTGCACAAATGGCTAGATTCCCTGGCTGTCTGGGCCAGCGATGCCGAACAAGTATGGCCGCAGCTAAGCGATAAAATTTTTGAGAAACTCCACCCTTCAGCCTTAGCCGCGGCCTGTAACAAGGGCTATCAAGCGACACTCCCGCCGGTATTTTTCGAACTCGAAGGCTTGCAACTGGCGCTGGCGGCACTCGAACCCTTGGGTCATCAGCTGTGTCGACATGCCGTTGCTCAGGTTGGCGCGCGCATGGAAGAATTGAAACAGCAGCAGCATCAGTTCGGCTTCAAAGACTTACTCGAGCGCTTAGGCTTGGCCTTGGCCGGGGCGAATCGGGTGGCGATGCGCGCACGTATTATTGAGCAATACCCAGTGGCCTTGATCGATGAATTTCAAGATACCTCACCACAGCAATATGCAATTTTTGATGCGCTGTATCAGGTGCAAAGCAATCTGCCCGAGTTGGGCTTATTCCTGATCGGCGACCCGAAACAATCGATTTACGGCTTTCGTGGTGCCGACATCCATAGTTATTTGGCGGCGCGCCGTGCTTGCAGCGGACGGCATTATCTGCTCGGTACTAACTACCGCTCGACCCTGCCCTTGGTGGCCGCCGTTAATCAATTGTTTCTGTATGCCGAACAACAGTCCGGTTTGAGCGCTCATCAGGCCGGTGCCTTCCACTTCAAAACCGCACACGACAACCCGGTGCCGTTCGAAGCCGTGCAGGCGCAAGGCCGAGGCAGCGTGTATCGGGCCGCGACACCGGCGCAAAGCGCAGCGGCTTTACAGTTCCAAATCGCCGAGCAACGCGACGCCAATAAAGAGCAAGCGCAGTATTTTTTTGCCCAACACTGCGCCGAATATATCGCCCAGCAATTGGGTTCGACGCAGACTGGCTTTCAAACCCAAAGCGCCTTCGTCGCGCTGCAACCGGCCGATATCGCTATTTTGGTACGCGACCGTCATGAGGCCGCCGCCATCCGGCGTGCCCTGCAAGAACGCGATATCGCCAGCGTCTACTTATCGGATCAAGATTCGATTTTTCGCAGCGCCGAAGCGCTCGACGTCCTGTGTTGGCTGCAAGCCTGGGCTGAACCGCTGAGTATCGAATACGGACGCGCCGCTTTCGCTACTAAAACCGCCTTGCTGACGCTACGACAATTAAGCGAATTAGCTGCCGATGACGCCGCTTGGGAACTGCGCCTTGAGCAACTCAAGCAATGGCACTTGGTGTGGCAGCGGCAGGGCGTGTTGGCGGCGATGCGGCGCTTCATCCACGAACTCGCCTTACCAGAAAAACTGCTGGGTCAGCGCGGTGGTGAACGCAGTCTCACCAATTTGCTACACCTGGCCGAATTGCTCGAAGCCGCCAGCGCTCAACTTGATGGCGAACAAGCGCTGATCCGCTGGTTATCCGAACAAATCAGCGGCCAAGGCGAGGGCAGTGAGGAACATGTACTGCGCCTGGAAAGCGATGCCGAGCTGGTGAAAGTGATCACGATACATAAATCCAAGGGCTTGGAATTTCCGTTGGTGTTCGTTCCCTTCGCCGCCGCTGCCCGGCAGGTAACAAAAACCAAGCAAAGCTTTTTCAAATACACCGATGCCAGCGGCCGCAGCGTGCTCGACCTCGGGCTATCGGACGAGGCGCAACAAGCGGTGGAACGCGCCCGTCTGGAAGAAGATTTGCGCCTGCTATATGTGGCCGTCACGCGCGCCTCGCATGCGCTGTGGCTGGGCGTATCAAATTACAAGCAAAATTTACAGCACTCGGCACTCGGCTATCTGCTCAATGGTGGTGCCGCCATTGATGCACCCATCTTGCCCATCTTCGCCGCATTGCAAGGCGCGTGCGCTGCCATTCACATCACCGAGCTCAGCGATGCGGCTGGCTGTACCCCGCTGCCGCGCCGAATTCGCAGCGTCGCTGCCTTGGAATTTCCTGCCTATCGTGCCAACTTCGAACGCCACTGGCTAGTCGCCAGTTTTTCTTCCATCGCCAGGAATCTGAGTGCCGATTTTTCGGCCAAGCGCACCGATGACAGCAAATTATTTGAAGATGAAGTGCTGCCCTTGGTCGTGACACCGAAACACCAGTCGCTGCCGAAGCAAGCCTGGCATCGCTTCCCACGTGGTGCCGTGCCGGGCCAGTTTCTGCACGAACAATTGGAATGGATTGCCGGAGAAGGTTTTACTGTCATCGAAGATGAACATTTCAATACCCGCTTGGCACAACGTGCTTTACGGGCCGGCTGGGACCATCATCAAGCGGATCTCAACGAGTGGCTCACTGCCATCGTCTGCGCGCAGCTGCCGCCGATACAAAGCAGTTTGCTGCAGGTGCAAGAGCGTATCGCCGAAATGGAATTTTGGTTTCCTTGCCAAGCTGCTGCCAGTCGTGCGCTGGATAACTTGTGTCGCCAGCATTTATTGGCAGGACAAGCGCGACCGCAGTTGAGCGAGCGTCGCTTGCAAGGTTTGTTGATGGGCTTTGCCGATCTGGTGTTTGAACACGAGGGTAAATACTGGGTACTCGATTACAAATCGAATGCGCTCGGTGCCGATGACGCCGCCTACCATATCGGTGCGTTGACTCTGGCCATGGCCGCGCATCGCTATGATGTGCAAGCGGCGATTTATCTGCTGGCGCTGCACCGCTTGCTGCAGCAGCGTTTGGGTGCGCACTACGATCCGGCCCAGCACTTGGGTGGCGCGATTTTCTTTTTCTTGCGCGGCTTACAGCATCCCGAGACCCATGGCTGCTACCACGTGCTACCGAGCGCAGACTTTCTGCGCGATCTCGACTTGGTCATGCGCCAGGCCGTCTCCACTGTCACCGAGGAAACCCACTGATCATGCCTGACAACGATACTGTCTTACAGAGTCTGTCTGAACTGAGCGAGCGCGGCCAAGTGCGCCGGCTGGCGCTGGCTTTTGCGCGGTTTTTACATAGCTTGGGCGTGCGCGACGCGGCCGTTTTGCTGGCCGCGGCCATGCTCACTGAAATCGAAGCACGCGGCCATATCTGCCTGGACTTGGCAGCGCTGGCGCGCGATCCGGCGGCAGTATTGGAATGGCCGAACGAAGAATGGGAAGCGCTGCGCGCTGCGCATGAGCTGCCATCGAATCAAGCCGACTGGCATGCAGTGTTGGCCACCAGCCCTTATATTTATCACGCTGACAGCGCTGCACCTGATGCCCAGCAAGTCTTGGTATTGCAAGCACAGCGACTGTATTTACGCCGTTACTGGCAGGATGAAACGCTGATCGCCACGGCCGTGCGTGCGCGTGCCGCTGATACCATCGAGCGCGATGAAACGGTACTGACAGATTTGCTCGATGACTTGTTTCTATCCGCAATCGCAGTCGCCGAACCGGCGAGCGAGCCCAGCCCTGATTGGCAAAAAATCGCCACCGCCATCGCCTTACGCGCTCGCTTTAGCATCATTACCGGCGGCCCCGGCACCGGTAAAACCTATACCGTGGCACGCTTGTTGGCAGCCTTGCTGCTGCTCGCCCCGGCGGGCACACAGCCCAGCATCGCCTTGGCCGCACCAACCGGCAAGGCCGCCGCGCGTTTGCGGCAATCGATAGACCAAGCCTTCAGCGAACTGGCCACGCGCAGCACTGCGCTGAGCGAATTCATTGCCCACCTTGGTCCGGCACGCACCTTACACAGCCTCTTGGGGGCGCGACCTGATACCCGGAGTTTTCGTCATCATGCCGGTAATCCGCTCGACCTGGATGTGCTCATCGTCGACGAAGCCTCGATGGTGCATGTGGAAATGATGGCCGCCTTGTTGGCTGCCTTACCGCGTAAAACCATGCTGATTTTGCTCGGTGATCAAGATCAATTGGCTTCGGTTGAGGCTGGTGCGGTACTCGGCGATTTGTGTGGCGACGCCGTCAGCGGTGGCTACCATGCCAGTACCGTCGACTATCTGAAACGCTGCACACAGCAACTGGTGCCGGCCGAGCTGCGCGGTGACGGCACTGCACTGGCCCAGCAAACCGTCATGCTGCGCCACAGCCGCCGCTTTGCCGGTGCCATCGGCGAGTTGGCGCGTGCGGTGAATGCCGGCGCGGCCGCCAGCGCTGCTGCCGTACTGCGGCGTGGTCACGACGCCAGCTTGGCCTGGCTCGATGCCACTAGCCCAGCCGCTTTGTTACGCTTGGCCGGGCAGGGTCGGGCCGGTGCCGAAGGTGCTTATCAAGCCTATCTGAGTTTGCTGGCGCAAATGCCGCGCGCTGCTACCAGCGCCGACTACTTGGCATGGGTAAAACAAGTGCTCGATGCCTTCGAAGGCTTTCGTATTTTGTGTGCGGTGCGGGAAGGCGAGTGGGGTGTGGCCGGACTCAATCTGGCGATAGAACAAAGCTTGCATGCCCAAGGCCATATCCAGCGCGAGGGCGAATGGTATAGCGGTCGACCGGTGATGGTGACGCGGAACGACTACAGTGCCGGCGTCTTCAATGGCGATATCGGTTTGGCTTTGCCAGACCCTGATCCACAAAAAAGTTTGCGCGTGTATTTTCTCGACGGTCAACAGCTACGCAGTATTCTCGCTTCGCGCTTGCGCTATGTCGAGACCGCCTATGCCATGACGGTGCACAAATCGCAGGGTTCCGAATTCGCCCACACCGTGCTGGTGTTACCACCCGACATGTCACCGGTGATCACCCGTGAATTGATCTACACCGGCATCACCCGCGCACGCCGCCAATTTACTTTAGTTTGCCCGGTTTTAGCGGTATGGCAGAGCGCCTTGGCACTGAAAACCGAGCGAGCCAGCGGTTTGCGCGCGGCCTTGCAAGCACCGTAGACAATCAACTGTCGGCGCGCGTCAGGTGTTTCGCCGCGTCGGCTGCTTGCACCTGCTGCCAAGTGCCTTGACGCACTATGCGTCCGGCTTCCATCACCACCACATGATCGGCATGCTGCAAGCTGGCCAAGCGATGGCCGATGGCCACCACCGTCAGATTGCCATGCAGATCAACGATGGCCTGACGGATCCGCTCTTCATTTTCCACATCGAGTGCACTGGTGGCTTCATCCAGCAACAGCAAGGCCGGGCGGCGTAATAAGGCACGTGCCAGGGCAATCCGCTGGCGCTCGCCGCCAGATAAACGCAAGCCCTGATCGCCGACCAGCGTCGCCAGTCCCAGTGGTAAATCACGCACAAAACCGGCGGCGGCTTTATCCAAAGCTAACCATAATGCGGTGTCGTCCGCATCCGGCAGCGCCCACAACAAATTGCTGCGTATCGTGTCATTGAACAGGACTGGTTCTTGCGGCACATAGGCCAGCGCATGACGCCATTGCACCCGCTGTGCATCATCGAGTACCTTGCCATCGATCGACATCGTGCCGTGCTCGGGGCGCAGCAAGCCCATCAGCATATCGGCCAAGCTGCTTTTTCCCGCACCCGACTCGCCGATGATGGCGGTGGTGGTATTGGCGACAATCGTCAGATCGATCGCCTTGAGCGCGGCGCGCTCGCGGCCCGGGTAATGGAAGTCTATGCCGTGTAACGTTAACTGATGCGAAAATGTCGGCGCCACCGCAGCAGTCTCTGGTTCCGCCGCTTCACGGCACTGGGCCAAGACCCTTTCGGTGTCAGCCAGCGCTGGCAGAGTGTGCAAGCACTGCTGCAAGTGCTGTTGGCATTGCGCAGCCAGCGGCATCAAGCGAGAAAAAACCAAGATCAAGGCGGCCAACTCCGCGAGAGGCAAATGCCAGACTTCCAGTCCGGTATACAGTAAGACGGCCAGCATCAAGCTGGCAAGCAGTTGCGCGCGTGCGCGTGAATAACTGGCGCTGCGTTGAAAGCGCATCAATTGCTGGCGGTAGCCTTGCATCGATTGCAAAAAATTTTGCAAGTGACGTGATTCATTGCCGAGAATTTTGACTAACTTGATACCTTGCAGGCTTTCTTGTACCGTGCTGTGCAGCCGCTGCGAAGTCAGACCCAAGCCCGCGCCCAAGTGTAAGGCTTCGCGCCGCAAACGGCTTTCGGTGAAAAACATCAGTATCCCGGCGCTCAATACCAGCGCCGTCATCGGTGGCGATAGCCACAGCGCCGCGATGGTATACACCAGCAGTTGCGCCATCACACTACTGAGCTGGATGAAAAAATTCAGACCGAAGCCGATGCGGTTAATATCGGTCAGCAACAGATTCGCATATTCTGCATTATTCCGTTGCGATAGCCAAGTCCACTCACTTTTCAATACCGCCATCAAGCAGCGCTCGCGTAAACGGTCAACCAGGTTGCATTGAATTTCGGTAGACAGGATTTCTCGAAAAAACTGGGCGACAGTTTTCAGCGCTTGTAAGCTGATAAAAACCAGCAAAATACTCAAGCCTTGAAAGGGCATCGATAGCGCGGAAAAACTGCGCGCCAGCATGCCGTTGAAAGCGCTCGGCCTTGGTATGCCGGTGTGGGCCGCATCCTGCAATAAAGCAAACAAGGGTACCAGCAAACTGACGCCAAAACCCTCACTGACGCTGACGATGGCCATGCACAGCCCTAACATCAGCAGCGGGCGACGCGGCTCTTGGCGTATCAAACGAAAAAATGCCTGAGCACTCTGCCATGCCGACAGCTCGGGCATGCTCAGCGTGCCCATAGCGCTGGCGAGAGAAACATGCTGACCACAGTAAATTCAGAAAAACTATTTCCACCCGTTACATACACCGGACCGGCACAGACCCAGGCATGGGCCAGCAGTTTTTGTTCGGCATCTTTTTTTAAGCCGAAATACAAGGCATAGGGAATGCCATAAACTTTGAGCCAACAGCGCGCCGTAATCGCTTGTGCAAAACAATTCGCATTCCAAGGACAATAACGGGCGCTGCCGTTGATCAGGTGGGAAATTTGACGCGCCCGAAAAATCGCCGCCGGCGTCAGCAAAGGCACGGCCGCATTGACCCCGGCATGTTGGCCCAGACGCGGCGCAATTTGACGAAACGGTACGCTGAGCACCACCATCCGCGCCAGGCCAAGCAGACACCAAGTGGGGAAAAATCCCAATTGAAAAAACCGCGGTTGACGCAAAAAATTACGCAACTTGCGAGCTGCCAAGCTCAACAGCCTCATGCGTATTGAACGATCTGCGCATCCAACAACTGGGTGATGAAGCTTTGCACGTCGTTGGCGCAGGTTTCTGCATCGACGGCAAACTCCGCTACCACGGCTTGATACAACTGTTCCATGGTCTGCGGTGTTTGCAAGGTTTCCCAAATGATTGCGCCGACCGGATTAATGCCGTAGTAACGTCCTTGGCTGATACTCATCATGACCAAGTCGCCATCCATAGGAACGGCCAATAAATCGGGATGACGCATGATAAACTTGGACATGCTTGGCTCCTAACTGAAATAAGTGAATCAAACAGCGTAAATATAATTTTTCAAACCGAAAAAGGCGAGCCATTCGCATCAAGATAAGCGAAGCGTAACATGACTGCACCATGATCGCGCAGTACCCGATCAATTTGCGCCGTGCTCAAAACATCGCGCCAGCCGCCGGCGGTTCCGCTGCGAAAAAAACGCTCAGCTTTGGCCGAGCGCTCACGAAATCCTTTTTCCTGCTCCTGGGTTGCGAGTTTTTCAAAGCTGCTGTGGGCCATCGCTTGTTGTATCCGCGCTGGCTCGGCCGGCAGTTCCAAAAACTGGCTGGCCCGAGTAAAGCTGGCCAAGCCATCGGCCAGCATATCCTCATAGCGCAGCACACAACAAGCTAAGTTCTCGGCATCGACCCAACTGCGTACATGTTGCGACCAGCTCAGCAAGCGCTGGGTGACTTGCGACTGCAGGCCATGCTGGTTTTTTGAAAGAGCAAAATCAGTTTTCCCCATGCGCTCGATCGCGCCGTCTATGCTGCAGCCCCAGTGGTGCGAGGCTGAAATGGCGACATCAAGGGGATTACGTAAAATATACAAGGCACCGCGCGTGGCTTCTCGGTTGACCAGCGGTTCACCGTTTGCCAGACGCAGATAAGCGTCATGTATTTTATGGTAGGCCAAGGCCGTGTTTTCTTTTTCTACCGTCCAGCGATAAACGGCTGGGCGTAGCGCTTCAATTTCTGACGGACTTAAATCGGCACTGTCGAAACCCAATAGTTCATCGAGCCAGCTACGGCTGCTGGCAATACCGCCGGTTTCCAGCGCATTGATATCGACTTCGCCATCTTGGCCGCGCTGTAAATTGGCGATGAACGCGCGCATCCAAGTATTACCCGATTTCGGGTAAGAGGCCAGCCAGTAGATGCCGCTCGCCGTACTCATGCCCGTTCTGCCGCATCGGCCAGAATGCGCTCGGCCAGTTCATCGAGCGCGAAGCGGGTGTTCGGGCGCGTCACGCGCACCAGTTTGATTTGGCTCGACAACTGGGCGCACAAGCTTAAATGATGTGCCTTCAATGCCATTCCTTCCAAGAACCGTACCCGATAAGTATTTTCTTGCAAGACCGGGAAGCGCCGCATACCGCGCACGGTTTCAAAGACAAACTCATCTCGGTTATGATTGCTCAGAATGTACACCCAGCGTATCGGCAAAGCAGAGCTGGCCATCGCATTCAAGGTCGGCAAATTGAATTTTTCCATGTCCGGGCGTATGCGCGCCAGTTCGCCGGTGGCGATCTGCATTTTATCGGCGCTGTCTTGCCATAACTTAATGCGGGGAAAACCTGGTAAGGCCTGGCATTGCGCATTCACCGGCACTACATCATCGGCCAACAGCCGGTGACCGCGTTGCATCAAGGCCGCTGCCAGAGTTGATTTGCCGGCACCGGAAGGGCCGACGCAGACCAGGCAAGCATCACCGACTTGCAGCGCATTGCCATGCAAGACCAGATATCGGCGTTGAAACATCAGAATACCCATGGCCGAGCCGAGCAAAAACACGCGCACACTGGCCTCATCAATGCCGGCTTCGGTTTCGACGATGATTTCCTGGCCATTGCGAACCAGAAATGCGGCGACACCGGGTACCTGCAAGCAAAATTCCTGTTCGGTCGCCCATAAAAAAGGACCGAGTTGGCGCGCCGTGGCGGTGATCGTGCTCAGCACTGCGCCGTAGACAATACTGACTTCGCTGCTTTGATCTTCTGCGGGGGCTAATTCTGGCAGGGCGATTTGGCTGGAAATACCGAATTGGTATAGCTGATAATGATATGGCATGACAGTTCAGTAAAGATGGGGTGGAACAATGTCGCAATCAAATGCTTGGTGCCGATGTCATCCGCTGCCTTGGCAGACTGGTAAATTAATTTTTTAAGCGGGAAGCCTGAAACTACTTAAGAATTTGAACTGCTATCCGCACCTAGAGTGGATGATTTTCCATCTGTTTTTTCATTGCCGAGCTGTACCAATATGGGGGCAGCGTAAGCGCGGCGTTCCGAATCAATTTGCTCGGAGATATACAGCAGCGGTGTTGTCATATCTTTTCTCCATTGACAAAAAGTCACAATTTGTTGAAGCAGGTGGAGACGACTTACATGACAATTTCACGCAATTGAGTAAATTTTTTCCGTTTCCCTGAGCATATTACACGTAGTAATATAGACTAATCGTAACATAGTTATTGCGTCTAGGCAAATTCAGGGAATTGCCGTAAAAATTGGATTAAATAAATTGCGCGTGGCACCATGTGCATGGCGGCGAAGTCAATTTGCGTATCGCAACGATTGCTTTGCATCTCTATCCCGACCATCTTTTGCAAACGCGCCACATCGATGACTGCGCGTATCGGATCGTGAGCACCAATGCTGGCGAACAATTGTTCGGCCAAGTAGCGTTGGCGGTTGTAGCGCAAATGAAAATCAGGGGAAAACGGTTGCTTACTGGTACGCCACTGTATTTGCGCTGGCAATAGGCCATTCATCGCGTGGCGTATCAAACTGCGCGGATAACCATTGCTGACCTTCAGATGGGTAGGCGCAGCCAAGCAAAATTCGATGATGCGTTGATCGAGCAAAGGCAAGGAAAAATGCACCCCAAGCTCATTCGCTCCGCGTAATCCGGCTTGTGTCTGGAATTTGGCAATACTGGACGCCTGTATCGCGCGGGGATGGCGATAGCTTTGGCTTGACTGACTTAACTGCGCCAACAAAGTGGCCGGCGCTTGCGGTAAATGCTGCGCGAGATAAGCGTGCTGAAACGGCTGCTGCTCAAGCATGTGCGTGGAACTGGCTGGCTGCGAACGCCCAACCAGTTTGAGTAGCCAAGTTGGTGCTAAGGGTCTGAGCAATTCGCTCTTGAGTACGCGTTGCACAGGAAGGCCATAGACTCGCGCTCTCGCTTGTAATTCTTTTGCTAACAGCCACCACTGACCGGAGCGAAACAATTCAACATAAAAACCGTTGCCGTGATTGGTAGGCCCATGCTCGCCGAAACCGCCACCAAAGACCGTTTCTGCGCCGTGCGCAGTGGCGGCATGGGCAAAGGCATCAAATTGAAACTGGCGCGAATTGATGAAAGGCTTGCCTTGTGCCCGTATCGTCGACGACACATCATCAAACGGACCGCGCTGCTGATCGCTGACCTCAAGAAAATCAATATTATCGACTTTGGAAAAGGCCGCGATGAATGCCGATTCATCTTCCATGGTGCTGCGCAAATGGGCTGGCAGCACTGCCGACATCGCCAGCAAGCGGCGATTTTGTTTTTTTAATATGCTCGCCGCCACCGCCACCAAAGACGAGGAATCCAAACCACCGCTGAGCAAAGCCGCCGGTGTGGAGTGCGCCGGCAAGCGCGCTTCGACGGCAGCAAACAGCAGCGCGCGCAAAGCTTCCGGCACTTCGCGGTCGGGGATGTCGAGACGCCGTTCCGGGTCTGGTTGCCAGTAAGACCAGCTGCGCAAACCGCTGGCATCAAGACACAATACACTGCCACCGGGCAATGCCAGCACGCCTTCGTAAAAACTCTCTGGGCCAGGCTCCATCCAAATCAATGCGCTGCGTACCAGTTTGCCGTGGTTGAGGCGGCGGCCGATTTGCGGATGATCGAGCAAGGGGGCGATCCGCGCGCAAGCCAGTAATTGGCTACCCTGATGGGCATAAAACAAACTGCCGATTCCCAGTGCATCGCGGGCCGCGACAATTCTCTGCTTGGCGCTGTCGTGAAGAATCAAGCTAAATTCCCCCAGCAAGTACTCGGGCATAGCCAGATCCCAGCGCTGATAGGCCAGTGCCAGCAAATCTGTCACTGCCGGCACAGGCCCACGCAGCCCCAGACGCGCGGCCAGGGCTGGGCATTCGTCCAGTCTGCCGGCGAAGGCAATCGACAGCGTCGGCTTGGCCGTTCGGTTCAGGTCAAAGGCCACCACGCCGTTGGCTAAGTCGTGCAAAGGAAGCGCAGGGGGGGAGGGCATAGTCAGGGCGAGAAAGGGAAAGATGATCGGTGATGTAACAAGGCAATATAATACGCTAGGTAGGCAATTCAGTGACGATCGCTATCCCGCTCCGATGGCTGGAGCAGATCCGCTACAATGGCGATGAAAATTTGTCAGAACCACTATTTACGGAAGCATGACATGCCGATATCAGCCATATTACACAGCTTCATCAGGCTGGCATCTCAACAATTCATTGTGCGCCACACCGCACATGGCTTGATCAGCTGGCGCTATCTGTTGCCGCGGCAGAATGCGTTGATACGCTTGCACCGCCAATTCTGGTGGCAAACGCCGAGCAAATTGCCGCGTGCGCTGTGGCTGTTGTTTGAACTGTTACTGTGGCTGCGTTGGATAGGCTGGTATGCTTGGCGTGACAGTTGGAAAGTCAGCCGCAGCCAACATGCGCAAATCGATCCAGCGCACCGCCTGACACAGATGCAGTTATTCTTGCGCTTACTCAGACTGAGCTTGGCGCATGGCATGGTGCCGGGGGTGTCGTGCCACCATCAGCTGTATCTGTCAGGAAGTAAGCCTTGGGCTTACCTGTTTCCGAATGAATGCGCAGCATTCCATCGCTGGCGTGATGGTAATGTTCATCCGGCCGCCATCAAAACCTTGGCCGACAAGCATATATGCAGCCGCCAATTCGCCGAATTAGGCATCGCGGCGGCGGCGAATCTGGCACTGCTGCGCAAAGGCAGTCCCGAACCGGATTGGTCGCAGTTTCCCTTGCCAGCTTTTTTAAAGCCGCGCTATGGGTCGGCCGGCAAGCACTGTTTTTATTTACGTCGCAGCGAGGGTGCTGCCCTGTACTGGCAAGAATACGAACAGCCGCCGCACCACAGCAGGCAGGCTCGGCAGGCATGGAAAGTCGCTGCGGCAAAAAACGATTTTCTACTGCAAGCTTGCTATACCAACGCGCCAGCGCTTGACATCATTCATCCAGAACTGATCACCCTGCGCGTGTTGAGTACCTGCGCAGCCGGACAATGCCGCATCGAACTCGCTTACTTAGAAATTCCCGATGGAATAAAACACTACCAGATACAGCCCTTGGATCTGGAAACCGGGCAATTGATTGTACTGCCACAGATCAAGAGCAACCGCGCCCAACTATACTGGCAAGCAGCACAACTGCATTTACTGCCACATTGGGCCCAAGCTGCCCGCTCGGCGCTTTCTGCCCATGCCGCCTTGGCCCCCGATTTGTACGGGGCCGCCTGGGATTTCATACTCAGCCAAGAGGGGGCCTTACTGTTGGAAGGTAATACCACCTGGGGTACTGGGGCGTGGCAAACGGTGCGTGGGCCATTGCTTGCCAAATATGCCATTGATGATTATCATTAATAATTGCTGATGAGCAAACAGTGTTTTATTTTTTCCTTCATCAAAAATCTGACTAGGGTTTGAAACCCCGGCCTTCAGAGGCTGTCGCAAAAGGGTAATGAGTCGGTATCATTACCCTGACTGGTGGCCACGTCATTCCTGCGCGCTTTTGGCAGGAACCCAGCGGCGTTCGTGGTTAACTGAAAATGCCAGAAATTGTGGCATTTTCAGTGTAAAAAACGACGCTGGGTTCCCGCCAAAAGCATGCGGGAATGACGAGGCTGTGGCATGCGGGAATGACGAGGCTGTGGCATGCGGGAATGACGAGGTATGCGGTGTTTCAGGTGTAAAAAACGTCCATCAGGCTTTTGCGACAGCCTCTTGGGGCCGGTGAGCGACGAAGGAGCGACGCGATGGGAGGGGATGCAAACCCCTTCCAGAGTCTTTTCCATCGTCGCTTGCGACGATCCATTAAATTGTTTTTTTGTTATCCCCTTAGCTTATGACGACTGCAAGCACACTGTGGTTTACCGGCCTTTCCGGTGCCGGCAAATCGACCTTGGCCACGGCCACCGCAAAGGCATTGAGGGCGCGTGGCCATGCCTGTACTGTGCTCGACGGCGACATCATGCGGCAAGGTTTGTGTCAAGGCCTGGGTTTCTCTCCCGCCGATCGACGCGAAAATTTGCGTCGTATTGCCGAAGTCGCGGCATTGATGAACCAAGCCGGCCTGACAGTCTTGGTGGCGACTATCTCACCCTTGCACAGTGATCGCGAGATGGCCAGGCACATCATCGGCGCTGCGCATTGGGTGTCGGTGTATGTCTCGACCGCGCTATCAGTATGCGAGCAACGCGATGCCAAGGGTTTATATCTGCGCGCGCGGCGCGGGGAAATCAGCGACTTCACCGGTGTCAGTGCACCCTATGAAGTACCGAGTCAAGAGCAACTGCAGATCGATACTGCACAACTGACGACCGAGCAAGCGGTACACAATGTGCTGTCTACCCTGCATAGCCACATGAGCAACTCAAGCAAGCAAGAAAAGAATCGACTATGACACCAAGCTACGACCGCCGCGGCGCTTGCCCGCTAGACCCGCGTGACCAAGGGCCGGAATTTGAATTGCTGCTGACGTGCTGCCGTCCCGTGGCGAAACACTGCGATGTGGAACGACAGATTGCGCTGGCAAAACAAGCGCTCGACACCAAGAAAGTAATTGAATTAGCGCGCCGCCACAAAGTGTCGGCCCTCGTGTACTGTAATTTAAAACAACATCAAGCCGCTACCTTCGATGCGGCCTTGATCGATGAATTGGCCAGACGTTACAAAAACAATGCGCAGAAAGCGATGCGCTCGCTGCAAACGCTGCATCAAATGGCGCAACTCAAACCGGCGTTTCCGGTGTTTGTCATGAAGGGGCTCGATGTCGCCTTGCGCGCCTACCATGATCTGGCGGCACGCGATGTCGGCGATATCGATTTGCTGGTCGAACCGGAAAATTTGCGGGCTGCGTATCAGATGTTGGCCACGCACGGCTGGACATCGAATACCAGCTCATTCGAAAAATTTTTTACTTCAAAAATCTTGCGTAATATCAGTTACGACATCGGCTTGTATCGTGCCGGTTTCCCTAAGCTGGAACTGCACTGGCGGCCCACCTACAATCCCTACGAATTTTCGATGGCGCATCTCAACAGTAGCAGCATATCGAGACTAGCCAATACCGGCTTGGCCGGCTTCAATGCCGAAGATTTACTGATCTATTTGTGCGTACACGGAAGCAAGCACGGCTGGGGTCGGTTGAAATGGCTGTACGATTTACCGAATGTGATAGAACAAATCGAATTGGATTGGCCCTTGATTTGGCAGCGTGCCGATCAAGTGGGTGCAAGCTTCGCGCTCCAACAAGCTTTGCTGCTGGCCGAACAATACTGCGGTGTAGCCTTGAGCGCGCCCATGCGCGCCGGCTTTCGTTACCGTATCAGCCCTAAACAATGGCAAGCGATTCGTCAATTCCAGTCCGGCCCGGAAAGTTGGATGGAGTCGCCACCATTTCATTTATTGCTACGTTTGTATGCGAACCGCATCAGCACCGCCATCAAACCGAAAATTTTGCTTTGGTATTGTTTATGGATGTTTAACCCGAACATCAGAGATTTCGAATTAATTCCTTTGCCGCATAAATGGGAACCCGTGTATTTTTTACTCCGGCCCTTCACCTGGAGCATACGTCGGCTGCAAATTTGGAAAGCCAGACGCAGTGCAGTCGGCTAAGCGCCGAACCTGAGCTTGTATTTATTTGTTTTAATGATATTTAAAAATCAAGCTGGAAAATATTAAATAAATAATTATTTATTTGCTATTCCAGTCCGATCGCGTAGGCAATTTCAGATTTTGACGTTAAAATGGGCGCGAACTTAAGCTCAAAGGGGTTTTTGCTCACTAAATCGGCGCGCTGTCAACGTTCTCGTCTGGCACTGCGTTGTAAGCGCCGACAGTAGCACCCCATATCCTGAATAAGAAAATTGACATGATTCCTTTTAAGCTGCACGCCTGTTCCTCGTTGATCATGGCTGCCTGCACCATTGCTTGCGGCACAGCTCAAGCTGAGACCGACCTGACGGCACGCCCGGTCGAAGTCCGCTTCGGCTTTGAGCGCTTGCAATTGCCCGGCAGTGAAACCATGGGCTTAGTAGGCGGCAGCTACCTCGTGCAGATTGCGCCGGAAACCGTGCCAGGCTTGCTGTTTGGCCCGGCCGCTTACGGTGCCATCACTGGTCAGCGCGGCGGTTTTTTTACCGGCGGCGCTGAACTGGCTTGGAAAAAACCCTTGTTCGCGCGACTTTCGCTCGAGACCGGTTTGTATGTCGGCGGCGGCGGTGGCGGGGCCGCGGCAGTCGGTGGCGGCTTGATGCTGCGCCCACATATAGACTTGATGTGGAAATTCAAACAAGTCAGCGCCGGCATCTCCGCTTCGGAAGTGCGCTTTCCTAATGGTTCTATCAGCAGTAAGCAACTTGGCTTGGTCGTCGCCATTGACGATAGTTTTCTTTTCAGCAGCCCGTCCGGCATAGGCCAAGAGCTGACCATCGGCCAACGCGGCGGCATCGGTTTCGACCGCATCAGCTTGGTCGGCGGCGGCTATCAACCGAACAGCGGCGTGCATAATTTGGCTGGCGCTGCTTACAGCGGCAAGCTGGGCTATGCCGGCTTTCGTGCCGACCAATTTTTCAGCGACAATTTCTACTGGGGTTTGGAAAGCGGCGCGGCCGTGCGTGGCAGTGCCGATGGCTATGCCGAAGTGCTCGGTTTGATCGGTGCCGAATATCCGCTCGGTGCCAACAGCCGCATCGGTGCTCGCGTGGCTTTGGGTATGGGTGGCGGCGGTAAAGTACCGGTCGGTGGTGGCGCCTTGGCGAAAGCCGGTGTGTATGCCAAAACCTACCTCAGTCGCGACCTGTATGTGGCTCTGGAAGGTGGCTTGGTCGATGCCCCGAACGGCAGTTTCAAAGCCAAATACTTGAATCTGCAACTTGGCCTCGATCTCGACAGCCGCTTGGCCGCGCAACGTAACATACGCGGCATGGATTGGGAAGCCACCGGCCAGCATTACCTCAAGGCCGCACGCTACAGCGGTGAACGCGCCAATCTCGACACCTTGGGCTTAAAAATCAACCGCAACATTACAGAGCACACGTATTTCAGCGCCCAAGCTCACAGCGCCTTTTCCGGTCATGCCGGCGGCTATTCAGTCGGCTTGGTCGGCCTTGGTGCCCGCACTGCCTTTGGTGGTGGTTACGGCGGCGGTGCCGAAGTACTGGCCGGTGCCGGTGGTGGTGGCGGTGTCGCCAGCAATGGTGGCGCGCTGGCGCAGGCGCTGGCGTATGCCAGTTACGATATCGGCCGCAGCGCGCGCATCAAACTCGGTTTGGGCCGAGTGCATTCATTCAAAGGTGCCTTAGACTCGAACCTGATCGACCTTTCGCTCAGCTTCCCGCTTGGCGTCCCAGGTAAATAAATCGCGCACCACGTACTACCGCAGCCTTTCATAATGTGATGGCGGCGGGTTTTTAAGTATCAGTTTAAAAGTGAAATCATGAGCAAACATAAAACGGACAGCGCCGCCAAACACCAACACAACGGCATGCCGCGCCATATCGCCATCATCATGGACGGTAACGGCCGCTGGGCCACCAAGCGCTTTTTACCGCGCTTTGCCGGCCACGCCAAGGGCGTGAAAACAGTGAACAAAGTGGTCGAAGCCTGCGTTAATCGCGGCATCGAATACCTGACCCTGTTTGCTTTCAGTTCAGAAAACTGGCGCCGTCCACCCGATGAAGTGTCTTTGCTCATGCAATTGTTTCGCAAAGTCTTGATGGGTGAAATCCGTAAAATGGGCGAGAACAATATTCGTCTCAAAGTAGTTGGCGACCTGAGTAAATTCGACGCCGACCTGCAGCAACTGGTGCGCACCGCCGAAAGCGAAACCGCGGCCAACAGCGGCCTGACCCTGACCATCTGCGCCAATTACGGCGGCCGCTGGGATATCGTCAACGCCTGCAACAAACTCATCGCTGCCGGTGCCAACCAGGCCGCCATCACCGAAGAACAAATCAGCGCCAACCTGGCCATGGCCTATGCGCCGGAACCCGACATGCTGATCCGCACCGGCGGTGAAGCACGTGTATCGAACTTCTTGCTTTGGCAATTAGCGTACGCAGAATTTTATTTTACCGACACCTTCTGGCCCGACTTCGGCGTCGCCGCGCTCGATCAAGCCATCGCCTCGTTCCAGCAACGCGAACGCCGCTTTGGTCAGACCAGTGAACAAGTGCAGGTTAAGTAATTTAAAAAATACCAAGCGCTCAAGGTGGCTACGTCGCCATCCCGGGCGCTTCTTTGTTTTCCCCGGCCGCTTAATTCGTCATTGCCGCGCAGGCGGCAACCCAGAGGCGCGTAAGCGCCTTTCATATCCGTACGCTTGATGCCCAGCGAGATGTCCTCATTTTTCAGCGGAATCAATGCGCCCGTGATTGACGTACCCACCCTGAAGGCACTATCGTGCCACTGGATTGCCGCCTGCGCGGCAATGACGGTGGGCCCCATCTGTCAGACTACTTGTCGTGTAACTTTTTAAATTGAACCGATCTCATTGAAGTCTGTTTGTTTGTGTTTTTCGCATTATCTATCCAGCTTTTTCCGGCGTAGGCAGTCGGGTTTTATGGGTGGAGCGCAGCGGAACCCATTCCCTCAAGACGTTAAGGTTTGCTTTTTGATTTTGAAGTTATACGGCTAAAATGACCGGCGATCTTCAATCTGGTTGTTACCTCTCTTTTTAACTTATTGAGCGAGGCAACAATGGCAACCTATTCCGCTGCATTTATTGAGCAGGCATTACAGAAGGCCTATTCCCGTGGCGACCGAACAATCATGTCAGTGGCCACTGATTTAAATTTGAATCACCACACGTTGAGATATTGGATGAAAAAGAAGTCAGCACTGGCGGGCAGTCCGGCGTCAGAAAAAGAAAAACGACCGAGCGACTGGACGGTAGAAGAACAACTGCAGGCACTGCATGAGAGCCATGCGTTAGCGGGAGAGCAGCTTCAGGCATGGTGCCGTGAACGTGGTTTATTCCCGCATAATTTAACCAGTTGGAAATCTGCTTTTTGCGCCAGCGGTAAAGAGGCCGCACCCAAAGCTGGTGAAGTTAAATCGCTGAAAGATGAAAACGTCAAACTCAAGCGTGAGCTGGCCCGGAAAGACAAAGCTCTGGCGGAGGCGGCAGCACTGCTGGTTCTGCAAAAAAGTTCCGTGCGCTTTGGGAGGACGAGGAGTAATGACCCCAATCCCGGAGCGCAATAACGTATTGACACTGGTAG
Source organism: Undibacterium sp. CCC3.4 (assembly GCF_034347425.1). GTDB lineage: Bacteria > Pseudomonadota > Gammaproteobacteria > Burkholderiales > Burkholderiaceae_D > Undibacterium. The sequence continues at coordinate 2,706,907 of NZ_CP133779.1, forward strand.
CTGAAGCGGTGGTTTCAGGCGCACGTCAGGAACGTGCCTGCGACGTAATTGATTTAAGCGAGCGTACGCTGCAGCGCTGGAAAATTGATCAGGTGACTGAGCAAGCAGACCGGCGAACAGGGCGTGTGCAGGTACCTCAGAATCAGCTTAGTTCAGAGGAACGACAACAGGTTCTGGCCATTGCCAACTCGCCGGAATACGGCCATCTGCCGCCAAGCCAGATCGTTCCGCGATTGGCTGATGATGGAATTTATGTCGCATCGGAGTCAACGTTCTATCGCTTACTCAAGGCTAAAAATATGCTTGTGCACCGTGGCGAAGAAAAGCCAAGGCAACCCCGCAACAAACCACGTGCTTTAAAGGCAACCGGGCCCAACCAATTGTACTGTTGGGACATCACCTATTTGCCGACAGAGATCAGAGGCATCTATTTTTATCTCTATATGTTCATCGATGTATTTAGTCGCAAAGTGGTCGGCTGGCAGGTATTTGAAACCGAAAGCAGCGCGCTGGCCAGCGAGGTGATGAAGGACATTTGTGTGCGAGAAAAAATCGCACAAAATCAGGTCGTTCTTCATTCGGATAACGGCAGTCCGATGAAGGGCTCCACGATGCTGGCCATGCTGCAGGTGCTGGGCGTCATGCCGTCATTCAGTCGTCCTGCCGTGAGTAATGACAACCCGTTCGCCGAAAGCTTTTTTAAAACATTGAAGTACTGCCCAGTATATCCACGTCGCCCATTTAAGGATCTCCTGGCAGCCAGGAATTGGGTTACTACATTCATGCATTGGTATAACGAAGAACACCGGCACAGTGCCATTCAGTTTGTAACGCCAGCTGAACGCCATGCCGGTCTGGATGTGGAATTATTGATTCGACGTGAGCAATTGTATGCGGCGGCAAAAGCAAGGAACTCGAATCGCTGGAGCGGTGCTACTCGTAACTGGGACCGCGCCAACGTTGTTGACTTAAATCCAGACAAAACTAACAAGGAAGCATTAAATCATGAGGACGTATATCAAGAACTGAAACTGGCGGCATAAAAATTTACTTTTAGGCGACAACTAGCTTGAAAAACTCCGGTGGGTAGGGTAGCGCTGCGGGGGCGGCTTTGGTCGGGCAAGGTAGCAATACTAAGCGCGTCAGCCGCCCACTTCGGCATTTCTGCCAAGTTGCCCAAGTCGCCAAAATTCGCCCAGTTCGCCCAGTTCGCCCAGTTCGCCCAAGAAGTCACCCAATTCGCCGAATTCGTCATTTCCCCCATCCTCCCAATTCGTCATTGCCGCGCAGGCGGCAATCCAGAGGCGCGTAAGCGCCTTTCATATCCGTACGCTTGATGCCCAGCGAGATGTCCTCATTTTTCAGCGGAATCAATGCGCCCGTGATTGACGTACCTACCCTGAAGGCACTGCCGTGCCACTGGATTGCCGCCTGCGCGGCAATGACGGTGGGTAGGGTAGGGTAGGGTAGGGTAGGGTAGGGTAGGGTAGGGTAGGGTAGGGTAGGGTAGGGTAGGGTAGCGCTGCGGGGGCGGCTTTGGTCGGGCAAGGTAGCAATACTAAGCGCGTCAGCCGCCCACTTCGGCATTTCTGCCAAGTTGCCCAAGTCGCCAAAATTCGCCCAGTTCGCCCAAGAAGTCACCCAACTCGCCGAATTCGTCATTTCCCCCATCCTCCCAATTCGTCATTGCCGCGCAGGCGGCAATCCAGAGGCGCGCCAGCGCCTTTTATATCCGTACGTCTCAAGCGACTATCTCGGGCCACAAATCAAGCCACTGCGGATTTTTTTCTTCTATCAATTTTAATTTCCAGCTGCGATTCCACTTCTTCAAGGCTTTTTCACGCGTGATCGCCGTTTTCATTGTGCTGTGCAACTCGTACCAGACCAGTGTTTTTACCGCGTAACGCTGGGTGAATCCCTCAACAATGCCGTCACGATGCTGCCAGGTACGTTGGACAAGATTGGACGTGACACCGATATACAAGGTGCCATTTTGTTCGCTGGCAAGAATATAGACGGCTGGCTGTTTCATTCCGTAGTAAGTCGTAGAAAAAATGCGCCCCTGATTGCGATGAGTGCGTGTGTACACTTTACATATTTTCAAATCAGGATACATGCGAAAACGCAGCGCAATGCAATTCCCCGCAGCCCGCGCATCTGCCATTCCAGTCACCGAATCGTCATCCCGGCCATCCACTTTGTCATTACCGCATGCGCGGCAATGTTTCTAAGTCCGACAGACTAGTTTTCAAGGTCGGGACAGTCAAAGTGAGGAGAGCAAAAAGCCGGAGCAACGCGCTCGATATGGGGGCGACTTATCCCATTCAACATCAAACATTTCTCCCAATTTGCTTGAACAATGTCACGAAGCGAATCGATGATGTGATTTGCGGCCGCCACTGAGAGTCCGAATCGCTCGCATTCTGACAGTAGATTCTGCTTCGTTGCCGCTCCTCCTGCTGCGCCGGCACTCAGAGCTAAACGTGGTCGCGCTCCTGTGGGGCGCTGTGGAACGACATCGAACAAGGGGCTCAATTCAAATCCCTGGCCGCGATTGATCAATCCGTGATTCAAATCGTGGTCGTCCAAATTATTTACCAGACAATTGAATACCATACGTTTGAATAACTCCAAGCGGTTCGATGCCGTTTTATTCGACCATGTTGCCAGCTCAAGCGCCAGTCTTTGATAGGAGTTGGTGATGGCGTAACGCTGCACCTCCGGCTTGGAGTAAAACACCGTCCGCGCACTCGCATAGGGATAGCGCGACCATCCACCGGCGGTGTCGCCATGATAATGCCGGTCGAATCGTTCTACCAACAGCACATCTTTGTCAGCAACAACGATTAACTCCCTCTGCGGAACATCGAGCCCGGCAATTTCTGCTAAATCCAATGCGGTTTTTTCCAGCCGAGGATTGCTTGGCAGGTCAACCGGATCGCTTGTGCTTGGAAATTTCGCCAGCCATTGCCTGCCTTTATGTAAGATTGTTGCCTTCGGCCTGGCACCGCCGGCCGATGTGCCGACCCTTAACAAAGTTTCATATTTTTTGGGAATCGGCAGATTTTTTTCCAGCATTTCAGAGAACTCCAACAACTGCTCGAGTGTCGCGCAAGGGTAGCCGTTGAATTCTGCATTTGCAGGCGTTGCCGCGGCATCCTTACTGAATGCGAGTGCACCGACCTGATCGCCAGTGCCATGTAACAGATAGCCAAAATCAGTCTGCGTACCGTTTGACAACGTGATCTCGCGACGACCCCAAGAATCCGGGCCCGCATCTAATAAAACCGAAAAATGACCATTCAGTGAAAAACTGGTGTAACGCAGTGCTTTTAACGGCAGTAATACGGGATCAAGCGCAATCGCCAAGGGTTGGTCGAGATAGGCTTTCTGGTAGACGAATTCGCACTGCGGCACGCCGCTTGTTGACACCGACCTCTTTACGCGAGCGCACAGGGTCGGTGTTACCTGATCGGCCAGATAAACCCAAACATACATCGTTTCGCTGTCAGAAGTCATTATCCACTTTCTTCGCTATACGTACTCGCTTGTCGGCGACAGAAAAAGACAGCGCCAGTCCTTCCCTGTCCAAGCCTGGGTCGGCAATGAGATCGAGCTCTCGGTCCAAACCCATGATCCATAAGACATGAAAATACGAAGCAATCGAGGTGCCGGGCGCACCGCGCTCTATCGATTCTATCGTGCTGCGCGATAAGCCTGATCGGCTGACAAGATCCTCTTGGCGCCATGTGCGACTGATCCTGGCTTGTTTGATGCGCTGGCCAAGCGAGCGAATGCGCGCCAGCATTTCGGGTGCCATCAGGCTGTTCGTTAGCTTTTTTGTCACTTTGTTTGTGCGGCTTTTTACAGAAGTTATTGAACGTTTTCTTGTTATAAAAGGCAGTATGTATCTTAATGCTTGTTATTTCAAGTAAATTGAATAAGTCACTACCACCATGAAACACACTCAGCCGTCGAATTCGTCATTGCCACACAGGCGGCAATCCAGAGGCGCGTAAGCGCCTTTTATATCCGTACGCTTGATGCCCAGCGGGATGTCCTCATTTTTCAGCGGAATCAATGCGCCCGTGATTGACGTACCTACCCTGAAGGCACTGCCGTGCCACTGGATTGCCGCCTGCGCGGCAATGACGGTGCTGGCCAACGGTGTGGGTGAACGGTAGTCATGCTGCCGAACCTGCCTTGCTATGTGAACAGTGCAATTCAATTCCCCCAGCCGCTCACCTCGTCATTGCCGCGCAGGCGGCAACCCAGTGGCGCGTCAGCGCCTTTATCTCTGTCCGTCTGATGCGCAACGCGGTGTTCTCATTTCGCAGCAAAAAAAAGTGCAGTTGATCGACGTACCCACCCTGAAGGCACTATCGTGCCACTGGGTTGCCGCCTGCGCGGCAATGACGGTGTGGATGAACGGTGCGGGTGAACGGTGTTGGCCAACGGTGCTGGCCAACAGTGCGGGTGAACGGTAGTCATGCTGCCGAACCTGCCTTGGTACATGAACAGTGCAATTCAATTCCCCCAGCCGCTCACCTCGTCATTGCCGCGCAGGCGGCAACCCAGTGGCGCGTAAGCGCCTTTATCTCTGTCCGTCTGATGCGCAATGCGGTGTTCTGATTTTGCAGCAAAAAAAAGTGCAGTTGATCGACGTACCTAGCCTGAAGGCACTATCGTGCCACTGGGTTGCCGCCTGCGCGGCAATGACGGTGTGGGCCAACGGTGTGGGCCAACGGTGTGGGTGAACGGTAGTCATGCTGCCGAACCTGCCTTGCTACGTGAACAGTGCAATTCAATTCCCCCAGCCGCTCACCTCGTCATTGCCGCGCAGGCGGCAACCCAGTGGCGCGTCAGCGCCTTTATCTCTGTGCGCCGGATGCGCAGCACACCGCTTTTTACTTCATGTTCTCAAGAGCGCTACCTCGCCATGTATCTCGGGCCACAAATCAATCCACTCCGGATTTCTTTCTTCGATCAATTTTAATTTCCAGGTCCGATTCCATTTTTTCAGGGCTTTTTCACGCGTGATTGCCGTTTCCATTGTGCTATGTAACTCGTACCAGACCAGTGTTTTTACTGAATAGCGTTGGGTGAATCCTTCAGTAAGGCCCTCTCGATGCTGCCAGATACGTTGGACAAGATCCGACGTGACACCGATATACAACGTGCCATTTCGCTTACTCGCAAGAATATAGACTGACGCTTGTTTCATGTCATGTCAAAAATGAACTTAGAAGAACGAATTGAAATGAGCATTTCCCGCTCTAAGCCAAGCGTTTTTTTGCGCAAAGACTTCGATCGATTTGGCGGATATGAGCAAGTTGGCAGGGCATTACGTCCGTCATACTCAAAGGTCTTTTAATTAAGGCAGGGTACGGCATTTACGTAAAGGCAAAAAAAATCGAGCATCACTGGTAATTTTATTCCAGTGTTTCCCCTCGTGCAAGTGGGTCTCGAAGCATTGTCCAAGATGGGGGTCTACGCGGAATTGGGAAGCTCTGCCAAAGAATACATAAAGGGCAAGTCGATGCAAATGCCGGTTGCAGCGGTGGTCAATATCGGCAAGGCGCGCGCTTCGCGGAAAATCGGCTTTGGCGGCAAACAACTGAGATATGAAAGGTTAATTCCCCCAGCCGCCCAATTCGTCATTGCCGCGTAAGCGCCTTTATATCCGTGCCCTTAAGTCCAGCTCGTTTGAAAAAACCGATGTATCCTCATTGCTCACGAACGGGCACTCCACTGCTATTTAATCTGCGTTTTCTAAAATTGCCTGTACTGCTAAGCGCAGTCCCATCACTTTCAAAATTGCCGAGAAATTGCTCAATGCAGGATTACCCGTCGGCGACAAGGTACGGTACAACTGGGTCGGATTCAGGTGCGCTTTCTCTGCAAGTGCCCGAACTCCGCCAAACGCTCCTGCCATTTGGCGCAATACCACCAGCAGCTCTGCTTGGTCGCCCCCTTCCAGAATACTGTTGATGACTTGCAGGGCAAAATCAGGATCATCCCTATACAATTCAGTCATGGCATCATCGTGCGCTCTGCTTTTCATGCTCTCATCTCCTTTGCCAATCCTGCCAATAATCACAAGCGCGCTTGATATCGGTTTCGTCTGTGCGTTTATCGCCACCGCATCATGTCAAGTAGAGTGCATTGTCGGTTAAAGCATCACTTATCACAAATTATCGTCACGGTCTTCTCATTCAAACGTTCAATTATCCCAATATGCTCGCGCAGATGTTTGTCTGTGAAGGCCACCGTGTCATCGATTTGGAAGCTCGTAGGCGGAACGGGACGCAGCGTTGGCGGTGCAGGCGGTGTGGCGACAAGAGTCGGATCAATAGCGATGGCAGCATAAGCTAAGTGTTATAGCCGTCGTAGCCCATCCTCTTCCAGCTTACTGCCGGTCAAATTGCAAATGGGCATGATTATTCTTCAGAAGACAGTGAAAAAAAGCCTCAGGTGCGTTTTGAACTGAAAATCGTCTGAGCCGCGTTGTATCCGGCTGGCTGCGCCGTGTCAATCTGGCTGGCGCATAGCTTATTTGCCGAGGCTGCGCGCTGTCGTGTTCGATTATCCGCCCCAGCCACCCAAACCGCATTTTCCTCCAACCGCTGATTCCGTCATTGCCGCGCAGGCGCACTGCTGTCCGGAATAAATTAATTGACATTTCATTAGAATAATCCTAATTGCAAACGCGCCATTTCTTCTACTTCTCTTCGTCGCTTTCGGTATTGAGAGATTTCCAAGTCTTGTCGTTGAAATAGAGTGGCGCGAATCACGCATAGACACTCCCAAAGGCTTTGTTTTAAGCCATGTGTCTGTTTGTAGAGCGCCACGAGTAAATAACTGATAAGTGCTGTCAATATCTGGATACGCACCGCGTTTTCGGTGCGTCCAAAAAATTGCTTGATCTTCAGGTGTTGCTTGATCCATTTGAAGAACAGTTCGATATCCCAGCGTTCTTTATAGCGCCGGGCAATGGTCAGCGCATCGCTGTTCAAATCATTGGTTGCCAGTACTAATGGCGTAGGTTTGTCGGCTCTGGCTACCGTAATGCAGCGCAAGGGCTTCTCGTACTGATTGATGCGTTTGCCACCAGGATGTCTGTTTTTAAAACGCACAATTTGATCTTGCAGGACGATGTCTGTGGCCTCTGCGGGAATACTGCGTTCTTCCTCAATGCGCAAGCCTGCATTACGCTTGAAACGGGTCACGAATTGTGCTCCCGCCATATCGATCCGATGCCACCAGTTGTAATCGCAATAGCCCTTGTCAAAGACGTAGATCACCTCTTGCTGCAGCGGGAGCTCTTTGGTTTTCTCCACGTCATTGACATTGGCTGCGCTGATACTTTGCCAAATGGGTATCTGCGCTTGTTCTGCGTACAGGATGTGGAGTTTGACACCCTGTGTATTTCGCGTTTTATTGGAGAGCGTCCAGCGATCAAACTCGCGCCCTTTGAGGGTAATGGAAGTGGAGTCCAGAAGGTAGAGCAGCTCCTTGCTTTGTTGACGCAATGGCCGTGCCACTTTTTGCATGAGCCATGTCACCGCATCGGCAAATACGGTATCGCCGCGACGACTGTTGGCATCAGCCAGAGTGGAGCGCTTAATACGACCAGTGCCGAGATGGTAATGATGGGCGACATGACTGTTAAAGCTGGCCTCCAGAGGACGCAGGCCAGTTGTTCCGCTTAATTGAGCGTAGGTCATCACCACGAGCTGATCCCAGTGACCAAAATGCTTGCTGTATTTGTCAGCTTGATGTTTTTTGACGAGTTGATCAAAGACTCCACGCGGTAGCCCCTTCATTAACTCTTGAAAAGTGTTTATTCTGTACATGTTGCAGGTTTGGTTTTTAAGTTGGTAAACCGAGGTTAACACTCGTAAACCAATGCCTGCAACCCCCTGCAGCTTAGTCAAGAAAATTATTCCGGACAGCAGTGCGCGCAGGCGGCAACCCAGTGGCGCACTAGCTCCTTTATATCCATGCGCCCGATGCGCAGCACGGCGTTCTCATGTAGCAGTGAAAAAATGTAAACGATGACCGCATATCCCAGGCCCCTGTAAGACAAAATTGCCAAAAAAGTTGCACAAAAGCTTGTTAAAGAAGTATTTTAACGCTACTGTCACAAATCAATGATAAAATCCCGTTCAATCGATGAACATGCTACTTTTAACAATAAAGCACCGCCCCCATGCAGCACACCCGCCCCGACGATGAAGACGCCTACCTGGCCGTACTGCGCTTGCTGGAACAGCAGCCGCAGATGAGTCAGCGCGAAATCGCTGCCGAACTCGGTGTCAGTCTTGGTAAAACCAATTATTGCCTCAAGGCTCTGCTGGAAAAGGGCTGGCTTAAGATGCAGAATTTTCACGGTAGCAGCAATAAACTGGCTTATGCCTACCTGCTAACCCCTAGTGGCATCGTAGAAAAAAGTGCTATCACCGCGCGTTTTCTCAAGCGGAAAATGCAGGAATACGAACATTTGCAAACCCTGATCCACTCGTTGCAAGACGAGTTGAAACAAAGCCGTATAGAAAGAACACAATCATGACCCAAGCTAGCCTAACGAACGATACATTAGCGCGCCATCAAGTCCTGCCCGTAGTGTTATGTGGCGGCTCAGGCACGCGCCTGTGGCCCTTGTCGCGTGCCGGTTTTCCCAAGCAATTTTTGGTTTTATCGGGCACCACCAGCTTGTTTCAACAAGCGGTAGAACGTATTAATGCCATCGCCGCGGCCGATATCGTAGTCGGTGAAACATTGATCGTGACGAACGAAGAGCACCGCTTTCTGGCACTCGACCAACTGCGCGAACTCCGTCACGTGGCCGCAACCTTGCTGCTTGAGCCGGTAGCACGCAACACCGCCCCGGCGCTGACCTTGGCTGCGCTGCATGCGTTGGAAAGCGGCCATGACCCTATTTTAGTCGTCACCCCAGCCGACCAAACCGTCACCGATGCGCCAGCCTTTCAAGCCGCGCTGCAGCAGAGCGTGCGCGCTGCTGCTACGGGTGCCGTGATCATTCTTGGTATTACCCCTGATGCTCCGGAAACCGGCTACGGCTATATTAAACGCGAAGGCGCGGCGCAGTCATTCGGCCAGTACAGCGTGGCGCGCTTTGCCGAAAAGCCCGATGCCGCCACCGCACTGGCTTATTTGGCCAGCGGCGACTACGCTTGGAATAGCGGTATGTTCGTACTGCGCGCCAGTACTTGGCTCAAAGCGCTTAGTACATTCCGGCCTGACATCGCCGTAGCGACAGAATTGGCTTGGGCCGGCAAAAGCGCCGACGCCCAATTCGTGCGACCAGATAAAGCCGCCTTCGCTGCCATACCAAGCGAATCGATCGATTACGCCGTCATGGAACGCTGCCCCGGTTCTGTTGTGGAAATTGCCGTGCTGCCGCTGGCTGCAGGTTGGAATGACCTCGGTGCCTGGGATGCTGTCTGGCAGGTCGGTGCTCAAGATAGTGATGGCAATGTTATGCAGGGCGATGCCTTTCAAGCCGGCAGCACCAACACCTTGGTCTATTCCTCGGGCCGCATGGTGAGTGCCGTTGGCGTGAATAACCTCGTCATCATCGAAACCGCCGATGCCGTGTTGGTAGCCGAACGCAGCCAAAGCCAGCACGTCAAAAAAATCGTCGCCATGCTCGAGAAGCAAGGCCGTGTCGAACACACTTTGCACCGCAAAGTCCACCGTCCTTGGGGTTGGTATGACAGCATCGATGAAGAAGAGCGCTTCAAGGTAAAACGCATCAATGTGAAACCCGGTGCCAGCTTGAGCCTGCAAAAACACCACCATCGCGCTGAACACTGGATCGTTGTCAAAGGCACGGCTGAAGTGACTTGTGGTGACAAAGTGATTCTGCTGACTGAGAACCAGTCAACCTACATTCCGCTCGGTGAAGTGCACCGTTTGAAAAATCCGGGCGCGATTGAGCTCGAAATTATCGAGGTACAGTCGGGCAGTTATTTGGGGGAGGATGATATCGTCCGGTTCGAAGATACTTATGGCCGCACCAGCGCGTCTTGATCATGAATAAACAAGAAAAAATTTATATCGCGGGTCACCGCGGGATGGTCGGTTCAGCGATTGCTCGTGCCTTGCAAAAGCAGGGCTGCAGTAACATCATCACTCGTACGCATGCCGAACTCGACTTGACGAATCAAGCCCAAGTCAGAGAGTTTTTTTCGTCAGAAAAGCCTGATCAAGTATATTTGGCAGCCGCAAAAGTAGGCGGTATTTACGCCAATAATACTTTTCCTGCCGAATTTATTTATCAAAATCTAATGATGGAAGCAAACATCATTCACGAAGCGTTTTCTGCTGGCGTGCGAAAATTGCTCTTCCTTGGCTCCAGCTGCATTTATCCAAGATTGGCGGCGCAACCAATGGCCGAGGATGCGCTCTTGACCGGAACTTTGGAGTCTACCAATGAGCCCTATGCCATTGCCAAAATCGCGGGCATAAAATTATGTGAAAGTTATAATCGGCAATATGAAGCTAGTCATGGCGTTGACTACCGAAGTGTGATGCCAACTAATTTGTATGGCCCAGGAGATAATTATCATCCGGAAAATAGTCACGTTATTCCAGCACTCATCAGACGTTTTCACGAGGCGAAAATCTCAAACGCTGAAGTCGTAACGATATGGGGCACCGGCACTCCTCGTCGTGAGTTTTTGTTCGTTGATGATATGGCCGCAGCGAGCATTCATGTCATGTCTGTTGATAAATCAATTTACGCTAGCCATACTTTGCCTATGCAAAGCCATATTAATGTTGGTTATGGTGAAGATGTGACTATCAGTCAGTTGGCTCATACAATTGCAAAGGTTGTTGGGTTTAACGGGCAGATAGAATTTGATGTAAGCAAGCCTGATGGCACTCCTCGAAAATGGATGGATAGTGCGCGTATCTCAAAATTAGGTTGGCGGCCAGAAATTGCGCTTGAGAGTGGATTGATAGTTGCATATCAAGACTTTGTTTTAAACCAAAATTTGCTGCGTACGCAGTCATAAATTTACCGAATATATTATGAATACTAAACAAAAAGTAGCGTTAATTACTGGTGTTACCGGCCAAGATGGTTCTTACTTGGCAGAGTTCTTGTTGGAAAAAGGTTACATCGTTCACGGTATCAAGCGCCGAGCGAGTTCATTTAATACACAACGTGTTGATCATGTTTATCAAGATCCGCATATCGATCATCGCAATTTTGTTTTGCATTACGGTGATTTAAGTGACAGCAGTAACTTGACCCGTATTATTCAGCAAACTCAACCTGACGAAATCTATAATTTAGGTGCCCAAAGTCATGTGGCGGTGAGCTTTGAAAGCCCTGAGTACACGGCTGATGTCGATGGTATGGGCGCGTTACGTATCCTCGAAGCGATCCGTATTTTGGGACTCGAGAAAAAAACTCGTTTTTACCAGGCGTCGACTTCCGAGTTGTATGGTTTGGTGCAAGAAACACCGCAAAAAGAAACAACACCTTTCTACCCAAGAAGCCCGTACGCCGTAGCCAAAATGTATGCATATTGGATCACGGTTAATTATCGCGAAGCGTATGGCATGTATGCGTGTAACGGTATTTTGTTTAACCATGAAAGCCCACGTCGCGGCGAGACATTCGTTACACGCAAAATTACGCGTGGTCTTGCAAATATAGCGCAAGGTTTGGAAAAATGCCTCTACATGGGGAATATGGATGCGTTGCGCGACTGGGGACACGCCAAAGATTACGTCCGCATGCAATGGATGATGCTGCAGCAGGATACACCCGATGATTTTGTGATCGCTACGGGTGTTCAATATTCGGTGAGGCAGTTTATTCAATGGTCCGCAGAGGAGTTGGGCATTACGCTTAAATTTGAAGGCGCTGGTATTGATGAGCACGCGATTGTCGTCGCTATTGAAGGCGATAAAGCGAGCAGCTTAAAAGTTGGTGACGTTATTGTAAAAATCGACTCTCGGTATTTCCGGCCTACGGAAGTAGAAACCTTACTTGGTGATCCGACTAAAGCAAAATTGAAGTTGGGATGGACCCCTGAAATTACCGTTCAAGAGATGTGCAAAGAGATGGTATTGCACGATTTTGAAGAGGCGAGAAAACACGCACTGCTTAAAGAGCATGGTTTTAAAATATCAGTTTCTGTTGAATAAGCATGCGTCTAATCGTATTGCGGAGTTTTTGAGGCAAGTTTATGGCGACAAATATTGTGCCTGAGGGAGGGATGCGAAAGCAACGTCGCCGGCAAATCACACGAACAGCGATAACCGGAATTTTAGCAAAAGCGGCAATGTTTTTGCCTACCATATTAATTGCCTGGGTTGCGGTTCCGCATTTAGGCGCAGAGCGGTATGGTGTGCTCATGACGGTTTTGTCTTTGTTAGGTTTTTTAGGGCTTGCGGATCTGGGTGTAGGGGGGACGTTGATCACCGCCTTATCGCGGGAGTCTGGGAGCGAATGTAATAAAAAGATCCGACAGTTACAGGCGAACGGCCTTGCTATAACTGCAGGTATGGCAATTTGTGTATTAATAGTGGGTGGCTTTCTTCATTATATTGGAATAGGGTCTTTTATATTTAAATCAAGCTCAACGCCGATTCAGGTTGAAGGCACAAATTCCATATTTGTCTTTTTTTTATTATTCGCTCTTTCATTGCCAATTACTTTGGTGACGAAAATACAACTAGGATTGCAGCATGGTCACATCGCAAATTATTGGCAATCAATTTCAGCAGTAGTCAATTTTGCAGGTGCTGCAATCGCTACTTTATCTGGCGGAGGGGTGCCATTGATAATCGTCGGGATTATGAGTGGTACCACAATTTGTGGAATTTTAAATATTGTCACTTATTATAAAAAATTCCCTCTCTACAGGCCGAAATTGAATGAACTAGAAACAGGTGCTCTGAAAGATTTATTGAGCGACTCGAGTTTCTATCTTATTTTGCAAATTATTTTTACGATTAGTTACACTGCAGATACATTGATGGTCGCACGTTTTTTGGGCACTGGGCAAGCCTCAATATATTCTTTATGTGAAAGAATTTTTAGTATCGTTGCTGTGGCGATTTCGGTTGTAACGGGTCCTCTCTGGGTCGCATATGGAGAAGCTATTGGCCGAGCGGATTATAAATGGGTTAGCGAAACCTTAAAGATAAGTACAGTTAGGATTTTGGCTGCTGGTGTAGCAATGTCATTAGTTCTTTTAGTTGGGCTTGATTTTATTATGAATATTCTTTCTAGAGGCCATTTATCTGCACCACTTGCGCTTGGAATTTGTATGGCGCTTTGGAGGATAGTCGAGGCAGTTGGAGGGGCTATTTCTGTATTTATGTTTGCAAGTAAAGCAAATCAAATAGTAATGTGGACTGGCGCAGTTACTGCCGTAATCTCCTTCAGCCTAAAAATATTTTTGATACCAAAATTTGGCTTTGTTGCGGTTCCTATAGTTTCCGCGTTCTGCTTCTCATGTTTTTCACTCGTTCCGTGTTTCCTCTACATAAAACGAAAGTTAAATTTTCAGTAAATTGGTTGATGCTTAGAAGGAAGTTTTATGAGAATTATTTTAGATTTTGCCAGAAAATTATTTTTAGCTTTCCACCAGCGAAAAATGCGTAATCACTGCGTGGCAGATATTACAACTATTTTTCACCGAACTAGTCGAGTAATTAGTAACGGTAGTATTTCTCCTTCAATTCTCGTTGGTAAAAATACGGTTGTCTGTGGTGAACTAATGGTTTACTGCGACGGTGGAAAAATATCTATTGGTGATTACTGCTTCATTGGACCAGATACACGCATCTGGTCCGGTGAAAATATTAGCATTGGGAACAGAGTACTCATTTCTCATGGAGTTAACATTTTCGATTCTCCATCACATAGCTCTAGCGCTTCCGAGCGACACCTGCATTTTAAAAAAGCAACGATCGAAAATATACCTTCTATTGGAAATGTTTCTGGTAGTGAAGTCGTAGTTGATGATGACGCTTGGATTGGTGCTGGGGCTTTTATAATGCGAGGCGTTCATATTGGTAAAGGCGCAATTGTGGCGGCAGGGGCAATTGTAACTAAAGACGTTCCCGCATATACCGTTGTTGGAGGGGTTAGCTCCATTCAAATCGGTATCGCAAGCGAATAACAAGAAGGACTATGTTGATGAGTTGGAAGCAAAAAGTACCGTTGATTTGTAGAATGAAAATCAATAAATTAAGAAAAATTAGAAAATTTTCAGATTTATTTGGACGTTATGCTGTCGGCGCAATGAGAGGATATGTTGCCTTTAGTGTTAGTTCAAATGAATGGTCACGAGTGGCTATTGGCAAAGACGTGCAAATTCACCGGGGTACTTTGCTTCATATAAATGGATTATCTAATGCTACGCAAATTAAAATAGATAGCCGAGTTTTTATTGGTCAAAATTGTTACTTTTCTGCCGGCAAGTTAATATCTCTAGGGCACGATAGTTTGATCGGAGCTTCCTGCAGATTTTTGGGAGCTGGTCACGTCTACTCTGACCCTCAGGTTCCTTATGCCAAGGCAAAAGTTGTTAGTTACGGAGAAATTGTATTAGAACCGAACTGTTGGGTTGGAACTGGTTCCACTTTAGTGGGTGATGTTCACATAGGGTTTGGTGCTGTTATTGCCGCTAGCAGTTTAGTTCGTGGGGTAGTGCCACCGCTGAGTTTAGTTGCTGGTTCACCATCTCAGATTCGAAAATTATTTAATTGGCATACTAAGGAATGGTGTTCGGTAAGCGACGATCCTATTATTTTAGAAAAATCATTGCAAGATCACATTAGTAACTTACCGTCTTTAGTGACGTTCATAAACTCACTTAAATTTAATGCCACTTAAATATATGGAATCTGGAAACTTAGTTTTAAACGAACGTCTTGCTGTAGTTACTGGTGCCGCTGGGTTTATTGGCCGTTATGTTTGTAGACGATTGTCGGAGCAAGGCTGGCAAGTTTTTGGACTTGGCCACGGAAATTGGACCGAGTCTGACTATTTAAAGTGGGGTATCGTTAAATGGAACGAAGGTGACGTTTCACTTGATAACCTAAAGTTATTGACAAATGGAATATCACCTGAAATTATTGTGCATTGCGCAGGCGGAGGTTCAGTTCAAGCATCTTATGAATTACCCTGCAAAGATTTTGAGCGCACAGTTTGTAGTACATCGATGGTATTGGAATTTGTAAGAAAATACTGCTCAAGTAATACTAGATTGGTTATGGCATCAAGTGCCGCAGTATATGGCGACCATGGTCCAGTTGACTTGTCAGAATCGTTTTCATTAAACCCTATTTCTCCATACGGTTTTCACAAAGTGGCAGCCGAAAAATTGTGTGAAATGTATAGCCAATTTTTTTCCACAAAAATAAGTATTGTCCGTTTATTTTCTGTCTACGGAGATGGTTTGCAAAAACAACTTTTATGGGACGCTTTGAATAAATTTGAGAAAGGGCAGACGCATTTTTTTGGCACTGGTGACGAGCTTCGTGATTGGATTCACGTTTCTGATGCCGCGGAACTTTTGTGTTCGGCAGCCATTGCAAAACAAGATATATATGAAATTTATAACGGTGGAAATGCTAAATCTACTACAAAAAAAGTTCTTCTTACTCTTGCAGAATTATCGAAATTAGAAGCACCTTTGCAATTCGATGGCATTGCGCATGAAGGAAACCCAAAACAATTGACTGCAAACTGTAAAAACGCGCGAGAAAAATTAAACTGGGTACCTCAAACAAATCTGACTGACGGCTTAATGCAGTACGTTAATTGGCACAAACAACGAAAGTGAAAATGAAATTAAAAGTTGCTATTGCATACACTTTCAACGACAAAGATTGGTTCGGTGGGAGGAACTATTTTGCCAGTTTGTTTGAGAGCTTACAATTACAAGACATAAGTAAAATTCAGTTCGTGTTTATTACCGGAAATAAGACTGAGACAACTTTACCTGAAGAGTTTCCGTTTCTGGAAGTAATCAGAACCAGTATTTTGGATCGGATGAACCCAGCTTGGCTGTTACGTCAGTTCACTCTTCGTGGTTTTGATTCAGATCCAATTTTGGCGCGATTTTTGCTCCAGAAGAAAATTGACTTACTTTCTCACTCCGGCTATTTAGGTAACAAGCCTGGGATCAAAACTTTACCTTGGCTGTTTGATTTTCAGTTTATGCATCTGCCAGAACACTGGACTGAATCACAACTTCGATGGGTGAAGCGACGTTACATGACTTCTTGCGAACAATGTGATGGGGTAATTGTCAGTAGCGCTGACGCCTTAAAAGATTTAATGGATTTTTATCCGAAATCGAAGGTAGATAAGCATGTATTAAGATTTGTATCGAACCCAATTGATTTTAGTAAAATAGTCTCGCTAGATCATTTGATGAATACTTATGATTTACCGGAAAAATATCTTTATCTCCCGAATCAATTTTGGACACATAAAAATCACAAAATTGTTATTGACGCTCTTGCCATATTAAAGAAGCAAGGTGTCAATGTCACGGTAGTATGCACAGGACAGACGAAAGACCTCAGAAGGCCAAATTATTTCAGTGAATTGATGCATGCCTGTGAAGAGGCTGGCGTTTCCACTAATTTTAAAGTGTTAGGAGTTATACCCTTTCAGCATGCTCAATCGATGATGGTGCATGCATTGGCAGTTTTGAACCCATCACGGTTTGAAGGTTGGAGCACGACTGTGGAAGAGGCTAAAACATTAAACAAACGATTACTTTTATCCGATTTAGCGGTTCATAAAGAGCAAGCGCCCACTTTTGGAAAATTTTTCTCTCCTGATAATGCTGATCAATTAGCACAGTTAATGGTAGAAATTTTTCAAGAAAAAGCGATTCCTTTAGACGAGAAATTGCTTGTACGAGATTACAAGAAACGTCAGCATGAATTTGCATTGACATACTTAAACATAATTAACCATACATTGGAATTAGATTGCACAAGAAAGGCGTAACTGATGTGATGAAAATAGATGCGCCAAATAAAATGGGGTACACGTTTTTTTTGGTTATGGCATTAATTTCATCTTCTCAAATGTCTAATCCGTATGCATTTTTGGTGACTTGTTTAGCGCTCGTTTGCTTAACATTTTTGCAAAAAGAGACATTGCCTAGAAGCTATTTTCTCTTCACTATACTTGTATTTGGAATTTCGCTTTTAGGCATGATTTTTGAACTCAATGCCGAGGTGGTCACGCGTATTTTAATGACATGCGCACTAATACCTTTAGTATTTTTAATAGATTTGCGAAAACATCCCCAAGCACTCGACTTTGCTACTAAGTTCATGGGGCTGTCACTTGCACTGGCTATCATCGGGTTTCTTTATGCCCTCGCTGGCGGTGCTGACCTATTTCGCCTGATTAACCCGGATGGCCGAGAGCTCTTGCTGTTTCTATCAACTTTTTCTAATTCAAATTTTCCTATTGGCGGCGGTCATATCATCCGTCCCAGTTTTATTTTTGATGAGCCCGGTGCATATACGTTTGCGATAGACACAATATTACTGATTAATTTAATGGTCTATCGGAAATTGCGGGGGATAGATTGGTTCTTGATAATTGGTGGTTTAATCACTTTTTCGATCGCACATATTTTAGTTTGTTGCTTGATTGTGTTTGCGGCACGTAAATCAAAACTCTTGTTTATTCCAGCTTGTGCAATCTCAGGCATTGATTATCTTTTGTACTTATCGAGCGGAGTTTCTCAAATAATCGATAGATTTACTGTGGTTGACGGGGCATTGGCTGGCGACAACAGAAGTAAGCTGTTTGAGCGTGCGTTCGATTTAGTTGTTGAACATCCGTATGGGATGGGAGGTATCTGCAACTGGGATATATCTTCATGTTTTGATATATACGGTGGATTCGGAGAAAATCCTGCTTTTCCAGCAGCTTATTACGGAATTATGGCCGCTTCAGCATATTATTTAATTTTTTTCATTATTGTATCGCTCATAGTTATTAGTGCCTTGAAGTTGAATAGATTTTGGATGTTGACATCACTTGCCATACTAGCGCTGATTGCGCAGCGCCCGTTTTTGTTCAATATTGGTTATAACTTGCAAATATTATTAATTTTTTCAATGCTATTGAAAACCATAACCTTAAAAAAAACACCTGTAGCTACAAATGACAAACATTAAACCAGTAATTACTATTGCCGTTCCTTCATTTAATCAGGGTCAGTTTATTGACGATGCGCTCGCATCAATATTTTCTCAAAATATTCCTGTTGAGGTATATGTTGCGGACGGCGGCTCTACGGATAACTCTGTGGAGGTGATTAAAAAGTGGGAACACAAATTGGCTGGCTGGCGCAGTGCACCAGATAATGGGCAAACTGCTGCAATTAATGAATGTATAGCGAAAGGAAGCGCCCCATATGTCGCATGGCTCAATAGCGACGATGTCTATCTTGAGGGTGGTTTGAATGCATTGCTAGCTGCATTTACCAGTGCTCCGGACTCTCCTGTTGTTTATGGACGGGTCTGGAATACAGATAAAAATTTAAAAAAGTTAGAACGTATTAAGACTGAGCCGTTCAGTAGAGTCAGATTGGCTTCTAGATGCATTATTTCCCAGCCTGGCACTTTGATGCGGAGGGATGCATGGGAACGAGTTGATGGAGCGGACGAGACACTGGGGATGTCGATGGATTACGATTTATGGTGGCGCCTGTCTGAGCGTATCGGCCCCTTTCGTTACATTGAGGTCGATGTTGCTATAAATCGAGATCACGAAGAAACTAAAACCAATACAAAACGGCATCAGCACTATAGCGAATCAATGGCCATAGTGAAAAAATACTATGGATCGGTTCCATTGAGATGGTGGGCTGCTTGGCCAATATCTGTTTGGTGGCGATCTTTAAAGGGGCATGTCTCGCGTAAGTACTTCGCTAAGACTGGGAAGCAGCTATGATGAAAATTGTCCATATAGGGAAGTATTATCGCCCGGATTCCGGCGGCATTGAAAGTGTCACCGAAAGCCTTGCATCTGGTTTTGTAAAGGCGGGGCACCAACTTACTGTCGTTTGCTTTGAAAAGACACCTGCAAAACTGAAGCAAGTGATTGATGGCGTCAATGTTGTTCGTGCGCCTATTTGGAGAACGATCGCGTCTCAGCCTATAGGCTTAAAATATCTTTGGAGGTGTATCTCCGAGGGACGCTCAGCGGATATTGTTCATATACATGTCCCGAATATGTTAGGCGCATTGGGTTCTCTTTTTTTAGGAAAAAAGCCAAAGTTGGTCGTTCATTGGCATAGCGATGTAATCGGAAAAGGGATACTCGGTTCGATTTTGCGACCCCTTGAAACGGCGTTATTAAAGAGAGCTGATTGTATTGTCGCTACATCACCGATTTATGCAGATGCCTCCCCGATTCTTAAGCGATTCTCCGAAAAAGTAAATATCATTCCAATCGGAATAGCAGATACAAGTGGAACCGGAAGCTTACTATCTGGCAGCACATTTCTGTCGGATGATTTGAACGAAAAATTAACAGGAAAGAAACTTGTTTTAGCAGTGGGGCGGCTGGTCCCATATAAAGGGTTTGAGGTCCTGATTAAAGCAGCGGAAAAGCTTAGCGATGACTCGGCTGTTGTAATCGTTGGAAGCGGTGAGTTGTATCAATCGTTGGAAAAACTTATTTCAGATCTTAAGTTAAACGGAAAAGTATTTTTGACCGGTCGCCTGGAAGACAATGCACTCGCTGAACTGTATCGAAGGGCTGATCTGTTTTGTCTACCTTCAATTGAGCGCTCCGAAGCCTTTGGGGTAGTGTTGCTGGAGGCGATGGCTTACAGTCTGCCAATTGTAGCGTCCAACATACCGGGGTCGGGAGTGCCGTGGGTAAATCAGCACGAGGTGAGCGGCTTAAATGTGCCTGTTGGTGATGAAATAAAGCTTGCTGAGGCATGCAATAGAATTCTGTGGTCAAAAATTGATTCGGAAAAATTCTCCACTGGTGCTCGGACTAGGTTTCTCAGTGAATTTACCGAAGATATTTCAGTGACTTTAATGTTGAATTTATATAAGAATATCCTGTAAGCAAATTTTTTGAATATACCGTGAGGCGTTTGTCTTGTCGATAGCTTGTAATCGTCGTTTTCATATGTCCTAATCCGATAGTAACTTAACTTAAAATCAGAGTATTTTTCAGTGATACAAACTAGTCCTGTACATCCAAAATATCGAGCCGATGTTGATGGCCTGCGTGCAATTGCAGTCTTATCAGTAGTTGGTTTTCATGCGTTTCCTGAATTGATTCCCGGCGGATTTGTTGGAGTTGACATTTTTTTTGTCATTTCCGGATTTTTGATTTCAACTATTATTTATGGGAATTTACAGGCCCAAAGTTTTAGTTTTTTTGATTTTTACAGTAGACGAATCAAAAGAATTTTTCCTGCATTGCTACTCGTTTTATTTACAACGTATGCGATAGGTTGGTTATTTTTGTTTCCACGAGAATTTCAGCTTCTGAATAAAAATTTGGTTGGAGGGGTCGCATTTGTTTCAAATTTTGTACTTTGGAAAGATGCTGGCTACTTTGATATTTTGTCTGATACGAAACCGTTACTACATCTTTGGTCGCTCGCTATTGAAGAGCAATTTTATATTTTTTGGCCGTTCATTTTGTGGATCGCAAGTAGGAAGAAAATTAACCTCTTCTATATTTGTATCGCCGTCGGTATTTTATCGTTTACTTTAAATATTGTAGAAATTGGTAGAGACCCCACGGGAACTTTTTACTCGCCATTAACGAGATTCTGGGAGCTATTGGTTGGTTCCGCCTTAGCAATA
Source organism: Undibacterium sp. CCC3.4 (assembly GCF_034347425.1). Taxonomy (GTDB): domain Bacteria; phylum Pseudomonadota; class Gammaproteobacteria; order Burkholderiales; family Burkholderiaceae_D; genus Undibacterium. Next base: position 2,727,781 of record NZ_CP133779.1, read on the forward strand.
ATTTATTTAAGTAAAAGGTCAAAAAATAAAATTATCGGTATCGACGCCGATTCCGTACTGTCCTGTATCGGGGCTTGCTTAATATTATGCGGTCTGGTTTTAACTACAAAAGAGAACGCATTTCCAGGTTATTGGGCATTATTTCCTACAATCGGTGCTGCATTATTAATTTACTCTTCCAGTGAAACTTGGTTCAATCAAAAGGTTTTATCCAATAAATTTTTGGTTTGGTTTGGTTTAATTAGTTTCCCTTTATATTTGTGGCATTGGCCGATACTTTCTTTTTTAAGAGTAATTTTAGGAGCAGTGCCCTCTTTGGAAATGAGAATTGCTGCGGTTGTTGCCTCTATAATTCTGGCATGGGCGACGCTGCATGTCGTCGAAAAGCCAATAAGATTTAGTCAGTGGGGGAAAACGGCAACATTTGCGTTAGTGTTGATGATGATTTCTCTTGGTTCACTAAGCGGCTATTCTTATGTAAAAGAACGAAATTTAGCTGTTTTGTCTCACGGTAATGGCTTAAATCGGACTTTTACACGCTTGAATCCACTTTCGTTGAGTGGTGCAGATAATGGTGACTTGGGATTTAGCGTAAATGATTGAGGCGTCACTAACATGCAAGACAAACAGTTATTCGGAAACTGTCAGCAAGACTCCAGAGGCAAGGCCCGTTTTGCATTGATGGGGGATAGCAAAGCTGCTGCTCTTTTTCCCGGATTAGTTCGGACCTCACTCGATAGTGGACGGTGGTTATTCATTGGTGGGAATGGCGCTAACGGAGCACCTATTCCATTAATGTCTAGCCGAACAGATTATTCAAGTTTTCAAAAAATGACAGGCATCGCTGTAAATGCTATTCAAAGCAATCCCGATATTGAAACTGTCGTTATTGTCGCTGCGACCCGAGCATTGTTCCAGTTGAATAATGAGTATTCTATTGAGGATTTATCAAATAGTAAAAACTATGATGATGTTTTTGAGGGATTTTCTCAGGTCATTAAAATATTTTTAAAAGCTGGAAAAAATATTGTGTTGGTTGTTAATAATCCTACTTTGGCTGATCCCAGCGTCTGTTTAAATAGGATTACCGAATTTAATTTTTTAAATAAATATTTAAATGGCGAAAAAAAGTATTGCCGAATCGGAATTGAAGAGCAACTGAAGCTTTCTGAAAAATATCGGTTATTGTTGAATCAATTGCAAACTATTGATTCAAGGAAAGTAAGGGTGTTTGATACACTCAACATACTTTGTGATGAAACAAACCGTTTTTGCACACCAGAAAAGAGCGGTAGGCTTTTATACAGTTATAGCGATCATATTTCAGATTTTGCGGCAGGATTAATCGGTCGACAATTAAATAATTATTTGACATCGTCGTTTGTAGATGTTAAATAAGTAAGTTGATTTCAGGAACATTTTCTAACGGAAAAAGTTTTGTGATTAATGATTTTTTGCTGATAGATTTTGTTGCAAGATCAATAAATATCGTCTTTGAGCAAATTTCGTTGACTAGTTGGAATGGGATTGTTTGTTAACGACGAATTTTAGATGGGTGTTCAGAGCATTTAAACCAAGCACTTTTCGATTTTCGCAGGAATTAAGGTTTTTTTTATTATGATAAAAGTGTTTTCTTTTGCCATTGCTGTTTCTTGGCTAGCATGTTTTGCTCTAATACAGTTTAAGCATGCACATCAACATTTGTCTTCAGATCATGTAGGTTCTGGGCCGCAAAAGATGCATCATGGCGCAACACCACGCATAGGTGGTTTGCCTGTATTTTTGGGTTTGTTAGCTGGCATGGCTGCAATGTACTATGACACATACGAATTTAACAGTCTGCCCTTCATCGCAGCCATTCTTCCTGTCTGGTTGGCTGGGATGACTGAAGATTTGACTAAAAAAGTCAGCCCGCTCAAGCGTCTGCTGGCTGCTTTCGTTTCTGCCTTAATCGGCATGTGGCTGCTTAATGCCAAGTTGGTGCGGCTCGACGTGGCTTGGCTCGATGAGCTGATCACCACGTATATCTTGGTCAATGCCTTATTGATCATGATTGCCGTCGGCGGCATTACCCATGCCATGAATATCATCGATGGCTTCAACGGTTTGGCTGGGGGCGTGGTGGTGATGATTTTATCGGCTCTGGCCTATGTCAGTTACCAAGTCAATGATTTGTTTTTGTTTGCTCAGTGCTTGGCGCTGATCGGTGCCACGATGGGCTTTTTGTTTTGGAATTATCCGCGCGGTTCCATCTTCGCCGGTGATGGTGGTGCTTACCTGTGGGGCTTCATGGTGGCAGAAATTTGCGTCATGCTGGTCTATCGCAATCCCCAAGTATCGCCTTGGTTTCCGCTCTTGCTGGTGATTTATCCGGTATGGGAAACGGTGTTCTCTATTTACCGCCGCAAGGTGATCCGCGGCTTGCCGGCTGGTTTGCCTGATGCGATACATCTGCATTCGCTGGTTTACAAACGCCTGGTGCGCCACATGATAGGCTCGAAAGAAGCCGAGCATATGATCAAACGGAATTCACTGACCGCGCCTTATCTGTGGTGCTTGGCGGCGTTTTCGATCGTGCCGGCTGTCCTTTGCTGGTCAAGTACGCCGCTGGTCTTGCTGTTTACCGGCTTGTTTATTTTGTGCTATTGCGGATTGTATGCCATGATTGTGCGTTTTAAAATCAAGCGCTGGATGACAGCAGGCGGCGGCCTCAAGCCTGCCGCTGCGGCGGCCAAGAAAACCAATTCCTGATCTCAGCGCCGGACTGTCCACAGCCTGGCGCGCCTTAGTTTTAGATTGTAACCCGACAATATGACACCCTCTATGCACCAGATAATCAAGAGTACGCTGCCGGTTTTCGCGATTTTCGCGGCTTCCTGCGTGTTTGCCCAGCAGACTGACAATGGCGCTGATGTCAACACCAACGCCAATGCCAGCACTAGCACTGCGCTTAAAGCGGCACCGCACATCACTAATCAAGGCGCTGCGCAAAATAACAATAACAATACCGCTGATTACAATGGCGATGCGGCTGCGCGGCGCGATCTGTCCGCGAAACGGCAGGAACCGAGCGAATTTCAGAATTTTATTAAATACGCCACCGGTAAAAATTTAGCGCTGTTTGGAAGTGAATTTTTTTCCAGTCCGCAGGCAGGCTTTGTGCCGGCCCAAAACACCCCGCTGCCTACCGACTATGTGCTCGGCAGTGGCGATGAAGTGCAGGTGCGCGCTTGGGGCAGTGTCGATATCGATTATCGTGCCACGGTTGATCGCAGCGGTAACATCAATTTGCCGACCATCGGCAATATTCAGCTTTCTGGTGTCAAGGCAGGCGATGCCGATGCGGTGATCCGCGCGGCTATCGCCAAGCAGTACCGCGATGTCACCAGCAGCGTTAATTTTGGCCGCGTGCGGGCGATGACCGTGTATGTGGTTGGGCAGGCCAAGAGACCAGGTTCGTATACGGTGTCGGGTTTCTCTACTCTGGTAACGGCCTTGCTGGCCAGTGGCGGGCCGAATGCCAATGGCTCCATGCGTAATGTGCAAGTCAAACGCGCCGGTAAAGTGGTCGGCAGTCTTGATTTATATGCCTTTATCGCCAAGGGCGACAAGAGCAATGATGTCAAGCTGCAGGATGGCGATACCATCTATATTCCACCGGCCAGCGGCCATATTGCCTTGGTTGGCAAGGTCAATACCCCGGCCGTGTACGAACTGCGCTCGGCCAATGAAAGCATTGCCAGCATTCTCGAACTCGCCGGTGGCTTGCCTGTCATCGCCGATCCGCGTCGGGTTTTTTTAGAGCGTATTGATAATGCCAAGGCGCAGCCGCGCACGATAGAAGATTTCGCGCTCGATCAAGCTGGTTTGAAGAAAATCCTGAAAGGCGGCGACATGCTCACCGTTGCTTCGATTACGCCGGAGTTTTCTAACGCAGTTAGTTTGCGCGGCAATGTTAATCAAGCCTTGCGAGTGCCGTTTAAGGCTGGCATGCGCATACGCGATTTGATACCGAACCGCGCAGCGTTGGTCACGCGCGCCTCGATACAGCGCCAGAATGATGTGCTGGGGCAGAATGATGTACAGGGGCAGAGCGATGATCCTGATGCCAAGGGAAAACAGGGCCTCGGCACTTTTCAGGATAATAAAAGGGATGTGCGTGAAAATGCGTTCTCGATTGCCAGCAGCATCGGCAATTTGATCGATGATGTCAATTGGGATTATGCTGTGATTGAACGCATCGATCGCGACACCCTCAATGTTAGCCTGATCCCCTTCAATTTGGGTCGGGCCATGGAAAATCCGGCCAACCCCGATAACCTTATGTTGCAAGCCGGTGATGCGGTGACGATTTTTTCTCAAAACGATATTCAGGTGCCAATTGCCAAGCGCAAGGTGTTTGCACGCATCGAGGGTGAAGTCAATGTGCCGGGTGTGTACCAAATGAGTCCCGGTGACAATTTGCAAACGCTGATCGCCAAAGCCGGTGGCCCTACCACGAACGCCTATTTATTCGGCACCGAGTTTTATCGTGAGCGTGCGCGTCAAGAGCAGCAGGCTAATTTGGAACGCGTTACGCGTCGTCTCGAAGCACAAGTGCGCAGTGAGGGGGCACGTTCGGCTGCGAATCAGGGCGTCTCGGCCACTCCTGCAGCGGCGGCCATCAAGCTGGCAGCCGAACAAAAGGCTGCCAGTGAAGCCGTGGCTAAGTTGCGTGAAATGAAAGCCACCGGCCGGATTGCTTTCAGTTTGGCTGCCAACGACGAAAATTTTGATAAGCTGCCGGTTTTGAAGTTGGAAAATGGCGATCAACTGATCATCCCTAGCCGGCCAGATTTTGTTCATGTATTCGGCGCGCTGAGCCAAGAATCGTCGATTATCTGGAGAAAAGGTTTGTCGGTGGATAACTACTTGGCCGAAGCTGGCCCAACTTCCGAAGCCGATATCGACAACACCTTTATCTTGCGGGCCAATGGTTCTGTCTTGTCAAACACTGGGCGCGGTTGGTTCTCGAGTGTAGGTTCTTCGCAAGTCATGCCGGGCGATACGATTGTTGTACCGGAACGCTTGAATAAACAAACGACTTACCAGCAATTCATTGTTGGTTTGAAAGATTGGGCAACGATACTCACTGGTTTCGGCCTCGGTGCAGCCGCAATTAAATCTTTGAAAAATTAAGCATGACGACACTTGATAAGTTGCACGCCGCTCCGGCAGATGAAGATGATGGCCTCGCCTTGATGGATATTTTGCTCACGCTGGCCAAGCATAAGAAAAAAATTATGCTGTACCCGATCGTATGTGGGGTGGCTGGTTTGCTGATCAGCCTCTGCATGCAAGCCGTTTTTAAGGCGAATACCAAGATTCTTCCACCGCAACAGAGCCAATCGACCGCCTCGGCTATGCTGAGCCAACTCGGTGGCTTGGCCGGTGGCGCAGGTGCCGCGTTGGGGATTAAAAACCCTAATGACTTGTATATCGCCATGCTGAAAAGCCGCGCCGTTACCGATAAGCTGATCAGCCGTTTCGATTTGAAAAAGCGTTATGACGTCAAGTTGGTAGAAACTACGCGCAAGATGTTGGACACCAATTCCACCATCGCCGCCGGTAAAGATGGTTTGATCGGGATTGAAGTCGAAGATAAAGACCCGAAAATTGCCATGGCCATCGCCAATGCCTATGTGGAAGAACTGACTTTACTGACGAGTCGCTTTGCGCTCACCGAAGCTTCGCAGCGCCGCTTGTTTTTTGAAAAACAATTGGAACTCGCTAAAGACAAGATGATCGTGGCCGAAACTACCCTGGCCAAAGGCATCGATAGCAAGGGCGTGCTCAGTGTTGATGGCCAAAGCAAGGCCGTGGTGGAAACTGCAGCGCGTTTGCGTGCGGCGGTGTCGGCTAAGGAAATTCAACTCAAGGCCATGCAAGCCTTTGTTACGCCGAATAATAATGAGTATAAGCGCGCTTACCAAGAGTTGTTGGGTATGCAGCAGGAGCTCGGTAAGTTGGAAAATGGTAATCCGCTGGCAGCAGCGCCGCGTGCAAGCGATGCGGCTGGCGGGCCAAGCAGCATACAGATACTGCGTGATGTGAAGTATTATCAAATGCTTTATGATTTACTGGCCAAGCAATATGAAGCGGCGCGTCTCGATGAAGCTAAGGATATTCCTTTGATTCAGGTGCTCGATAAAGCCATTGAACCGGAACGTAAATTTAAACCGCAACGCGCGCTTATCACGCTGGCGGCCGCCATGTTCGGTTTGATCGTGGCACTGATTGCGGCGTTTGTGGCCGAAGCTTCGGCCGCGCCGAAAACGCCTGAGCAGGAAGAAAAATGGCGTCAGTTGAAAAAGTATTTGAGCTTCCGTTGAGGCATTGAGGCGTGTTGACGAGGACAGTGCTGTTCTCGTCATGACGTCATTCCCGCACAGGCGGGAACCCAGTGGCACGACCGTGCCTTCACAGCTTAGGCGCGGCAACATCGCCGGGCTTGGTTAGCTGGTACGCTGAACGGCGCTTGCGCGCCACTGGGTTCCCGCCTACGCGGGAATGACGAGACGTGGGGTGTGAGTGAATCACGAGACGTGGGGTGTTACGTGAATGACGGGGTGTGAGAGTTCGGTGAATGACGAACCACGTGCATACGGCACTGACGAATGTGGCGCATACGGGAATGAGTTTCCGTTGAGATATTGACGCGTGTCGACGATGAAAATGCCGTTTTCGTCATGACGTCATTCCCGCGCAGGCGGGAACCCAGTGGTACGACCGTGCCTTCACAGCTTAGGCGCGGCAACATCGCCGGGCTTGGTTAGCTGGTACGCTGAACGGCGCTTGCGCGCCACTGGGTTCCCGCCTACGCGGGAATGACGAGACGTGGGGTGTGCGTGAATGACGGGTGTCGACGATGACATTGCCGTTCTCGTCATGACGTCATTCCCGCGCAGGCGGGAACCCAGTGGCACGACAGTGCCTTCACAGCTTAGGCGCGGCAACATCGCCGGGCTTGGTTAGCTGGTACGCTGAACGGCGCTTGCGCGCCACTGGGTTCCCGCCTACGCGGGAATGACGAGACGTGGGGTGTGCGTGAATGACGGGTGTCGACGATGACATTGCCGTTCTCGTCATGACCTCATTCCCGCGCAGGCGGGAAACCAGTGGCACGACAGTGCCTTCACAGCTTAGGCGTTGCAACATCGCCGGGCTTGTTGATCTGGGCCGCTGAACGGCGCTTACGCGCCGCTGGATTCCCGCCTACGCGGGAATGACGAGACGTGGGGTGTGCGTGAATGACGAGACGTGGGGTGTGCGTGAATGACGAGACGTGAGGTGTACGGGAATGACGAGACCTGAGCTGTACGGGAATGACATGATGAAGGGCTTCTCGCACGCAGCACAACAAACCGTGCTGTTTTTTTCTTTTTACTGATCACCTGCGCATGAGTGCTGTCACAAAAAATATTTTGTATCTGGTATTGGTTCAAGCAATTATTTATCTCGCGCCGCTGACCACCTTGCCTTACCTGACGCGCACGCTCGATATCGCTGCCTTTGCCGCGCTCGGTTTTGCGCAGGCGCTGATACAGTATTTTATTCTGGTAACCGATTACGGCTTCGGCATCACGGCCACTCGCCTGATCGCTATTAGCGATGGAAAAAAATCTTCAGTCTCGGCCATCGTTGCCAATACCATCGCCGTTAAACTCTTGCTGGCACTGTGCTCGGCCTTGCTGTGCCTGGCGCTGGTGGGGACATTTGCACCGATACGTGAAAATGCCGCGCTGTTGGCGATGTGCTTCATCGGCGTAATCGGCAATGCCTTGTTTCCCACTTGGTTGTTTCAAGGTTTAGAAAAAATGCGCGTGCTCGCGCTCATCACCAGTACTTCGCGGCTGTTGCCCTTACCCTTGGTGTTTGTTTTTGTGAACAGCCATGATGATGTGTTGTTGGCGGCTTTGCTGCAGAATATATCGGGCCTGCTGGCGGCGCTGTTTTCTTTCGCGTACCTGCTGCAAACCCGTATGCTGGTATCGGCGTCTATCAGTCGGCATAGCATCGTCAGTATGCTCAAAGAAGGTTGGCCAGTGTTTTTATCGAATATCTCGACCAGCTTTTACACCACCCTGAATTTAATTTTATTAAAATTTTTCGGTTTGCCCGAGCAAGTCGCATTTTTTGCGGCCACCGATAGAATCCGCGTGGCTGCACAAGGTTTCATTCAACCGGTGGCGGCCGCCTTGTTTCCGCGCGTTGCTGCGCTAAGCCAGCAGCCGGGCAGTGCGGCCGAATGCAGCATACTGCTGCGGCGCGGTGCTTGGTTCATGATGGGCATACAACTGTGCGGCGGTGCGGTGATGTTTTTTGGGGCCGATTACATTGCCTTGCATTATCTGGGTGAGGCCTTCGCGCCGGCCTCTTGGTATTTGAAGGCCTTGGCGTTTCTGCCCTCTATCATTGCGGTAGCGGCGATGTTATCGCAATGGCGCTTTTTGGCTTTGGGACAAAGCCGCAGCATGAGTAAGATTTATCTGTGCGCCGGGCCGCTGCATGCGCTGTATGGTGGCTGGCTGACTTATCATTATCAATCGGGTGGCTTGATCGCCAGTTTGTATTTCACTGAAATGATGATCACCTTGACCATGGTGTTGCTGTTGAAGCAGAAGAAAATTTCTTTGTGGTAAGTGACAAGTGCGTGAGTGATTTTGTTACTGTCTGAGCGGTAATGGCCGAAATTTAGTCATGATAAAGAGTTTCAGGTTGATCTCGGTGTTATGTCGTTTTAAAAATTGTTGACATATTTTTGTAACTACCTATAGTTACGATATGATGAAGCGCGAAAAACTCATCGCTAAAGAGGCTGTCGCAAAAGCCTGATGGACGTTTTTTACACCTGAAACACCGCATACCTCGTCATTCCCGCATGCTTTTGGCGGGAACCCCGCGTCGTTTTTTACACTGAAAATGCCACAATTTCTGGCATTTTCAGTTAACCACGAACGCCGCTGGGTTCCTGCCAAAAGCGCGCAGGAATGATGTGGCCACCAGTTAGGGTAATGATACCGACTCAATACCCTTTTGCGACAGCCTCTAAAGCCTTGAATAATCCAAGCGGATTGTCGTTTCAAGACTTTCAACAGCTATTGCGCGGCGCAAGCTGGACATTCGACCACCAGCGCGGCAGTCATCAAATCTGGTATTCACCGACCGGGCATCGCTTATCCATTCAGGAGGGCCGTGATGGCAAGGCCAAGGGCTATCAAGTCGAACAATTCATTACACAGTTTGAGAGGGAAGGCGAAAATGGCCACGACTGACCGATTTGATGGTTTTACCGTCACGATGTATCAGGATGACGAAGGTGATTATCTGGCGCATTTTGTCGAATTGCCGAGCGTATCTGCTTTCGCTCTCACGCCGGAGGCGGCACTGAATGAATTGGCCGAAGCATGGGCCGGTGTGCGCGAGAGCTACGAGAACCGCGACGAAATCGTTCCGGTCGCGCCAGCCCGCCGCGAGTATAGCGGCAACTTTAATGTGCGGATCGACAAACGCGTTCACCGCGCGCTCGCCATGGAAGCTGCGCAGGCCGGTGTGTCATTGAATTCGCTTGTTGCACAACGTCTCGCTAAGCCCGCATAAACCGTGCCGTAGAACGCGATTGTCTCCACGCTGACTTACGCATACTCATCATCGTGGACTTTGCTCAGCGCCTGAAGCCGGGCGCGGCGCGGAGCGTTTGATCAAAAACGGTCCGCGCCGAGCATGGTCAAGCTTGCGTGGCGACGACGTTACCGGTCTTGCTGGCACCTTGCAGGTTCGAACTCAGATTTTGCAAAAAGCTGCTCAAACTGGCCGTGCTGCCCGATTGGCCTTCGGCTGTCAGTAAATTTGAAAAACTGCTTTTGAGTGCGGCGATCGCGCTGCTGTCGGAGCTGTCGGTGCTGCTGCTGCCGGTACTCGTGCTGCTGGTACTGGTGGCGCTGCTGCTTGAGGCACTCAATTGTTGTATCAAGCTTTGCAAACCGCTTTCAAGCTTGCTGACATCACCACCACCGCCATGATGATGGTGGCCGCTGCTGGCGCTGACGGCACTGGTGCTGGTGCTACTGTCGCTGCTGGTGCTGCTGCTGCCGGTTTGGTTGCCCGATTGCGCCTGCAAGGCGGCAAACAGGCTTTGCGCAAAGGCGGCCAAGGCTTGTTGCGGATCGGTGGCGCTGGTGCTGTCAGTGCTACTGGTGTCGCTGACTGCCGTGCTGCTCGCTGTTGTGCCGGTGGTGCTAGCGCTGGTGCCTGAGCTGGCGCTGCTAGCGCTGCTGCTGGCCAACTGCGACAAGGCTTGCATCAGCGCCGCGGCAAACTGGCCACCGGCGCGTTTCACGCCGCCGCTGCCGCCATCACCATCGCCATCACCGCCGCCGAAGCTGGTGCTGCTCACGCCCGAAGTGGCAGAGGTGGCTTGGGTTTGAAAGATGGACAGGTTATTGTTGCTGAGTGAAGAAATGGACATGAGTTTTTTCCTTTCGTAGTGGTTTTCATAGCTGCGTCGCCTGGTCTGTACGAGGCAGGCTATAGGTATAACGTGCTTAACGGAAATTCAAAGCCAAGAATAGCGGGTGTTGAACCTGAGAAATGTATGTATCTGTAACGATGCGCGAAAAAGCGCGATACTTCGATACATTTCTACGAAGTTTGCTACAAAAGCGTAAATTTGCTGCATGGTGGTGCGGTTTTGGGCAGGAATTTTCAGGCTGTATCAGACAAGTGACGTCAACCGAGGGCCAGCGCTGACATAGGGGCAGATGCATCGCACGGGCAGCGGCGCGGACTTTGCATAAAAGCCGATTGCCAAATAAAATGTGCTCAACTATGCTTGTCTTCGGTGCTCAACACATCTCACAGCGGCACGATCCGCGCCCGACAGTCGTGGTTTTTACTTCCGCCAAGAGGCCATCATGCCTGTCCCCACCCCCAGCGCGCACACCAATGCGTCCGCACCATCTCACTCCTTATACCGGCTTTACGCTTTACAAACCCGTTTGGAAACGCTGCGCGGTGTGGCGCAGGCTGATTTGCAGGCGTTTGGTTTTGATCAATTGCTCGATGACTATGCGGCGATTTGCAGCGGCTTCGATGCGCTGCACGGTATCAACCGCGCCATACAAGAAAGCGGCGCGGCCTTGGCGGCGCTGCTGGCGTTGTTGGAGCAGCTTGAGCCGCAGCGGCTTGCGCCGGGTGGGATTTGTGCGCTCATTGCCTTGCTGTTTGAACGGCATACGCGCAGTGCTGCGGAGTTGTCCGGCTTGTTGTGAGTGGCGCTGAGTGGTGAAAAACTTTGGGATGAAAGCTGCGCTTCCTCATGGCGTGCTTGTTCTCGTGGTATGGCGCAATTAAGGGTGGGTCATCTGATATGGCACAACCCAGGCATCAAATTGTTCGGAACTGATCAGCCCCAAAGCAAGCCCTGCGGCACGCAGCGTGCTGCCGTCTTGCAGTGCTTTTTTTGCGATCTTGGCTGCCGCATCGTAGCCTATGTGCCGGTTCAATGCCGTGACTAGCATGAGATTTTTATCCAAATTTGCTTCGATAACTGGCAAGTTTGGCATGATGCCGACGGCACAGTGCTCATTGAAAGCAGCGCAACTATCGGAAATTAATTGAATGCTCTCCAATACATTGTGCAATATCACCGGTTTAAATACGTTCAATTGGAAATTGCCTTGACTGCCAGCGAAGGCGACTGTCGCATCATTCCCAAATACTTGTGCGCACACCATGGTTAATGCCTCGCATTGGGTAGGATTAATTTTGCCTGGCATGATAGACGAGCCCGGTTCGTTCTCCGGGATCAGGATTTCTCCAATGCCGCAACGCGGACCACTTGCCAGCCAACGGACGTCGTTCGCAATTTTCATCAAAGCACCGGCCAGTGTGCGCAAAGTGGAGGAAGTATTGACCATCGCATCGTGTGCGGATAAGGCGAAAAATTTATTCTGCGCGGAGCGGAATGGGTAGGACGTTAATTTGGCAATGTGGTCGGCACAGAGTTCTCCAAAGCGTGGATGCGCGTTGAGTCCGGTTCCTACCGCAGTGCCGCCAATGGCAAGCTGATACAGCCCATCTAGCGATGCGGTGATCAATTCGCTGGCATAGTCAATTTGTGCCACCCAGCTGGAAATTTCTTGGCCAAGTGTGATGGGGGTTGCATCTTGCAGATGGGTACGGCCAGTTTTTACGATTTTGTCAAATTTAACAGCTTTGTCAGCGAAGGTATGACGCAAATTCAGCAAGCTAGGCAGGAGTGTCGTCAATAGCTCTTGCACCACGGTGATGTGCATCGCGGTGGGAAAGGTATCATTTGAAGATTGTCCTCGGTTCACATGGTCGTTCGGATGAATGGGGGTCTTGGAGCCCATCGCGCCACCGAGCATTTCTATTGCGCGGTTGGATATGACTTCGTTGGCGTTCATATTCGATTGCGTACCTGAGCCGGTCTGAAACACCACCAGTGGGAAATGCTGATCAAGCTTTCCGTCAATCACTTCTTGTGCGGCATCGATGATAGCCAGGGCTATTGCCGCATCTAATTCGCCCAGTTCTAAATTGGCTAGCGCGGCAGATTTTTTCAATATTCCCAGTGCTTTGATCACTGCAGGCGGCCACTGGAAACGATCGGTTCCGATGGGAAAATTGTGGATAGAGCGTTGAGTTTGAGCGCCCCAGTATTTATCTGAGGCTACTTCAATCGTGCCCATGGAATCAGATTCGAGACGCGTTGCAGTCATTGTTTTGCTTGCTAATAGCTAAGTTAGTGCTTACCAGTGTACTCCTAAGCGGCGGATGACTGAGATAAAGTATGACAACTTAATGGGTGCTCAGCCATTCTTCGAGGGCTCTGTTGATGCGGGTTTGCCAGCCTGCGCCGCCGGCGCGGAAGGCCGCCAGTACCGTACGATCAATGCGCAGCGTGATTTGCTCTTTGGTGCCGCTGCCGAACGGGCGGCCACGGGGGCGTGTTAACTTCAGTTCGGCCAATTGTTGGTCCGTCCATGGCAGATTGTCTGGGTCTGATAAGGCGGCAGCCGTAGCGAGGGCATCTTCGTCAGCCGTAAGCAAGCTGGGAAGGCGGCCTGATTTAGATTTGATTTGCATAATAGTGAATCTCTCTGTTCGATATCGATTATCCACATCGATTAAGGCCTCGCTCCACTCGAGTTGCGCGGCAGCGCCCAAAGGAATGCCATGTTTTGCTTTGTTGCTGGCATCTTTTAGGGGATCAAAGCTGATTTTCATAGTTAATTGTAGCTACGAATATTGATCAATTCAAGAATTTTCACGACAATCTGGCTTTGTTCTGAAGCATGCGCACCATTGGCCTGGTGAGAAACGAACAAGCCGCATTGCTGCGGCTTGTTGTCAGGTTGGTCAGGTGTCGCGTTTATTCGGCGGCAAACAATTTATCGTAAGCGGCCAGCAAGCTTTGGTGCATGGCGCTGCCTTGCATGTCGCTGCCGAGTTCGACCAGGCCGAAGAAGCGTTCGCTGCCGTCGAGCAGGGCTTCGGCTTGGCGGAAGGTGGTTTCGCCGTACAGCAGAATGAGCGCGCGCAGGTAGTCTTCTTTGTCTTCCAGCTTGAGGATGCTTTCTATGCAGCGGTAGACGACGCGGCGGTCTTTGGAAAGGTCGTTGAAATGGTGTATCCAGTCGCAGCCTTCGAGGATGGCGCTGTGGTCGCCGACTGCCAAGGCCAGCAGGGTTTTGAGTTCACCGATGCGCAGTTGTTTCCATGGCGTGCCGACTGGTATGGCCAGACCGAGAATTTCCCACAACGGCCGTTCGTCGTTGAGGTTCATGGTTTGCAGGTCGGCCAGCAGCTCGCTGCATTCGTCTTTGCTTAAGTCATGCAAACGCACCAAGGCCGGGCGGATTTGATTGCCGACGCTGTTGTTTTCCCATTCCAGATCTTCCACCGGATAAATTTCCGACATGCCTGGTACTAAGATGCGGCAGCTGTAGGCGCCTTGTTCTTCGAAGTCGGCTACGTAGATGTCGCGTTCTTCGGCGTGGATGGCATCGACCAGCCAGGCATAGTCTTCGGCGGTGCTGTTGCTGAAGTTCCAATCGACGAAGTCAAAGTCCGGGGTGTCGCCTAAAAAATCCCAGCTGATGACGCCGCTGGAGTCGACGAAGTGGATTTCGAGATTGGCAACGGCATTGATTTCATCCATGTCGAAGCCGGCTTCAGGAAAGCCTTCGAGGGTGTCGAGGGCGCGGCCTTGCAGCAGTTCGGTGAGGGCGCGTTCAAGTGCGATTTCAAAACGCGGATGGGCACCGAAGCTGGCGAAGATGCCTTGGTCTTTCGGGTGCAGCAGGGTGACGTTCATGACCGGATATTGGCCGCCTAGCGAAGCGTCGCGCACGACGATGCCAAAACCGGCTTGGCGCAGACCGGCGATACCGGCAGCGATGCGGGGAAAGCGCGCGATGACTTGGTCCGGTACTTCAGGCAGGCACATGCCTTCGCTGATGATGCGGTATTTGATGTGGCGTTCAAAAATTTCTGACAGCGCTTGGCTGCGCGCTTCCATCATGGTGTTACCGGCGGCCATGCCATTGCTGACATACAGGTTGCCGATGATGTTGACCGGGATGTAGGCCAGTGCACCGTCGGACAAACGCAGGTAGGGCAGGGTGCAGATGCCGCGCTCGACATTGCCGGAATTCAGGTCAACCAGTACGGCGGCATCGATTTCACCATCGGGGTTGTAGAACTCGTGCAGTTCCGGGTTGAGCATCTCGGCCGGCCAGCTGCCGTCTTCGTTCGGGGCAAACCAGCGTTCTTGCGGGTAGTGGACGAAAGTGCCGGCGGCGCGCGTGGCACCGAGGTAGAAGTGGGTCCAGAAATAGTGGGTGCCGAGGCGTTCGAAAAATTCGCCGAGGGCGCTGGCACGCGCCGCTAATTCTGTACCGCCTTTGCCATTGGCGAATAACATCGGGCATTCTTGGTCTTTCACGTGGACTGACCAGATGCCTTCGATTTCATTGAGCCATGAAGATTCATTCAAAACGAAGCCGCGTTGGGCGAGCTTGCTTTGCATGGTGCGGATGGTGGATTCGAGAGAGGCATCTTTGCCTATGATAAAGCTTTCGGTTTGCATCGTGGCCCCAAAAAAAGTAAAAAGATGGGCGCAATTTACACCAAAGTGGGGGCATTGGCGTTTTTTTTGAACAGATACAGTGTGAAAAATACGGATATGTTTTTTGTATGTCCTTGTTTTCGTGCTGATTGTGGCTGTCGTAAAAGGGTTTTTCGTTGGTATGAGTTGGCCACTTCGTCATTGCCGCTTAGGAGTAAATAGTCGCCTACTTCGTCATTGCCGCGTAGGCGGCAATCCAGTGGCGCGTGAGCGCCTTTATCTGCGTGCGTGGCAAGCCGGGGCGAGCGGTGCTGTATTGTGCAGCGAAAAAAGAGCGCACTTGATTTAACTGCCTACTTCGAAGGCACTGGCGTGCCACTGGATTCCCGCCTGCGCGGGAACGACGATATGACAAGGCCGATGTTATCGACGGCGTGGCATGGGTTCCCGCCTGCGCGGGAACGACGAAGCGTGGGGTGCTTGTTATGCGTCGTTTTCGTGCCGGCGGCAATCGTCGCCCACTTCGTCATTGCCGTGTGCGCGCCTTTATATGCGTGCGTGGCAAGCTGGGGAAATAATTTTGTCAAGGATATGTCATAAAGTTCGCTGAGTATGCGGTTAGTATAGGCAAATTTTGTGTTGGCGTGGTTGGCTGCTGACGTCGGTGTTTTCTTTTATTTTTTTCAGGTCTTTCGTATGTCAAAACCAAATTACTTACAATTATTCGGCTGCAGTATGTTTTTTTGGGCCGCACTGGCCGGCGCAGAAACCGGTGTGACGGCGAAAACCATTACGCTCGGGCAGTCGGCCGCTTTGTCTGGTCCGGCGCAGGAATTGGGGCAGGGTATGCGCGATGGTGCGCAAGCGTATTTTGATATGGTGAATGCCCAGGGTGGGGTGGCGGGACGACAGATTACGCTGAAAACGCTCGATGATGGTTACGAAGCCGAGCGTGCAGCCAGCAATACCCGAGCCCTGAGCGGTAAGGATGGTGTGTTTGCCTTGTTCGGCTATGTCGGCACGGCGACCTCGAATGCGGCTTTGCCGTTGGTACGTAAGGAAGGGATACCCTTTTTTGCCCCCTATACCGGGGCGCAGTCTTTGCGCGAACCGCTCGATCATTATATTTTTCATGTGCGCGCTTCGTATGCGCAAGAGATGGATCGCATCGTTGAGCATGCGACCACGCTGGCGATGAGCAAGATTGCGGTGTTATATCAAAACGACGCCTATGGCCAGGCCGGTTTGGAAAGTATTCAGCGCGCGCTGGCCAAGCGCAATATTGCTGTGCTTGGGGTGGCGACCGTCGAGCGTAACAGCAGTGAAGTCAAGGCGGCAGTGGCGGCGCTACGGCGCTTGCAGCCGCAGGCGGTGGTGATGGTGTCGGCGTATACCTCGAGTGCAGCCTTTATCAAGGAAATGCATAAGGGTGGGGGGACGATGCCAGTGTTTTGGAATATTTCCTTTGTCGGCAGCGAAGCCTTGGTGCACGAGTTGGGTGCGGATGCACGCGGCATTATGATTTCACAAGTCATGCCGGCACCGTGGGATGATATCAATCCGGTTATCAAGGAATATCATCAATGGTATGTCGGTAAGCATGGGCATACTGCCAGCTATGTCAGTGTCGAGGGCTTCATCGCTGCCAAAGTGTTGGTCGAGGGCTTGCGGCGAACTGGTGCCAATCTCACGCGTGAGGGTTTGATTCGTGCGCTTGAGGGGATGGGCACTTACCATACCGGCGGTTTTGATGTGAAGTTCAGCAGCCAGAGTCATAACGGGTCGGATTTTATCGATCTGACGGTGGTGGGGCGTGATGGGCGTTTCATGCATTGAGGTGTGCTTGTGGCGGTGCGCTTCTCGCGTCATTTTCAGAGCATGTCGCTCAAGCGACTGGAGCGCAGATTTACTGAGGGAAGCTTCACTATCGATTTGACCGCGTTGACCAAAGTATTTTTTTCAGTCTCAGTCAGGGTGTTGAGATCGCCGTCGTTGAAGTAAACCAGAGCTTTGAGGCTCTCACTGGCTTGGAAATTCGGACCAAACAGCAGGCGAGCAGAAGCCAGTCCTCGTGACAGACTCACCCCTGCATTCACCATTGCAGCAATGTCGCGATAATCTTTGGCTTCTGCGCGTTGAAGAATGACTTTGACTTTGGTCGCCATCAGGTCGTCCAGTGAGGCGACTTGGAGTACGCCATCTTGTGTCAGTTCCGGTTCACCCACTCTTCCGAAATCGAGTGCACCAAAAAAGGATACCTTGACGGATTCTTCTTGGCTGCCTGAGACCAGCATAACCCAAGTATTATCTCGGTCTTGGAGGCTGGTAGATTTTGCAGCTAATGGAAACGCTTTAATGATGTCTGCCTTGTCAAGTGACCTGTCTGAAAAAAAATCGAAATCGATTGATTGACGATGGCCCAATCTCAGTGCAATTGCGGTACCGCCATACAGTATGAAACCTGCATCAGGTATATGACGAAGGTGAGGCCAAAGTGCTTGCTGCGCCATAGGCAATATAGCCAAATTGGCGGGTAAATTTTTGGTCATACAAATTTTCTCACAGGGAGGGCTGGTACCTGACCCTGTTCACAAATGCCCAGTCGATAGTGCCAATAAGCCCAAGAGCGCTCGTTGAACTGGCCGGCCTGTGCGTGTAACAACACGTCGCGCAAGACCGTTTGGTCGATTTGCGCGGTGAGTAATTCGACATCGGCGTAGTCGCCGATATTCATTACCTGAGCAATCAGTCGTTCCGGCATCGATGCCGCTTCACTGGCGGACTTCCACCAGATATATTTGCTGGCCAAAGCTTGAAGGGTTTGTTTGTTTAAAGCAGACATATGAAGTCGTATCCACGGCTATGGTGTCTCGAATTGTTCAATCTTAGGTCTTCACAAGGAAAATGACAAGCTGATCAGGGTGCATTGGTCTGCCTGAATGCGCATGGGAAGCTGCGCGCGCAGGCGTCGCGCTGCCGGTGAGACTTGCATTCTTCACAGCAGATACTCTGCTGCTGTGCAAGGCTATCGTTGGCTAGCCCGCTTTTTGCGCTAGACTGGCGGGATTGAATGGAGATTGACATGACATTGAGCATTGAAGATATTAAAACGGCCTTAGCCACCGTGATCGACCCGAATACCGCACAGGATCTGGTCAGCAGCAAATCGGCTAAAAATATTCGCCTCGATGGCAGCGATGTCAGCCTCGACGTCGAGCTCGGTTATCCGGCGCGCAGTCAGTTTGATTTGATACGTAAGAGTGTCATCGCCGCCTTGCGTGCCGTGCCTGGCGTTGGCAATGTGAGTGTGAATGTGAGCTCGAAGATCGTCGCGCATGCGGTGCAGCGCGGGATCAAGTTGATGCCGAATGTGAAAAACATCATTGCCGTGGCTTCTGGCAAGGGTGGGGTCGGTAAGTCGACCACGGCGGCGAATCTGGCGCTGGCGCTGGCGTCTGAAGGTGCGGCTGTGGGTATTCTCGACGCCGATATTTACGGGCCGTCGCAGCCGATGATGATGGGTATTTCGGGGCGGCCGGAAACGGTCGATGGTAAAACCATGGAGCCGCTGGAAAACCACGGCTTGCAGGTGTCGTCGATTGGTTTCATGATCGACCCTGATGAGCCTATGGTGTGGCGCGGCCCTATCGTTACGCAAGCCTTGCAACAATTGCTGGAGCAAACCAATTGGCGCGATCTTGATTATTTGATCGTCGATATGCCACCTGGTACAGGCGATGTGCAATTAACCTTGTCGCAAAAAGTACCGGTGACCGGTGCGGTGATCGTTACCACGCCGCAGGACATCGCCTTGCTCGATGCGCGCAAGGGTTTGAAGATGTTTGAAAAAGTCGGCATTCCTATTCTCGGCATCATTGAAAACATGAGTACGCACATTTGCTCTCACTGCGGTCATGCCGAAGCGATTTTCGGTGAGGGGGGCGGGCAGAAGATGTGTGCCGATTATGGTGTCGATTTCCTTGGCGCTCTGCCGTTGACGATGGCGATCCGTGAACAAGCCGATTCCGGTCGACCTACCGTAGTCGCCGATCCGGACGGACCGATCGCTGTGATGTATAAAGAAATCGCCCGCAAGCTGGCGGTGAAGGTGGCGGAAAAAGCCAAAGACATGACGAGTAAATTCCCTAGTATCACGATTTCGCGTACCTGATGAATGCCGCGCTCAGTTCCGGCAGTGATCGTGATTGGTTGACGCTGGCGTTGGCGCTGGCGCAGCGGGTTGGGATGGATACTGCACCGAACCCCAAGGTGGGTTGTGTGTTGGTACGCGATGGGCAGGTGCTGGGCCAGGGTTTCACGCAGCCGCTTGGGCAGGCGCATGCCGAGGTGCAGGCGCTGCGCGCTGCGGTTGCGGCCGGGCATACGCTGGTCGGGGCGACCGCGTATGTGACGCTGGAGCCGTGCAGTCATTACGGCCGCACGCCGCCGTGTGCGAATGCCTTGATCGAGGCGGGCATCGTGCGTGTGGTGGCAGCGCTACAAGATGCTAATCCGCAGGTGGCGGGGCAAGGGCGAGCGATGTTGCTGGACGCCGGCGTGGCGTTTGATTGGGCCGATCAGCTCGGCTTGGCCGATCTGGCGCTGGCTGCGCGTGAGCTCAATATCGGTTTCTTTTGTCGCATGGAGAGTGGTTTGCCATGGGTGCGCATGAAGGTGGCGGCCAGTGTTGATGGTAAAACCGCGTTACCGAATGGACAAAGCCAGTGGATTACCGGGCCACAGGCACGCCGCGATGGACATTTGTGGCGTGCCCGTGCCGATGTGATTTTGACCGGCAGCGGTACGGTGCTGGCCGATGATCCGCAATTGACGGTGCGTGATGCCGGCGCGGTGTGCCAACCATTAAGGGTGGTGCTCGATTCGGCTTTGCGGGTGCCGCCGACGGCACGCATTTTTGATGAGGGAGCGGTGTTGTTGGTGTGTGCTGCCATTGATGTCGAGCGCAGTGCGGCTTTGCAGGCGCGTGGTGCCGAGATTCTGTGTTTGCCGGCGGCCGACGGGCGCGTCGATTTGTTGGCGCTGATTGCCGAGCTTGGCCGTCGCCAGATCAATGAAGTGCATGTCGAAGCCGGGGCGGTATTGAATGGGGCCTTGATTGCGGCCGATTGCGTGGATGAATTATTGCTGTATTTGGCACCGAAATTATTAGGGGCTGGAGCGGGTTTGTTTCATTTACCCTTGATTGAACATGTCGATGCGGCGCAGCAGTTGGTGTTTCAAGATACTTTGCTGCTTGGTGCCGATGTGCGTTTGCGGGCGCGCTTCAAACCTGGTGTTTGAACGCAGAATGACGGGGTGGGCGTATACGGTAATGACGGGTGGGCGTGAAGCAACTTAATGGATCGTCGCAAGCGACGATGGAAAAGACTCTGGAAGGGGTTTGCATCCCCTCCCATCGGGTCGCTCCTTCGTCGCTCACCGGCCTGAAGAGGCTGTCGCAAAAGGGTTTTTCAGTCTGCATCATTACCCCAACCGCCCGTAACGTCGTTCCTGCGCGCTTTTGGCAGGAATCCAGCGGCGTTCGTGGTTAACTGAAAATGCCAGAAGTTGTGGCATTTTCAGTGTAAAAAACGACACTAGGTTCCCGCCAAAAGCACGCGGGAATGACGAGGTATACGGTGTTTCAGGTGTAAAAAAAGCGTCCATCAGGCTTTTGCGACAGCCTCTGAAGGCCGGGGTTTCAAACCCTAGTCAGATTTTTGATGAAAAAAGGATCGTTGAAATTTTCAACGATCCTTTTTATTTTGGTCGGAGTACAAGGATTCGAACCTTGGACCCCCTGGTCCCAAACCAGGTGCGCTACCGGACTGCGCCACACTCCGAAAAACTGTTTTACGACGATGCTGCGTATTTCTTGATTACTTCAATTCTGGTCGGAGTACAAGGATTCGAACCTTGGACCCCCTGGTCCCAAACCAGGTGCGCTACCGGACTGCGCCACACTCCGAAGTCCAACATCTTAGCCTTGCTGGCCGTGCTTGTCAATAGCTTGTGCGCTCGTCTGCTGCCGCGAGGCTGCGTTGGCTATGAAATTGGCGCGCTTGGCCGCTATGTGGGTCGATAAAGGCGATAGAACTGGCTAAAAGTTGCAGTGGGGTATTAAAATCATCTCCTTTACAGGGCAGGGCGACCGGGTAGAAGCTGTCGTTGACGATGGGCGCGCCGAGGCTGGCCATGTGCACGCGTAATTGGTGTTTTTTTCCGGTCAACGGTTGTAAGTTGTAGAGGTTGAGTGCGCCGCGCTGTTCGGCGATGTCGATGCGGGTTTCTGAGTTGGCCAGGCCGGGACTTTCTTGCATGGTGAAAAAGTGGCTGCCTTCGCTCATGTGGCTGCGATGTACCAAGGGAAACAGCGTGGCCGGCAGGGCTGGTGCCAGCGCCAGATAGGTTTTGCTGATTTGGCGGCGTGCGAACAGTTCTTGGTAGGCGCCGCGGCTGGCGGGATTGAGCGAGAACAGGATGACGCCGGCGGTTTCGCGGTCGAGGCGATGGATCGGGCTTAAGTGCGGCAGGCCGGTTTGTTTTTTCAGGCGCACCAACAGGGTTTCGTGTAAAAAACGACCACCCGGGGTGACTGGCAGAAAGTGCGGTTTGTCGACCACCAGCAGGTGCTGGTCTTGGTGCAGTATCTGCGCTTGGAAGGGAATCGGGGTTTCTTGTTCGGTTTCGCGATAGTAGAAAATACACATTCCACGCCTGGCAGGACTGTCTGCGTGTAAAGGAGTACCATGCTGGTCGCACACTTCATTTTTGAGCAGACGGGCCTGCCAGGTGGCGAGGCTGACATCCGTAAAACGTTGGCATAAAAAGTCGAGTAAGCGACCGGCGGCGCCTTCCGGCAGCCACAAGTAGCTGGCGGCGATACCATCGCGCAGAGGGAGCGGGCTGTCCATAAGGTGCTTGGGTGCTTGGGTGCGAGTGAAATGGTGGAATCAAAATTGGACAGATATTAACATGATGGAAAAACATAGCGTTCTCCCATTCACGCTGGCGGTGCTGATGCAGCGCGTAGCCTTGAATAATCGCTGGCAAGCTTACCGTTGGAAGCCGCTGGAAATTTTAGCCGATGCGCAGCCCGGTGGTGCGCGTGTACTGATTGCCGGTGAGGCCGAGCAGCGTTGGTTGTTTCCTGGCTTTGCCGTGCATTTACATGCCGATGAAACGCCCGGTTACTTTTTGAATCTGAGTTCGGCCACGCCGTGTTGGTTTGTGATGTGGCGCTTGGAAGAGATGGATGGGCAAGAAGTGGCGGTGCCGAAATCGCTGACGCTGTCTTACGATGAGGCGGCGCGTCAGGTCGATGGCGGTGAACAGGTTGATACTTTGCCGCTGGCCGATGAGGTGGCGGCATGGTTGGCCGAGTATACCCAGCAGCATTTTCAGTACGAGGGTAAAAAGAAGCGCAAACGTCCGTCTTTCGAGGGCGGTGAGGCGGTGCAGAAAATGGCCCAGGCCGAGACTGCTGTGGTGTTACCAATCACGCAGGGCCAGCGCTAAGATGGCCGCCGACGAATTTTTCCGCCGCTGGGCCAAGCCGGCATCGCCGCCGATTGAGCCTGTTACCGCTGCGGTCGTGCTGCCAACAGAGGCAGTCGCGAGTGCGCCGCCCGGTCATGTCGAGCTGGAACAATTACAACATGAATCGGATTTTTCGCGTTTCATGGCAGCCGATGTGGAGCCTGATGTGCGCCGCTTGGCGATGAAAAAGTTATTTACCAATCCACATTTCAATATGATGGATGGGCTCGATATTTATATTGGCGATTACAGCCAGCCCGATCCGCTGCCGGCCGGTATGCTGGAGTCTTTGCTGCATGCGCAGACTTTGCTTAATCCGCTCGCGCATTTGCAGGCCGGGGTGATGCGCATGGTGGCGTCACCCGTTGCTGATGTCGGCGCTGTCGCCGATGCGAGCGAGGGGATGGCGATACCGGCACCCTTGCTTGATGCGCCAGAACCTGCAGCGTCGCCACTCGATATCGTCGACAGTAAGCTTGCTGTCAACGAAGCAGCGTATGCTGCTGAGACCAGTGTACCATCCGAACCCTCTTCCCAGCCAACCGCGAGGCCTGCCCTGAATGAATCCGCAGATAAAAATTTGCAGTTGTAATAATACCTTGCCGCTCAATGCCGCCGCTGCCGCCAAGTTGGCAGCAGCGACTGGTGCCAGCCGTATCGACGTCAGTGAGCGCTTATGTCGGCGCGATGTCGGTAGTTTTCTTACTGTCTTGCAGGGCGTCGATGAGGTGATTGTCGCATGCACCCAGGAGCGTTCGCTGTTCAGCGAGTTGGCCGGCGCGAGTGTGGCACCGCTGAAGTTTGTCAATTTGCGGGAAGCGGCCGGCTGGTCGTCTGAGTCTGCCGCCAGTTTGCCGAAGATGGCGGCCTTGCTGGCTGCGGCCGCCTTGCCGGCACCAGAGCCGGTGGCGACGGTGAATTATCAATCGGCTGGAAATTGTCTGATCATCGGCAGTGCCGACGTCGCCTTGCCATGGGCGCGGCGCTTGGCGGCGCAGCTTGATGTGAATGTTTTGCTCACCAGTGGCGGTGCCGCTGGCGAGCGTTTGAGTGAGCGCGTCTTTCCCGTGTGGTCGGGCCGTGCGGTAACGCTTACCGGTTATCTTGGTCAGTTTGAGGTGCGTTGGGAACAAGAGAATCCTATCGATTTGGAAGCCTGCACGCGTTGCAATGCCTGTATCGATGTCTGCCCTGAAAATGCGATCGATTTCCGTTATCAAATCGATGCCGATAAATGTGGCGCGCATCGTGATTGTGTCAAGGCTTGCGGCTTGGTTGGGGCGATCGATTTTTCACGAGTTGCGATTGCGCGCGATCTGCGTTGTGATTTGGTATTCGATTTGTCGCGCACGCCGCTGCTGCGCATGAGCGATACGCCGCAGGGTTATTTTGCGCCCGGTACCGATGTGCTGGCGCAGTTTGATGCGGCATTGAAGATGACGCAAATGGTCGGTGAATTTGAAAAGCCGAAATTTTTCAGTTATAAAGAAAAGCTGTGTGCGCACAGCCGCAGCGCCAAGAGCGGCTGCAATGCTTGTATCGAGGTGTGTTCGACCGCGGCGATTT